>NZ_JAFKHD010000135.1 GCF_017307565.1 Devosia sp.
CCAGCGCACCGCCCAGGCTGTTGCCAATATCGTCGATGAACTGCTCGAAGAGGGTCTGCTCGTCGAGCTCGGCCGCCTGCGCTCCGGCCGCGGCCAGCCCCCGATCCAGTTTGCCGTCAATCCCAATGGCCCCCTCACCGCGGGCGTCGAAATCGCCGCCGACCATATGGTCACGGCCCTTCTCGATCTCTCCGGCGGCGTACGCGCCAAATCCATTCTGCCGCTCGAAGAGACCGGCCCCGATACCGTGCCCGACAAGGTGAATGCCGAAGTCCAGCGCCTCGAAGCCTCGCTCGGCGCCGACCGCAGCAAGCTCCTTGGCATCGGCGTCGTCATGCCCGGCCCTTTTGAAGTGGAAGGCATGAGCTCGGTCGGTCCGGCCACCCTGCCCGGCTGGACCGGTGTTGACGCCGCCGCGCTCTTTGCCAAGGCCACCGGCCAGCACGTGGTTGTGGAAAACGACGCTACCGCCGCCGTCGTCGGCGAGCGTCTCTATGGTGCGGGACGCCAGCTCGGCAGCTTCTGCTACCTCTATTTCGGCGTCGGCCTTGGCCTCGGCGTCATCCAGGAAGGCCGCCCCCTGCGCGGCGCGTTTGGCAATGCCGGTGAAATCGGCCATGTCGGTCTCGTCCCGCGCAAAGGCAAGGTCCACTACGGCCCCGCGGGCGCGCTCGAGCGCTTCGTCTCGGTCTTTGCCCTGCGCGAACGTCTCGCCATGGCGGGCATTTATGCCGCCACTGTCGACGACATCCAGAAGCTGCATGACGAAGCCAATCCGACCCTGCTCGAATGGATCGAGGTTGCGGCAGACTATCTCGCGCCCACCGTCGCCATGCTCGAAAACATCTTCGATCCCGAAACCGTCATTTTCGGCGGCGGCATGCCCGATTCCGTGCTCGAAGCGGTCATTTCAGCGCTTGATCCTCTGCCCGTCTCGGTTGCCACGCGCCAGAAACGCTCCCTGCCCCGCGCTATTCGCGGCCAGACCGGCCAGTTGACCGCCGCCCTCGGCGCCGCCGCCCTCCCCCTCCTCGACACCGTCTCGCCCCATCTCAGCGTCTCGGACCCCGTCGCCTGATTTTTTAACCTTCCTTCACTCTCCCGTGCGGGAGAGGTCGGCGCGCAGCGCCGGGTGAAGGGGGCCTTCATAACAGTACCAACTACAGAATCTGGACCACCCATGCTTACCGCCCCCGAACGCCTGCGCCGCCGCGCGGCCCAGCCCCGCCTCGTCACCCTGGCGCGCGCCCTGTCGCGCCTCAAA
>NZ_JAFKHD010000441.1 GCF_017307565.1 Devosia sp.
CCTCGCCGACACCCTGATCCGCCGCCTCCGCAACCGCTTCGCGCCCAATGGTCTCATCCACCACGGCCAGGGCAAGTGGTACCCCGGAGAATCCCTCCCCCGCTGGACCTTCTCGCTTTACTGGCGCGTCGACGGCAAGCCGGTCTGGACCGACGAAAATCTCATTGCCAAAGAAGGCGTTAGCTACAACGCTACAGCCACCGACGCGGAAGCATTGGCCCGCGCCATCGCCGAAAATCTCGGCGTAACCGCAGAAACCGTCGCGGCCGCCTACGAAGACCCCGCCGAGTGGCTCCTCAAGGAATCGCGCCTGCCCGACAATGTCGACCCCAGCAATTCCAAGCTGGCCGACGCCGAGGAGCGGGCCCGCATGGCCACCGTATTCGACCGCGGCCTCAACAATCCGACCGGCTATGTCCTGCCCGTCCAGCGCTGGAACGCCACGGCGACAGGTCGTCGCTGGGTTACCGAGCAATGGAAGACCCGCCGCGGCAAACTCTATCTCGTGCCCGGCGATAGCGCTGCAGGCTACCGCCTGCCGCTCGGCAGCCTCCCTCACCTGAACGCCACCGCCTACCCGCACGTGGTGCCCGACGACCCGACGACCGCGCGCCCCGACCTGCCAGAACCAGCAGAAATGCTGGCTATTCTGCGCACGCAGCCCATCACTACCGCCGCCGCGCAGACCATAGTCGAGCAAACCCTCAACGAGATCGACTCCGCCGTCCGCACCGCCCTGACCGTGGAAGTCCGCGACGGACGCCTCTGCGTCTTCCTGCCCCCCGTCGCCTCGCTTGACGACTATCTCGAACTCATCGCCGCCACCGAAGCGTCGGCCAGGCAGATTGGCAAGCCGGTGCATGTGGAAGGCTATCCGCCACCCCACGACCCGCGCCTCAACGTCATCCGCGTCGCCCCCGACCCCGGCGTCATCGAGGTCAACATCCACCCAGCCTCAAGCTGGGACGACTGCGTTGCCACCACCGACGCCATCTACCAGGAAGCCCGCCAAAGCCGCCTCGGCGCCGACAAATTCATGATCGACGGCAAGCATACTGGCACGGGCGGCGGCAACCATGTCGTCGTGGGTGGCGCCACGCCGAACGACAGCCCATTCCTGCGGCGGCCGGATCTGCTGAAGTCGCTGATCCTCCACTGGCAGCGCCATCCCTCGATGAGCTACCTGTTCTCCGGCCTCTTCATCGGCCCCACGAGCCAGGCGCCGCGCTTCGACGAAGCTCGCCACGACAGCCTCTACGAGCTGGAAATCACCATGGCGCAAGTCCCCGCCCCCGGCGCGGGACAACCGCCCTTGCCCTGGCTGACGGATCGTCTATTCCGCAATCTTCTCACAGATGTGACCGGCAATACCCACCGCTCGGAAATCTGCATCGACAAGCTCTTTTCGCCCGCCGGCCCCACCGGCCGCCTCGGCCTTGTCGAGTTCCGCGGCTTCGAAATGCCGCCCAATGCCCGCATGAGCCTCGCCCAGCAGTTGCTGGTCCGCGCCCTCATCGCCCGCTACTGGCGCGAGCCCGCAGAGGGCGAACTCGTGCGCTGGGGCACTACGCTGCACGACCGCTTCATGCTGCCCCATTTCGTCTGGCAGGACTTTATGGGCGTTCTCACCGACCTTGCCCGGTCCGGCTTCCCCTTCGACCCCGCGTGGTTCGAAGCCCAGCTCGAATTCCGTTTCCCCTTCTGCGGTGAAGTCGAGGTTGAGGGCGTCAAACTCGAGCTGCGCCAGGCACTTGAGCCCTGGCACGTCATGGGCGAGCAAGGCGCCATCGGCGGGACAGTGCGCTATGTGGATAGCTCGGTCGAACGCCTGCAGGTCAAGCTCACCGCGCCCAACCCCGACCGCTATACCATCACCTGCAACGAACGCCCCACCCCGCTTACAGCCACAGGCACGGCC
This sequence comes from Devosia sp., assembly GCF_017307565.1. Taxonomy (GTDB): domain Bacteria; phylum Pseudomonadota; class Alphaproteobacteria; order Rhizobiales; family Devosiaceae; genus Devosia. Next base: position 1,919 of record NZ_JAFKHD010000441.1, read on the forward strand.
GGCACGTCCGTCGCCGGCGTCCGATTCAAGGCCTGGCAACCCGCCTCGGGGATGCACCCGGTCATGCCGGTACACGCGCCGCTGGTCTTCGACATCTACGACAGGTGGACCGGTCGCCCGATTGGTGGCTGCACCTATCACGTCGCTCATCCCGGCGGCCGGAACTACGAGACTTTCCCCGTCAACGGCAACGAAGCCGAGGCACGGCGCCTTGCGCGTTTCGTGCCGCACAATTATACGCCCGGCACCTATTCCTACCGCCCGGAGCGGCCAGCGGACGAATTTCCGCTGACGCTTGACCTCCGGCGACCGCCCCGGTTCACCTGAAATCATGACCAAGCGGACACACGAAACCCGCACCTCGCCCCCCGATGGTCCCAGCATCATTGACGACTATCGGCTGCTACCGGGCGTGCCCGACGAAATGGTCGATGCCAGCGGTGCGCTGCGCCCCGGCTGGGATCGGCTCATGTCGGCCTTCGATGCGCTCGGCTCCACCGAGCTCGCCTCCCGCTTCGAGCGCGCCGATCAATATCTCCGCGACGCTGGCGTCTTCTACCGCACTTATGACGGCGCTGAAGGCAAGGAGCGCGCCTGGCCTCTCGCCCACATTCCCCTGCTGATCGACGAAACCGAATGGCAAACCATTTCCAGGGGCCTCAAGCAGCGGGCCGAACTGCTCGAAAGCATCGTCGCCGATATCTATGGGGACAACCGGCTGGTTCAGGAAGGACTGCTGCCACCTGAGCTGGTGGCGCAGAACAACGAATTCCTCCGGCCGCTCGTCGGTGTAAAGCCCGCCAGCGGCCACTTCCTGCACTTCTGCGCTTTTGAGCTAGGACGCGGCCCCGACGGCGCCTGGTGGGTGCTGGGTGACCGCATGCAGGCTCCCTCAGGCGCCGGCTTCGCGCTCGAAAACCGTGTCGCCACGACCCGAGCGCTCTCCGACGTCTATGGCGAGATGAACATCCAGCGCCTCGCCGGCTTCTTCCGCGATTTCCGCGATCATCTCTTCGCCCAGGCCAAGCGCGACGGCGGCCGCGTCGGCATCCTGACGCCCGGCCAGCTCAACGAAACCTATTTCGAGCACGCCTATATCGCCCGTTATCTGGGCCTCATGCTGCTCGAGGGCGAGGATCTCGTCGTCGACGACGGCCAGGTCATGGTGCGCACGGTGGCGGGCCTGAAGCCCGTCAGCGTCCTCTGGCGCCGCATGGACGCCAGCTTCGCCGATCCGCTCGAACTGCGCTACGACAGCCGCATCGGCACCCCGGGCATGGTCGAGGCGGTGCGTTCTGGCTCGATTTCCATGATCAATGGCCTCGGCACCGGCATTCTCGAAACCCGTGCTTTGGCCGCCTTCATGCCCCGGCTCTGCAAGAGCATTTTCGGCACCGGCCTCGAACTGCCCGAGATCGCCACCTGGTGGTGCGGCCAGGCAGCCGAGCGAGAATATGTCCTCGACAATTTCGACTCGCTGATGATCGGCCCGGCCTTCGCTACCACCCTGCCCTTCGATGACCTGCGCGGCACAGCGCTCGGCGCCAGCATGACGCCGGCGCAGAAGGCGCAGCTCAAGGACCGCATCGCCAGCCATGGCCTCGATTATGTGGGCCAGGAACCGGTCCGCCTATCGACCGCCCCGGTCTATCACGAAGGCAAGCTTGAGCCGCGCCCGATCACCCTGCGCGTCTTCGCGGCCCGCACTGAAAACGGCTGGAGCCTGATGCCCGGCGGCTTCGCGCGCGTCGGCTCCACGCCTGATACCACCGCCCTTGCCATGCAGCGCGGCGGCCAGGCGGCAGACGTCTGGGTCGTTTCGTCGTCGCCGGTCGAACAGGTCTCTCTGCTGCCCCAGGAAGGCGACAGGCTGGTCCGCAATTCGCCCGGTAGCCTCCCGAGCCGCGCTGCGGACAACCTCATCTGGCTCGGTCGCTATGCCGAACGTTGCGAGGCCACGGTGCGCATCCTGCGCGCCTATAACGCACGTCTTGCCGAACTCTCCAAGCCCGACCTGCCGATCCTGACGCGCTCAGCCGAATTCCTCGAAACCATCGACGTCGATGCGACCGAGGCCATGCCGCAGGGCCTGCTCATGTCAATCAACAGCGCCGTCCACAGCGCCGGCCAGATCCGCGACCGGTTCTCGCCCGATGGCTGGCTGGCGCTCAATGACCTGCAGAAAACCGCCCAGCGCTTTGCCGCGCGCATCAAGACCGGGGACGACGCCACCCGCGCCATGACGGTGCTGCTCCGAAAGCTCGCAGGCTTCTCGGGCCTCGTGCATGAGAACATGTACCGCTTCGCCGGCTGGCGCTTTCTCGAAATCGGCCGCCGGCTGGAGCGCGCCATTCAGATCGCCCGCATCACCGGCTGGCTCACCGGCGAAGACGCGCCGGATGGGTCACTGGAAATGTTGCTCGAAATCGGCGACAGCGTCATGACCCACCGCCGCCGCTATTCGGTGACGGCTGGCACCCAGAGCGCCGTGGACCTGCTGGTGCTCGATCCACTCAATCCGCGCTCGGTGCTGTTCCAGTTGACCGAGCTTAGAACCCAGCTCGAAACCCTGCCGGGCGGCATTCGCGATGGGCAATTGTCCACCGTGGCCAAGGCCGCGCTGCAGATCCAGACGCGTCTCCTCACGGCCGAGCCAGATACCGTCACGCCTGCGGTGCTCGATGAGATCGCGGGCGATATCGGCCACCTCGCCAGCCTCATCGCGACACACTACTTCACCTGAGCCATGCTGTACGATGTCCGCCTGACCCTGACCTACGACTATGATGCGCCAGTGCATGGCGGGCGCCATCACATCCGCGTCGCCCCGACGACTGTCCCGGGCGTACAGCGGGTCATCGCCTCGTCGCTGACCTTCTTCCCAAAACCGCACCGGCTGACGAGCTTCGTCGACTTCTTCGGCAACACCGTCAGCGACGTCACCCTCGTCGAGCCGCACGACAAGTTTGAAGTCCGTTTGACCGCGCGTGTGCAGGTGGAAGAAGGCGCCAGTGCCGCCGACTTTTCCGCCTCCCTCGAACAACTGGGGCTCGAAGTCGCTCGCTACTGGTCGGTAGAGCCGGACAGCCCCCAGCACTTTCTCGCGGCCTCTCCGCGCGCACCCATCGTGCCCATCATTACCGAATATGCCGAGCGGGCCACGGTGGATGCCGAAACGGTCCGCGCCAAGGCCATGGCGCTCTGCCTCGCCATCCACCGCGACTTCGAATACGACCCCAAGGCGACTGACGTCGAGACCAAGCCCTCCGAGGCCTTCGCGCTCAAGAAGGGTGTCTGCCAGGACTTTGCGCATGTGATGATCGCCGGCCTTCGCGGCATGGGCATTCCCGCCGGCTACGTCTCGGGCTTTCTCCGCACCACCCCGCCCGCCGGCCAGGCGCGGCTCGAAGGTGCCGATGCCATGCATGCCTGGGTTCGGGTCTGGTGCGGCACCAATATGGGCTGGGTCGAGTTCGACCCCACCAATGCGATGATCGCCGGCGCCGACCACATCAGCATCGGCCACGGCCGCGACTATGCCGACATTTCGCCCATCGTCGGTGTGCTGCGCACGCACGGCTCGCACGAAACGCGCCAGTCGGTCGATGTGATCAAGGTCGAATAGCGCGCGGCACGCTGCACCGCTGGAACCAAATCTGTGCCTCTCCGTTTGTTTGTCACACAGCCCTCAAGGGCAATGACCAAACACTCCGCTTCCGGCGGAGCGATGGAGGCACAAGATGAAGCAGGCTGGAATTCAGACCTTTAAGCATGCTGGCCGTTCCACCATGACGTGGTCGGATGACGCCTATTCCGCCCCCACTCACCTCGGCGATGTCGCCCGCGCGCTGCTCCCCGCAGCGCTCATTCTGGCTGCAGCCACCGCACTACTCGTCGCACTGCTTTAAGTTTCCGGCGCCCCCGGGTCAGGGGCTCTGGTGACGCCGCGTCCATTGAGGAGGGTTTCATGACACTCGGCACAATTCTCATCATCATTCTTATTCTGCTGCTGATCGGCGCCCTGCCGAGCTGGGGCTATTCCCGCGGCTTCGGCTATTTCCCGTCCGGTATCCTGGGCGTCGTCCTCATTGTGGTGCTGATCCTGGTCCTGATGGGACGCGTCTAGCATCACCCTTAAAAAGGCACGCGCCCCTAGCGCTTCGTGCCCTCGCGAACGGACAGACGCCCCCCTGTCCGTTCGCCCCCTTGCCCCGGTGCATCTGATGCATCGGGGCATTCTATTTGCCGCCTCAAAACACGGGAACCGCCTGCTCCGTCAGGCGTTTTCCGCTTAACAAACAGGAGTGTTCCAATGGCATCGACGACCGATATGGCCCCGACCTCGACGCGCAAGAGCGGCAATGCAAGCTCTCGTGCTCCCGCCAAGACGCGCGAGCAGGAACTCGAAGCGCAGGTCGCCCAGCTCCAGTCCGATCTCAAGTCCATCACCGAGACCCTGCGCAAGCTGACTGGTGAAAAAGCCGGCGAAGTCCGCGACATCGCGGAAACCGAATTCCGCCATCTCAAGCGCCGCGGCAAGCATATGGTCGAGGACGTCCAGGACCAGGCTGGCGAATACGAAAAGCAGCTCAAGGACACGATCCGCGAAAAACCTCTGACAGCGGTCGCTACCGCTCTCGGCGTCGGTTTCGTACTCGCCCTGCTGACGCGCTGATGCTTGGCCTCTTGATGCCACTAGCCGGCCTCCTCGGCCTTGAGGTCGAGGGGCTGGGCCACCGCATAAAGGGCCTGGCTATCGTCTACGCGCTTATCCTCGTTTTCGCGGCGATCGGGCTCGGCTTTCTCATCGCCGCCGGACATATCGCGCTGACCGAGGCCATTGGCCTCTTGCCGGCGACGCTGATCATGGCGGGCTCATTTCTGGCCCTGGCGCTTTTCACCTATATCGGCCTCTCGATCGGGGAAAACCGCCGCCGCAAGCGCTTGTCGGAGCGCCGTCGTGCCAGTGACGCCGGCGCCTTCATGACGACCGCGGCCTTGACCGCGCTGCCGCTGCTGACCCGCTCTCCCCTGCTGGTCCGCCTCGGCATTCCCGCCGCCGCACTCACAGCTCTCGCCCTGTTGCGGGACAAGGACGCGCCCGACCCGTGACGGTTCGCCGCCACGGGCCTCTTAAAGGGGTCGCGCCGGCAGAATGACGGATAGCGCCTGCGGCAGGATCCTAAGCTCCACATCCCGCGCCAGTTCGATCAGCTCACCATCGATCACTGCATGCACCTCCCGCTTCCGCTTCGGAAAATGGAGGGTGAGGTGTTCGCTTTCGAGCTCGGTCACTTGCGGGTTGGCTCGCCAACGGCCGATCAGCACGTCGATGACGAGGCTGATCAGTTCGCTCGTCGTTACCGTTCCCGCAAAATAGACGCCGAGCCGGCCGGTATCGAGCCGCTGCGCCACCGGCACCGGGCCATCATCGAGCGGATTGTTCGATATCGCTATGCCGGACACCGTCCGCATCTGCCGCCCATTCTCGTCCTCGAACTCAACGTCGAAGCGCGGCGGGTTGAGCGCGGCAGCACCAATCGCTCGGAGGCTCGCCAGCATTTTGCCGATACGGCTACGATAGACCATGCCGTTACGGATGCGCACGAGGCGGGCATGAATGCCGACGCCGAACTGATGCACAAAGGGCTGCCCATTGGCCGTCGCCAGGTCTACTTGCCCAATAGTCCCCTCAGCCACCGCATGCAGTGCCGTGCGGATATCCGGGGGCACACCGAGGGCGCGAGCAAAAAGGTTCATGGTTCCTGCGGGAAGCACGCCGAGTATCTTGCCGGTCCGATGGGCAATAGCGGCGGCCGAGGAAATCGTTCCGTCTCCTCCCGCCGCAATCATCGCATCGAACTCGGGATCCACCGAGAAGCGCTCGATCGTATCGAGCACGTCTTCCCCGCTCACCACGTAGCACCGCAACTGGTGTCCCGCCTGAGCAAACACAGCCACAGCCTCGGCACAGAAAGTGTCGAGGTCCATGGTGCGCAAGGTGCCACTGTCACGATTGAGGATCGCAGCTACCTGCATTTCGTCTACTCCATGGCGGATTGGCTCGGCGGTGCCGGAGCCTTGTCGAGGGCAGGCATGGACACCGACACCGTCAGCCCCTGTCCGGCAACACTCGAATAAATGGGTTCGCCCCCGAACTGGCCAGACAGCTGGCGAATAATGACCGAGCCCAACCCGCTTTCATCATGCCCCTCGGGCAGACCGACGCCGTTGTCTTCCACGGTCAGCGTGGGGACGCCCGAAGGCGCGCGGAACAGCGAGACAACCACCTTGCCCTGCCGGCCATCGGGAAACGCATGCTTGAGCGCATTCGTCACAAACTCGCCGACGAGGATGCCCAGCGTCGTCGCATCGCGTGCGCTGACCTCGATGCGGTCAATCTTCCCCACGATCGTGACGCGTCCGGAATCGGCCTGCGTCGTCGCGATATCCTCGAGCACGGCGCTCAGAAACTCGTCGGCGCTGGCCGTTTCCATGTCGTCACCAAGCCGCAGACGGCGATGTGCCGAAGCGATGGCATGCACGCGCAGCCGCGCCGCCTCGAGTGCCGTGCGAACCTCTTCCGAGCGGGTCCGCATGAGCTGTAGCGCCAGCAGCGAGGAAACTGTCGCCAGCGAGTTGCCGATGCGATGACTCGTATCCTGCAGCAGCGCCTCGACACGCTGGCGCTCGCGCTCGGCATGCGCCCGCGCCTCTTCGATGGCCCTCGTGCGCTCGACGATCTCCGCTTCAAGCGCCTCGTTCTGGTTAATGAGGCCACGATGCCGCTGCGCCATGGCGCTGACCTGCTTCTGCGTCCGCGCCATCAGCGCATAGGCGAGGCAAACTGCCGCCGCCAGCGCCGCGATGATCGTTACCACCAGCCAGATGCGCGACCGGTCGATCGCCTCGTTGCGCAACGCCAGCTTCTGGTTTTCCTCGGCGATAAACTCTTCGAGCGTGTTGCGGACCTCGCCCATCAGGCGAGCACCCATGCCGGTCTCGGTAAGGCTCTGCGCCTCGTCCTGTCGCGCCGTGGCAACCAGTTCCACCGTCCGGGCCATCTCGGCCATCTTGCCCGCGATATCGCCGGTAATGCTGCGCACGCGCTCGGCCTGCGCCGGGTCGTCCCCGGTCATCGCGAGCAAGGCCTGGACGTTTGTCTCAACGAGCGTCGTTGCGGCATGATAGGGGTCAAGGAACTGCGCATCCCGCGTCAGCATATAGCCGCGCTGGCTGGCCTCGGCCTGGTTCAATGCGTTCACCAGTTCGCGCGCAGTATCACGGACCGCATAAGTGTCGGCGATATCGCGCAATTGGCGGTCCATGCCCTGCATCAACAACAGCGACACGACAGCGGCCAGGCAAACGAGCACGAGCGACACCCAGACGGCAATCCTTCGTGCCGTCCGTCGCCCCAAAACTGGCATTTGCACGCCGGCTGTTCTTTGTCCCACCGCGCTCATCCACACCGTCACTTCTCGACCCCTGTCAAAAGCCTGACGGCCACCTATCGTATGTCCACCGCTTGCCATGTCGCAATGGCAGCAATGAGGCTCATTTATCTATATGAGTGGGCGCTTTCGCTCGGCAGGCTTCTCCCAGTCTGCAAGCTCGCGAAGACCCCCGGCGTCGAGGATTTCGCAGCTGCGATCAAGCCACCGGATAAGCCCTCTGTCCGCCAATTTGCGTAGCGTCTTGTTGGTATGAACGATGGAGAGCCCGAGCGTATCGGCCAGGTGTTGCTGCGTAATCGGAACATGCAGAAGCTTGCCTTCAAGCCTTCCGAGCCCTTCGGCGCGGCTATGCAGGAAAGCCAGAAGATAGGCCGCACGCTCGACGGCCGTTCGGCGACCGACACTAAGCAGGTGCTCGTCGAGCATTCGTTCCTCACGCGACGCGATCCAGGTCATGTCAAATCCCAGGCCGGGATAACCCTTGAAGAGATCATCGAGTTTGTCGCGCTGGAACACGCACAGAACCATCTGTGTCAGGGCCTCGACCGAGTGTTCCATCTCGAACATAACCGACCCCTGCATGCCCAGCAGATCCCCGGGCAGCAGATAGTTCAATATCTGCCTGCGACCGTCCGGCAGGGTTTTGAAGCGAAAAGCCCAACCCGAGAGTACGGTATAAAGATGCGGGCTGCGAGCGCCTTCCGAAAGGATGATCGAGCCGGATTCAGCAACGAGTTCACCGCGCTTAAATCCCGAGATGAAACGCAGCTCTTCCGCAGTAAATTCCCGGAAACTCGGGAGCCCACGGAGTGGGCACTGCTCGCAGTGCACTCGTCTGCCGACGCTGGGTAGGACGAGGCTCAATGGACAGATCCGGGTTGGTAAGGTTTCGCGTCTTAACGTGAGAACACTCCAACCCGTTCCACGGCATGTCTTTTTTAAATGACAGCAGTTGCCGGTACTGGCAGAAATCCGGTCTTTACCGAGGAAGTAGGCATGCTCGCTGGCCAGACGGTCTTGGTCGTTGAGGCGGAATACCTCATCGCCCTCGACATTCAGACTTCCCTCGAAGACCTTGCCGCAGGTGAGGTCATTATCGCCCAAAGTGCGCCCCACGCGCGCGAAATGCTGGGGGAGGACTGGCACAGGTACAGCCTGGCCATTATCGAGGTCGAACGCGGCCTCCCCGACAATATGAACTTTGCTGGCGAGCTTGGCCGGCGCGGCGTTTCTGTCATCGTCCTGACGGCCGACGCAGAGTTGCATAAGACCCTGTCACCGGGAATACCGATCCTGCAGAAGCCGGTGCCGTCCGAAGCGCTCACGGCGGCCGTGGCCGCCGTCAGTGCGCTTCAGAATGAGTGATTGCTGGTCGTAACCTGGGTCGATAGCGCGTCCGGGCCATAGTCGGACTCGCCGCTGACCTTCAGCATTTCCTGCAGGCGCGAACGGGCGCGGCTGACACGACTTTTCATGGTGCCCACGGCGCAATCGCAGATCTCGGCAGCTTCTTCGTAGGAGAAGCCCGAGGCGCCGATGAGAATGATCGCTTCGCGCTGGTCATCCGGCAATTGCGCCAGGGCCTTCTTGAAGTCCTCAAGGTCCATCGAACCATACTGGGACGGATGCACTGAGAGGCGCTCCGTGAAGGCACCATCGGTGTCCTGCACTTCGCGGCCACGCTTGCGCATCTGGCTGTAAAACTCATTGCGCAGAATGGTGAAAAGCCAGGCCTTGATGTTAGTGCCCATCTCGAAGCTGGATTGCTTCGCCCAGGCCTTCATCACCGTGTCCTGCACCAGATCGTCCGCCTTGTCGTGCTTCCCGGTCAGGGAAACGGCGAAGGCGCGCAAGCTGGGCAAGGTCGACAGCATCTCGCGCTTGAACGAGGGGGTCTCGGTCGCCATGAGCTCACTCTCCGCCCTGACGTGTCTGCTTGGTCTGGTCGCGCTCGGCATTGTCGAGCTTCTCCAGCAGGTCGAGGAGTTGATCGGGCACCCCCTCTTCCTGAACCGCGCCATACAGTGCGCGTAACCGCGAACCAATATCCGATGTGGGACCCAATCCATCATCCTGCTGCATTCGCATGCGTTCTTGGTTCACCAAATTGTCCTTATTCATACCGTGACTCTGGCTTCTCAGGCTCTGCCGCTACGGGAGAGAAATTCAATGGATCAAAAA
>NZ_JAFKHD010000442.1 GCF_017307565.1 Devosia sp.
CTCCTCTTCGGCGGTCTCTTACCCTTCCTCTTTGGCGGCATGTCGATGACTGCGGTGGGCCGTGCGGCCCAGTCCGTGGTGGTGGAAGTGCGGCGCCAGTTCAAGGAAAAGCCGGGCATCATGGCCGGCACCGACAAGCCCGACTACGGCCGCGCGGTGGACATGCTTACCAAGGCCGCCATCAAGGAAATGATCGTCCCGAGCCTTCTTCCGGTGCTCTCCCCGATCATCGTCTATTTCGTGATCCTCTGGATCGCGGGCCAGGCCAATGCCTTCTCGTCCCTGGGCGCCATGCTCATGGGTGTTATCGTCACCGGCCTCTTCGTCGCCATTTCCATGACCGCCGGCGGCGGCGCCTGGGACAATGCCAAGAAGAGTTTTGAGGACGGTTTCACCGACAGCCACGGCGTCAAACATTTTAAGGGTTCTGATGCCCACAAGGCTTCGGTGACCGGCGACACCGTCGGCGACCCCTACAAGGACACGGCCGGCCCGGCCGTCAATCCGATGATCAAGATCACCAATATCGTGGCGCTGCTGTTGTTGGCTGTGCTGGCACATATGGGTGGTTAGGCGGACATAGTCTGCGCTGGAATGAAGAAGGCCCGGGAGTATACCCCGGGCCTTCTGTTCTATGATGTCGAAAGGCACTAATATTGGGAGCCAACCTTAAGAGAATCGCTGTGGCTCAGGAATCTGATAAATTAAATGCGTCGCTCACAAGCTTTCTTCAGAAAGCTTCTGCCACGGAGCCTGTACATATTACGGAGGAAGCGGGAACAGGGCATAGATTTATTATTTATGGAACTGACAAAGGAACAGAAGTTCAACTTCAGTTCCATGGTGAAGCTCTATGGATGACGCAGTCCCAGATAGCCGATCTGTTTGGACGAGACGTCTCCGTGGTTTCTCGTCATATCGCCAACATTCTTGAGGATGGTGAACTTGAGGAGGAGAGCAATTTGCAAAAAGTGCAAATTGCTGGTTCCGCTAAGCCCGTCACCCTCTACAGCCTAGATATGGTCATCTCGGTCGGCTACCGAGTGAGCTCTCGGCAAGCCACCATGTTTAGAAAATGGGCAACCGAAACCCTAGTGCAATTCGCGACGAAGGGTTTTGTGGTTGACGTCGAGCGCTTGAAAGCGCCCGCTGATAGAGACCACTTCCGCGAGCTCCGCGAGTTAATTCGTGAGATCCGGGCTTCTGAAGCAAATGTGTATCGCGAGCTGCGGCAGATTATTGCTTTATGCAACGACTATGAAGCCCTAAGCGAAGCTACCAAGAACGCGTTTTTTGCGGCTACCCAGAATAAACTTCTATATGCCGTAACTAGCATGACGGCCCCAGAAATACGCCTCGACCGAGCGAAGGCGTCGTCCGCCAATATGGGGCTAACAAGTTGGAAGAAACGTTCCCCAAACAAAAAAGACATTTATACTGCTAAGAATTATTTGGCAGATGCGGAAATTAAAGATCTGAACAGATTCACAAACATGTTGCTCGATTACTTTGAGCAAGAAACTGAGTTGCAGCGTCTTGTGACCACTGCTGACGCCGAGCGTGCTGTAGAACGATTTGTCAAAAATAACGAGAGGCCACTGCTCAAAGGTGGAGGAAGTGTCTCAAAGTTGGACGCAGATCGCCATTGTGAGGCGGAGTACGATAAGTTCGATGACATGCGTAAGCTGAACTACCTTCGAGACGTCGACGAAGGCGAGTAATCTAAACTTATCCCCGTCCCCACCACTCCATCCTAAACTCAAAAAATTCCCCGCACGGGACGGAGTCGAGACGGACGGCTGCGGGGATGCTGAACGCACGAAGACCGTTCTCGTGCGGGTTCGTGGGACTGGCCGCCTTGCGACGAGCGTTCAAAAAGGTGCTGTGAGTCCTGTCCCAAAAATCAGCGCCCCGAGGCGGTTTCGTCTCACTAACTAAAATACTCAGGGGCGAAGGCGTCTCGGGGTCCGTTCCACTTGCAAAAACCTGACGCGGTCACGCGGGCAGGGCGGTGGTGTTTCCCATTCACCAGCTGTCACCGCGCCGCAGCGGGCCAAACGCCAAAAACAAAATTGTCGAACTTTCGCGTCCTCGTTCGTCGCATCAGCAATCGGGCGGGGAGCCCGAAAAGGTTGAAGGGACAAGAGATGCGTAAAGTTGTAGCCGGCCTTTTTCATTCGCTGGATGGCGTCGTCGAGGCGCCGAACGAGTTTCAGTTCGATTCCTTTGATGCCGAACTTGGCGAGGAGCTGGGTGGTGTCATGGCCAACGTCTCGACCGTTCTGATGGGCCGCGTCGGCTATCAGGAATGGGCGGGCTATTGGCCCAATGCGAAAGAGGATCTCGACTTTGCCGGCTTTATCAACAGCGTCCAAAAGTACATCGCGTCGGAAACGCTGAGCCCGCCCGATCTCACCTGGAGCAATGCCCACCTGATCGACGGCGACTTTCTTGATTTCGTCAGGGAGCAGAAAGCAGGCGAGGGAGGCGACATCTGCGCCATGGGCGGCATTTCGCTGGTGCGGCAGCTGGTCTTTGCCGGGCTGATGGACGAGTTGACGCTGATCACCCACCCGGTGATTGCCGGCAAGGGGCGGCACCTGTTCGAGCCTGATGATCCGACGACGCGCCTGGAACTGGTTCGTGCCCGCGTCACGTCCAAGGGCAATGTGGTGCAGGCCTATCGGCGGCTCGGTTAGCACCCCCAGCTCATCGTCATTGCCGGGCTTGTCCCGCCAATCCATCTTGGGGAGGCACGCCATTCTGCGGATGGCATGGACCACCGGGACAAGCCCGGTGGTAACGACCGAGGAGGGAGCGTTTCTACTTCACCGATCGCGGCAGGTCGCCCGATTGCCAGAGGCCGAGACCAAAACCATCCGGGTCCAGAAAGTCGGCGCTCCAGCCGCCGGGGGCTTCGGAGACGGGGGTAACGATGTTGACGCCCTTCTGCGCCAGTTCGCTCACCACGTCGTCAATGCCGCCTTCGTCGAGTTCGAAGACGATGGCCGGTGTGTCGCCGCGCTTGCCTTCCTGCTGGAAGAAGATCAGGTCGGGGCCGTTTTCGATAGAACCCTGCAGCCAGAAGGGTTCTGCGCCCTCCATGCGTTCGAGCCCGAGGCCCAGCGTGTCGTTATAAAAACTTTCGGTGCGAAGGATGTCGCCGACATAGAAGACGATGCTGACTTTTTTTGGTTTGAGGCTCATTGGCTGCGATCCTTGCGGGAAAGAGGTTGTGTGGCGGGTTGATAGAGGCCGAGCAGGTGTCCGTCGGCATCGCGAAGGGTTGCACCATGGCCTTCTGGCGCCGGGCCGACAGGCGAGACGATGGTGGCGCCATAGTGGGCGAGCGCGTCGACGACATCGGCAATGCCGCCGTCGGCCAGGGTGAAGGTCAGCAGGGGGCTTGTGCCCGGTTGGCCCTCACCGCGCATGATGCTGATGCTGAAAACGGGGCTCAGGCGGGCAAAGAGCAGCCGCTCCGCGCCGATGCCTCGCGGTTCGAAGGCAATGCCGAAGACGTCGCGATAGAAGCGCTCGGCCCGGTCGAGGTCGCTGGAATGAAAAATGATACAGGTTTCGCTTGGCTGAGCCAGCATGGCGCATCCTCTCGTTGAGGTCCCCGCTTTTCCGGAGACAACAGCCTATTGCTGCGAGGTGTCGGTTTGTGAGCGCTTTATCAAAAAAAGATGCCCATCCGGATCGTGGCTGGCGAACACGCCGCCGTGACGGAGCAGCGCCGGCAGGAGTGCATCGCGAATGCGGCCATAGGCGAGGTCGAGATTGAGCCCGGTCAGTTCCTCGGGCGCCACGAGCCCCTTGACCGTCAGATGGCGTTTCAGCGCCGAAACGCGCTGGCGCAGGGCCGTGTCGGGCAAGTCGAGCAGATAGGCGATTTCGCGCCGGTTATGCCCGGTCAGCACCAGGGCTGCAAAAGTGCGCAGGGCTGGGGGGAGGCCGGAAAAAATGGCGTCCAGATCGGGATTGTCGGCTTTTCCCTCGGGCGCTCGCGCCGCCTGCCAGGCGGTCTCGCGGCCCCTGCGACGCCGGGACGTGCGCGCTTCCATGCGGGCGCGATTGCGTACGACGCCAGTGAGCCAGCGGGCGTTGTCGGGTTTTTCTATATCGCTTCGGCCAGCAGCGATGGCAGCGACGAGCGCATCCTGCACCACGTCTTCGGCTTCGGCAGAATCGTGTTCGCGGCGAGCGATATGGAGCAGTTGGGCATAGACCCGCCCCCGCATGCTCAAGACGCCTTTCGCACCGACGCTTCTCGCCGCAGCAGTTTTGCGAGGGCCGCATCGGATATGGGGGGGGAGAACAGAAAACCTTGTACTTCCGATACGCCCTGAGCGCGGACCAGTGCCAGTTGTTCCTCGGTTTCGATGCCTTCGGCGGTGGTCGACATGCCTAGCGACTGACCGAGTCCGATCACCGCGCGGATAATGGCCTGGCTGTCGGCACGGCTGACCAGGTCACGCATGAAGGAGCGGTCGATCTTGATCTTGTCGAAGGGGAAGGAGCGCAGATAGGACAGCGAGGAATAGCCGGTGCCAAAATCGTCCATGGAAATACGCACGCCCATGCCGCGCAGTTGATGGAGGGCACGCAGGGTGGATTCGTTCTCGGTCAGGAGCAGGCTTTCGGTGATTTCCAGCTCCAGCCGTTTGGGATCGAGCTGGGCATTGCTCAGCGCCCGGTGCACCTGGTCGACGAGATCACGCTGGCGGAACTGCACCGGCGAGAGGTTTACGGCGACGCGCACACCATTGGGCCAGGTGGCGGCGGTGGCGCAGGCTTCGTTCAGCACCCATTGGCCGATGCTCGAGATCAGGCCAGTGTCCTCGGCAATGGGCACGAATTCCGCAGGGGAGACGATGCGTCCCTCGAATTCCCAGCGCAGCAAAGCCTCGACGCAGGTGATACGGTTTTCCTTAAGGCCGAGGAGCGGCTGGTAGAGCAGGCGGAATTCATTGCGGCTCAGTGCCACGCGGAGCCCGGCCTCGATGAGGCGCCGCTGCTGCAGCTCGGCATCCATGCCTGTTTCGAAGAAGTGGTAGGTCGAGCGCCCTTCGCTCTTGGCCTTGTAGAGGGCGAGATCGGCGTTCTTGACCAGGGTGTCGGTGATCATGCCATCCCCTGGGGCCACGGCAATGCCGACGCTGGCGCCGATTTCGATATGCTGGCCGCGGATATTCATCGGGGCGCACATGGTCTTGATGATGCGATCGGCCACTCGCGCGGCCGTATCGGCATTTTCGATGGGGCGGAGCAGCAGGGCGAATTCGTCGCCGCCGAGGCGGGCGAGCAGATCGCTCTCGCGCGTCGTTCCCCAGAGGCGCACCGCCGCCTGCTTGATCACCTCGTCGCCCACCGCGTGGCCGAGCGTGTCGTTGACGGCCTTGAAGTGGTCGAGGTCGATATAGAGCACCGCCGCCATTTCGCCGCGCTGCAGTCCGGCCTCCATCCGCGCCATTTCCTCGAGGAATTCCGCGCGGTTGGGCAGGTCGGTCAACGCGTCGTGGCGAGCGAGGTGGTGGATGCGCGCCTCGTTCTGCCGCTGCTCGGTAATGTCCTCGTGGGTTGACACCCAGCCGCCATCCTTCATCGGATGGTGCTGCATCAGGATGGTGCGGCCGTTGAGCTCGTGGATGTTCTTGCCATACTCGCGCCGCGCGATGACCTCGCGCCGCCAGGTGATATAGCCTTCCCTTGTGCCGCCAGCGCTCATGCCGACATCGAAAAGGTGCCCGAGGATGTCTTCGAGCTGCGTGCCCGGCCGCACGAAGTTTTCCGGCAGATTGTAGATACGCGCATAGGGCTCGTTGCAGATGACGAGGCGCCCTTTGGCGTCCATCATGCAAAGGCCGATGGAAATATTGTTCACGGCTGCGTCAAGCCGGATGTTCTGGCGTTCGAGTTCGAGCTTTCGGCGCTGCACATTTTCCGAAAGCTGGATCTCGTCGGTGACGTCCTCGTGCGTTACCACCCAGCCGATACGCTCGGAATAGACGTGCGCGGTCTCGACGATGCGGCCGCCATAGACCACTTCCTGGCTCTTGTTGCGCAGCCCGCCGCGATTTGAGAGCAGATCGCTCGTATAGGCCTCGTAGAATGCCTCAGGGCTCTGGCCGGGATGGTTGCCGAGCTTGTGCGAGAGGTGCACGACCTCTTCCAGTGTCATGCCCTTGCGGATCGCATCTTCGGTAAAGCCGTAGAACTCGCGATAGTGCTTGTTCCACATGATCAGGCGGAATTGCGGGGACCAGACGCAAAAGCCATAGGGGATGTTTTCCAGCGCTGCGTCGAGCAGCAGCGCGTCAGCGACGTCATTCGCGCCGGCGTCCAAGTCCCCCATCGATCCCCTCAGTCACATCGTCCAACATGACGCTTTGGTGAAACTAAGGGCAGGGATTTAACGCGGGCTTAAGCGCCGCTTCGAACGAATTGAATCGTTTCAGGAAAGAGTGGTGGCGCGTTTTGCGAGCACGGGCAGGGCCGGTGGGTGGTCCAGCAGGCCCGCAATGGTCCTGGCGCCTGCGTCCGGCGTCAGCCGTCCCATGTCGAGGCGAAGGTCATAGTCATTGTTGCGGTGGACGCCCTCCTGCCAGCGCAGCACAGGCGGCGGTGGGGTATCGCCGCCGAGGTAGAGACCGCCCTGCGGATTGGCGTTCCGCCGGCGCATGATCTCGTCGATGTCGCAGTCGATCCCGATGATAAGCGCGCCGGCCGGCCCCAGCGCCGCAGCAGCGCGATCGAGGATGCGGAGCGGGGTTGCGTAGTCTTCGTGCATACCCAGATCACTGACGATGTCGAAGCCGCGTTGGGCGGCGAGGCCTATGGAGGCAAAGAGAAGATCGTAGAGTTCGGCGACCTTGGTCTCAAGATCGGGCCTTTCCCCGCCAGGGCGCAGGCCAATCCCCGGCATCAGAGCCGGCGGCGTGCTCGCGGCGAGGCTATCGACGCCCAGATTGAGCCAGGTGCCAGCAATCGACGCCTGGATCGCCTTGGCAAGGCTCGATTTGCCCGAGCGGGGGGCGCCGTTGAGAATGATGATGCGGCCGGTCATTTTTCTGTCCCCACGATCAGGCGAAAACCGATGTTCTCGACACCGGTGGCGCCGGTGCGGTTGGCGAGCGCCACTGAAGCGGCGCTGCCATCTTCGGCAAAGCCGATAAAGGCGTTGAAGCCGCCAGTCATGCCATTGTGCCAGACAATGCGGCTGCCGGGTGCGTCGCTGATCATCCAGCCGAGCCCAACGCTCATCGAGGCGCGATCGGTTGGTCGTGTCCGTTCCCGCATCAGCGCGAACGCCTCTTTAAGCGGTGTCTCGACCTGTCTGCTGGCTGCGGCGGCGAACTTTGCCATGTCGCTGACGGTCGAACGATAGCCGCCTGCCGGCGAAAAGACGCCGAAATCCCAGTGGGATACAGGCTCGCCGGTTGCGTTATGGGCAGTTGCAAAGCGTGCTTCCGCGGACTTTGGTACATCGAGATAGGTCTCGGACATGCCCAGCGGATCGAGGATGCGCTCGGCAACCAGCGTGTCGAAAGGCTGGCCTTCGACATGGGCAATGGCAAGACCGAGCAGGGCAGCGCCGATATTGGAATAGGAAAAGTGCGTGCCCGGCGCGGCGTTGAGCTCATAGCTCGCGAGGGACGTAAAGAGCATATCCGCGGTATAGGCCCGATAGGGATTGGACGGATCGGCGAAGAACATTTCCGGCGGGACCGCAGGCAGGCCGGCGCTATGGGTGGCAAGGTCGAAAAGGGTCATTTCCTGCCCCTTGAAGGTCGGGAGATCGACGCCCTCCGGCAGGTAGATTCTTGCCGGTTGGTCGAGGGCCATTCTGCCCTCCAGCACTAGCTGGGCGAGGAGCAGGTTGGTGAAGACCTTGCTGATCGAGCCGATTTCGAAAATTGTGTCCGCAGTGACGGGAGCGGTGGCACCCTGCTGCAAAGGGCCTTTTGCGCCGAATTCCGGCTGGCCATCGACAATGCGCGCTGCGGCGATGCCGATGTCGCCCTGATCGCTCGCGTGGTCCTGCAGAAATGCCGAGATGGTGTCGTCGGCGAGAGTGGGCGCGGCGAGCAGAAAACTCATCAGCGCCAGTAATCTTCCAATTCGGCGCATGATCCCTCCCTGCACAGCCTCACTCTACCGATAATGGCAGAGCCCGGCAGCAGTTGCGCCGGATGGGGAACGGGTTGGCCCGTTCCCCGGCATTTGGGATCAGCCGCGCGCCTTCTTGTTGCGGGCAGCCCAGGTTTTCAGACGCAGGCCATTGAGGCGGATGAAGCCGGCGGCGTCCTTGTGGTCGTAGGCCACGGCGCCTTCTTCGAAGGTCACGAGGTCCATCGAATAGAGCGAATTGGCCGAGGAGCGGGCGATGACATTGGCTGAGCCCTTGTAGAGCTTCACGGTGACTTCGCCGGAGACATATTCCTGGCTCTTGTCGATCAGGGCCTGCAGCATTTCGCGTTCGGGCGAGAACCAGAAGCCGTTGTAGATCAGCTCGGCATATTTCGGCATCAGCTCGTCCTTGAGGTGAGCTTCGCCGCGGTCGAGGGTGATCGATTCGATGCCGCGGTGGGCAACGAGCAGGATCGAGCCGCCGGGGGTCTCGTAGAGACCGCGCGACTTCATGCCGACGAAACGGTTTTCAACGAGGTCAAGACGGCCAACGCCATGCTTGCCGCCAAGTTCGTTGAGCTTGGTAAGCAGCGCCGCCGGCGAAAGCTTGACGCCATTGACCGAGACCGGATCGCCCTTTTCGTAGCCGATGGTGATGATTTCGGGCTCGTTCGGCGCCTTTTCCGGATCGACCGTGCGCTGGGCGACATAGTCGGGAGCCGGAACGGCGGGGTCTTCCAGCACCATGCCTTCGGACGAAGTATGGAGGAGATTGGCGTCGACCGAGAACGGAGCCTCGCCGCGCTTGTCCTTGGCGATCGGGATCTGGTTCGCTTCGGCATAGGCGAGAAGCTGGGTGCGCGAGCGCAGGTCCCATTCACGCCAGGGGGCGATTACCTTGATCGAGGGATCGAGCGCATTGGCGGTCAGTTCGAAACGGACCTGGTCATTGCCCTTGCCGGTGGCGCCATGGGAAATGGCGTCGGCGCCGGTTTCCTGGGCGATTTCGACGAGGCGCTTGGCGATCAGCGGGCGGGCAATGGAGGTGCCGAGCAGGTACTGGCCTTCATAGACCGTATTGGCGCGGAACATGGGGAAGACGAAATCGCGCACGAATTCTTCGCGCAGGTCTTCGATGCGGATATCCCTAATGCCGAACATTTCGGCCTTCTTGCGTGCCGGCTCGAGCTCTTCGCCCTGGCCGAGATCAGCGGTAAAGGTCACCACTTCGCAATTATAGGTTTCCTGCAGCCATTTCAGGATGATGGAGGTGTCGAGGCCGCCGGAATAGGCCAGCACGACTTTCTTGATTTCATTCGCCATGGTTGTCGTCCCAAGATCTGATGGTGACAGGATAGATCACTCGATGCGCAATGAACTTGCTATTATCGCAGGTCCTTGCCAATTTCTGGCATATTATGCCAATTTTGCACGAATGGGGACGGAAAGATGCCAGAAATGCTTGATGCCATCGACCGCCGTATCCTGAAAGCATTGCAGCGCAATGGGCGCATGTCCAATGTCGAATTGGCCAATGAGGTCGGGCTGTCGCCCTCGCCCTGCCTGCGCCGTGTGAAACTGCTCGAAGAAAATGGCGTCATCGATCAGTATGTTGCCGTGCTCAACGGGCAGAAATTGGGCCTGGGGCTGACCGTCTTTGCGCGCATCTGGTTCAAGACCCAGGATGCCGAGACGACGAACCAGTTTGCCGAGACGGTGCGAAAATATCCCGAAGTCGCGGAGTGCTACCTTACCACGGGCGAGTGCGACGCCATCATGCGCATCGTGACGACCGACCTGCACGCCTATTGGCGGTTTCAGTCGGATTATCTCATGCGCATTCCCAGCGTCCAGAGCGTCAAGACCGACGTGCCCATGGAGACGATCAAGCGCAGTTTCGAGCTGCCGGTGAGCTAGAACCTGTTCAGCGCCTGCGGTTAGTGCCATACCGGATCAACACTTCGTTGCCCCAAGGCCAAACCAGCCATGTCTGCCCTTATCCCCGACCTGCACGTTATTTTGGCCTTCGCGATTGCGACGGTGGTTCTGGCCATAACGCCCGGGCCGGATATGGCGCTGCAGTTGAGTCGCGCCATCAATTATGGCCGCGCTCATGGGGTCGCCGCGATGTTCGGGGCCATGGCCGGCATTCTCGTCCACACGACGCTGGTAGCCTTCGGCATTTCGGTCCTGATCATAGCGGCTCCTCCGCTGTTCCTGGCGCTAAAAATTGTTGGTGCGCTTTATCTTATTTGGTTGGCCTACCAGGCGATCGTGCATGGCGGCGGCCTTCGGATCGCCGAGGCGGCAAAGAAGCCGCCGACCGTGCGACAGAGTTTTGCGACCGGGCTCGGGATCAACCTCCTCAATCCTAAGGTGGTGCTGTTCTTCGTGACCTTCCTGCCCCAGTTCGTGGATGCGCATGATCCTGCTGCGACCTCAAAGCTGTTTTTCCTCGGCTTCGAGTTTGTGCTGCTCTCGATCCCACTTGGTCTCGTCACGGTGATGGCGGCCGACTGGCTGGCCGCAGCGTTCAAACGCAGCAAATGGGTAGAACGGACGCTGAACTGGAGCTTTGCAGCGATCTTCACCGCCTTTGCGGTCACCATTCTCACGGCACAGGCGCGCCACTGATGAACTATCGTCACGTCTTCCACGCCGGCAATTTTGCCGACGTGGTCAAGCACACCATTCTAACCCGCATCCTTGCCTATCTGATGCGCAAGGATGCGCCGTTTCGCGTCATCGACACCCATGCCGGTGTGGGGCTCTATGACCTCAAGGGGGCGGCGGCCGAAAAGACCGGCGAATGGGTCGATGGTATTGGGCGCCTCATCGAGCGCGACCTGCCCAGGCCTGCTCAGGATCTCCTCGTTCCCTATCTGGATGCCGTCCGGGCACAGAGTCCCGATGGCGCGTTGCGCTTCTATCCGGGCTCGCCGCTGATCACGCGAAACATGCTGCGGCAGCAGGATCGGCTGATGGCGCTCGAACTGCATCCGGTCGATGTCGAAGCGCTGCGCGAGAATTTTGCCGGCGATTTTCAGGTTCGCGTTACGCATGTCGATGGCTGGCAGGCCCTTGGCACACATCTGCCGCCCAAGGAGAAGCGCGGCCTTGTGCTCATCGATCCGCCCTTCGAGGAGCGGAATGAATTCGAGCGTATGGCGCAGAACCTCATCAAAGCTCACAAGCGTTGGCCTACCGGGCTCTATGCCCTGTGGTATCCTATCAAGGATGTGGCAGACGTGGATAAGTTCGTCGCTCTGCTCCAGACATCGGGTATTCCGAAAATCCTGAGGCTTGAGCTGACCATTCGCCAGCCTTCCAACCCGCCGCGCCTTCATGGCACCGGCATGATCGTCATCAATCCCCCTTTCGTGCTTGAAGAAGAGATGCGGGTGCTGAT
>NZ_JAFKHD010000015.1 GCF_017307565.1 Devosia sp.
TTCGCTGCGTCGGAGATGATCCGCATTTCGATCAGCGTATCGACGATAACAGAGAGTCTGGCATCGTCTGGCATGGTCCCGAGTTGGGAATCATACATCTCCTGAGCCACCGCGACGTCTGCACGTGTTATGTCGCTACCGTTCACGCGGGCGACAACGTCTTCCGGCTGTGCGAATGCCGAACTACATGCTGTGGTCATCAGAAGAGCCAGGGCGATCCGACGCAGGCTTCTTGAAGAATTGGAAAATAAGATTGTCATCTGATGGCGTCCCTACTGGCCCGACGCTGCAAGCAGCGGATCGATGGTGTCGCTGAACTGCGCGACGCTCAGAGCACCCTTGTACATTTTGCCATTGATGAAGAAAGTAGGGGTGGAATCGACGCCAAAGCCGCGCCCAACTTCTGCAACCGCTTGCACCTGCTGCATCAGTTCCTCATTCTGAAGGCATGCTTCGAACGCGGCTTCGTCCATGCCGGTCATGCCCATGACAGATTTCATGGCGCCTGTTCCGTCTGAGGCGCGGGCCCATGTCTCCTGGGTTCGATAAAGAAGGTCGAGGGTCGGATACCACTTTTCGTCGCCCGCGCACCGCGCCAGCATGAAGCCGGCGGTGGAGCGCGGGTCGAACGGGAATTCGCGCATGATGAAGCGCACCTTTCCGGTATCGACATATTTCTCCTTCAGGCCGGGCCAGACGTCGATATGGAATGTTCTGCAATGCGGACAAGTCAGAGACGCGTATTCGATGATAGTTACAGGTGCATCGTCGGTGCCGAATGTCTTGTCCGGCAGGGCTCCTGGCACGAGAAGCTCCTGCTCGGTTGGCTGTGCAAATGCCAGTGGCGATGCAGCGCAAGCCAGCGCCATGGCTGAAGTGCAGATGAGAAAATTGCGACGTTTCATGGGTGAATCCTTTTGAAAGCCGGAGGCTACAAGCTCTGCCCGCTAGAGGTTCAAGTGATTTTTCGTGCTGACATCTAAGCTGTCGAACCGCCCCGAACGATCACGGGTGCCGGCGTCGAAACACGATTGTAGAGGTCGATGATGTCCTGGTTGATCAGTCGGACGCATCCGCTGGATACGGCTTTGCCGATGGTCCAGTATTCTGGCGAGCCGTGAATTCGGTAAAGTGTGTCCACACCATCCTGGAAAATATAGAGAGCGCGTGCACCGAGCGGGTTGTTAAGCCCTGGATCCATGCCGCCATTGGCTGCGCTGTATTTCTCAAGTTCTGGTTGTCGCGCAATCATTTC
>NZ_JAFKHD010000443.1 GCF_017307565.1 Devosia sp.
GATGCTGCTGTCAGCGGGCCGCTGACCGAGACGCGCATTCAGATGACGCCGCCACAGACCGCCAGCGGGCCGCTGGTTATCGACGTCATTTCTCCCGACATGCCCTTCATCGTCGATTCGACGCTGGCAGCGCTGCGCGCCATGGGCGGGGTGGTCCGGCTGTTCTCGCACCCGGTGGTGCATGTGAGCCAGCGCGCCGTGGTCGAAAGCGGTGGTGCGGCGCTGAGCGTGCTCCATATCCATAGCGAGCCGGTGGCCGATCTCGATGCGCTGCATGCCGAGATTGCCTCGACGCTGCGCGATGTGGCGCGGGCCGTGGGCGACTGGCGCGGCATGCTCGACCAGTTGCGTCAGGCCATGGCCGGGCTCGATGGCCTGAAGCCGGGGCTGCGCGACGAGCCGCTGCTGTTCCTCGAATGGCTCACCGAGCACAATTTCACCTTCCTCGGCGTGCGCGAATATCGGCTCGACGGGCAGGACCTCGTCGCCGTCGATGGCAGCGGGCTCGGCATTCTGCGCGATACCGACCTCAAGGTGCTGCGCCTCGGCAAGGACTATGTGGAATCGACGCCCGAACTGGTGGCCTTCCTCAATTCGAACGAGCCGCTGCTGGTGACCAAGGCCAATGTGCGCTCGCGCGTGCATCGCCGCGCGCACATGGACTATGTGGCAGTCAAACTTTATGACGCCGCGGGCGCGGTGCGCGGAGAACTGCGCGTGACCGGGCTTTTCACCGCCCAGGCGCTGGCGACGCCGCATACCGAGGTGCCGATCATTCGCCGCAAGATCGGCGAGGTGATGCGCAAGAGCGGGCTCGATCCGCTGGGCCATGCCGGGCGGGCACTGCTGAGCGCGCTCGACAGCTATCCACGCGACGAAATGTTCCAGATCGACACGGCGCAGCTGGCCGAGTTTTCCGAGGCGATCGCGGCGCTTTATGACCGGCCGCGCGTACGGGTGCTGCCGCGTATCGACCGGTTCGACAATTTCGTCTCGATCCTCGTTTTCGTGCCGCGCGATCGCTATGACGGCGATGTGCGGGCGCGGATCACGCGCTATCTCGCCGATGTCTATGACGGCCGGATTTCGGCCTATTACCCCAACTTCCCCGAAGGGGACCTGGTGCGGCTGCATGTGATCATCGGCCGCGTGGCCGGGCCGACTCCGACGCCGACCCGGACTGAGCTTGAGGCGCGGGTCGAGGGCCTGACGCAGGACTTTTCGGACCTGCTGCTCAAGGCGGCGCCCGATCCGGCAGCCATCAGCGACTATCGCGCGGCCTTCTCCACCGCCTATCAATCGCGCAACACGGCCGAGGACGCGATCAACGACATCGCGGTGCTCGGTGGCGTCAACGAGGGCGAGATCGCGCTCAAACTGCGGGCGCGGCAGGGTGCCGAGGGTGCGCTGGGGCTAAAATTCTACGCCAAGGGCGGCGCCATTCCGCTTTCGGACCGCGTGCCCATGCTCGAGCATTTCGGCTTCAAGGTCATCGATGAGCGCACCTATACGGTGATCCCGCGCGACGGGATCGAGCGCTTCGTGCATGACATGGTGCTGGCGCCGAGCAATGGCGCGGAACTGGACGTGGCGGCGCGCGGCGCGGCCATCGAGGCGGGGCTGCTCGCCGTCTGGGGTGGCGCGGCCGAGAGCGACCAGCTCAATACGCGCGTGACCCAGGCGGGGCTCGACTGGACGGAAGCGGCGCTCTTGCGGGCGTTTTCGCGCTATCTCCGGCAGATCGGGATTTCCTATTCGCAGCGCTACATCGCGCAGGTGCTGGTGACCCAGGCGGAAGCCGCCAAGGCGCTGGTGACGCTGTTTGCGGCTCTGCACGACCCGGCCCTTGCCAGCCGCGGCATGGCCGAGGCGGCAGCACGCGACACCATCGCGGCGCAACTCGAGGCGACGGCATCGCTCGACGAAGACACGATCATCCGCCGCTTCCTCAACCTCGTCGATGCATCGCTGCGCACCAACTCGTTCCAGCGGGACGAGCATGGCCAGCGTCGCCCGGCCCTGGCGATCAAGTATGACAGCGCCAAGGTGGACGGCATGGCCGCCCCCCGGCCCTATCGCGAAATCTCGGTCTATTCGCCGCGCGTCGAAGGCATTCACCTGCGGTTTGGCGCGATTGCGCGCGGCGGTCTGCGTTGGTCGGACCGGCCGGAAGACTTCCGCACCGAAGTGCTGGGCCTGGTAAAGGCGCAGCAGGTGAAGAACGCCGTGATCGTGCCGGTGGGAGCCAAGGGTGGCTTCGTACCCAAACGGCTCGTGGCCGGCATGGCGCGCGATGCGTTCATGGCTGAGGGCACCGAGAGCTACAAGATCTTCATCGGCTCGCTACTCGATGTGACCGATAACCTGGTGGATGGCGCCGTCGTGCCGCCGGTCGATACCATGCGGCGCGATGGGGACGATCCTTATCTCGTGGTGGCGGCGGACAAGGGCACGGCGAGTTTCTCGGACACGGCCAATGCCATCGCCATTTCGCGCGGCTTCTGGCTCGGCGACGCTTTCGCCTCGGGCGGTTCGGCGGGCTACGACCACAAGAAGATGGCCATCACGGCGCGTGGCGGTTGGGAAGCGGTGAAGCGGCATTTCCGCGAGATGAACCGCAATATCCAGGCCGAGCCTTTCACCGTTGCCGGTGTGGGTGACATGAGCGGCGACGTTTTCGGCAATGGCATGCTGCTGTCGCCGGAAATCCGGCTCGTGGCGGCGTTTGACCACCGCGACATCTTCATCGACCCCTCGCCGGATGCGGCCGTGGGCCTTGCCGAGCGCAAGCGGCTCTTCGCCCTGCCCCGTTCGAGCTGGCAGGATTATGACAAGAGCCTGATTTCCAACGGCGGCGGGGTGTTCTCGCGCAGCCTCAAGGTCATTGCGCTCAGCGAGGAAATGCAGGCTCTGCTCGGCCTCAAGAAGGCTACCGCGACGCCAAACGAGGTGATGCGGGCCATTCTTTCGGCGCAGGTGGACCTGCTGTGGTTCGGCGGTATCGGCACCTATATCCGGGCGGCAGAAGAAGATGATGCTGCCGTAGGTGATCGCGCCAATGACGCGATCCGCGTTTCGGCGGACCAGGTGCGCGCCCGCGTCGTAGGCGAAGGCGCGAATCTGGGTGTGACTCAGCGCGGTCGCATCGCCTATGCGCTCAAGGGTGGGCGGATCAATACCGACGCCATCGACAACTCGGCGGGTGTCAACTCCTCCGACCTTGAGGTCAATATCAAGATCGCGCTGGCGCCGGTCGTGGCGGCGGGGGCACTCGATGCCGATGCGCGCACAGCTTTCCTCGCCAGCATGACCGACGAAGTGGCGGCGCTCT
Source organism: Devosia sp. (assembly GCF_017307565.1). Lineage (GTDB taxonomy): Bacteria > Pseudomonadota > Alphaproteobacteria > Rhizobiales > Devosiaceae > Devosia. The sequence goes on from NZ_JAFKHD010000443.1 coordinate 3,332, forward strand.
GCCTGCGGAACAACTATCTGCAGAGCCTTGCCATATCGCTTGCGGAACGCTCGGGAACGGCGGAGCTGCCGGACCATCGCGTGCTGATCGAGGGGCTGGAAGAGCGCGGCCTGCTGGACCGGGCCGTCGAATTCCTGCCCACCGACGCCGTGCTCGACGCACGGACGGCGCAGGGCAATGGGCTGACACGGCCAGAGCTGGCCGTGATCCTTGCCTATGCCAAGCTGACCCTGTTCGACGACCTGATCGTCGGCAGCGCCATCGACACGCCCTATCTGGCCGGCGAGCTCTTCCGCTACTTCCCCAAGGCGCTGCACGAGACTTATCCGGGAGCAATCGAGGGGCACCGACTGAAGCGCGAAGTGATCGCCACGGTGCTGGCCAATGCCATGATCAATCGCGGCGGCCCGGCCTTCGTCTCCGAACTCATGGCGGCAACCAGCGCCAGTGCCGGCGACGTGGCGCTCGCCTATGCGGCGGTGCGCGACATCTATGGGCTCACCGCACTCTATCAGTCGATCGATGCGCTCGACACCAAGGTGCCGGGATCGGTGCAGCTGACGCTTTATGCGCAGGTGGAAGCCCTGCTCTATCGCGAAGCGCTGTGGTTCCTGCGCAATGGCAATGTCGGGGCCAGCGATGTGGCCGCGCTTGTCGAACGGCACAAGGCCGGGGTCGAGGCGCTGCGCGGTGTCGGCGCGGGCCTCCTCTCGGCCAAGGAGCGCGATGCACTGACGGCGCGGGTCAAGAGCCTTGTAACCCATGGGGTGAGCGAGGAGCTGGCCCAGCGGATCGGGGAATTGCCGGTGATCGGCAATGCCAGCGATATCGTGGTGGTGGCGGAACGCGCCGGGGTCTCGATCGAGGCGGCGGCTGAGGCCTTCTTTGGCGCGGCGGGGCAGTTCGACCTCTTCCGCATCGTCGAGGAAGGACGCAGCATTGCCCTTGCAGACCGGTTCGACCGCATGGCGCTCGACCGCGCCCTCGCCAACCTGATGCGCGCGCTGCGCGACCTGACGGCGGACGTGCTCAAATCGGGCGATCTCGCCACCTGGCAGGGCGAGCACGAGGCCGGCATTGCCCGGACCGTGAAGGCGGTGACCGAGCTGACAGGCGGCGCAGCGACGGTGTCGCGGCTGAGCGTGGCGGCGGGTCTTCTCGCTGATCTGGCGCGCGAGGGCTGAGACCCGACGAAGAAAATTGCCCGCCGCGGGATAGCCTGCGGCGGGCTTTTGTTTGCGTGCCTAAACGAAAGTCGGTCTTGTCCGGGCGGCATCAATGGCGACAGTGGCGGCAACAAGGAGTTGCCCATGACCACGCTCGCGCAATGGCTTAAGTCCGAAACCGACGATCTGGCTCTGCAGAGCGTAATCGCCAGCATGGCGGCGGCGAGCGCCGAGCTTTCGGGCGTGTTGCGCGTGGCCCCGATTGCCGGGCAGACCGGCCTTGCCGGCCACACCAATGTGCAGGGCGAGGCACAGAAGGCGCTCGACGTCATCTCCAACGACATCGTCCTCAAGCATCTGCGCGAGAATGCGGCGGTTGCGACGCTCATTTCCGAGGAGCTAGACGACGCGGTGCAGCTTGGCACTGGCGGCGCCTATATCGTGGCGACCGATCCGCTCGATGGCTCTTCCAATCTCGATGTGAACGTGACCGTGGGCACCATCTTTTCGGTGCTGAAGAGCGCGGGCGGCTTGCTGCAGAAAGGCCGGGCGCAGGCGGCCGCCGGTTATGTGGCCTATGGGCCGGCGACGAGCCTGGTGGTTCGCATTGCCGGGGCGGTGTCGGTGTTTACGCTCGATGCCGAGGGCCAGTGGGTGCAGGTGGTCGTGGCGGCAAAGGTGCCCGAGACTTCGGGCGAATTTGCCATCAACACGGCGCGCGAGCGCTTTTGGGACGCGGCGACCACTGGCTATGTGCAGGAAAGCGTGGCCGGGGAAACGGGTCCGGCAGGCAAGCGCTATAATATGCGCTGGGTCGGCTCGATGGTGGCCGATATCCATCGCATCCTGATGCGCGGCGGGATTTTCCTTTATCCCCTCGACAGCGAGACCGTGAGCAAGGGTGGTCGGCTGCGGCTGCTTTATGAGGCCAATCCGATGTCCTGGCTGATCGAGGGCGCCGGTGGGCTGGCGACGACCGGGCGGCTGGGGATCTTGGATATCGAGCCGAGCGGCATTCACCAACGAGTGCCGGTGATCCTTGGATCGGCCGAGGAAGTGCGGCGGGCGGAGGCGTGGTACGCCAAAACCTAGTGGCTGGTGATCCCGAGGCTTTGCTCAATGCGGGCGATGTCGGCCGGCGTTGGATTTTCGAGCGCGGCTAGTTCGAGAAAGAGCCGTTCGGCACCGCCGGGCGTGGCGATGCCCATCATGCGGCCGGTGGTATCACCGATATTGAGCCAGTGATGGGGCACGTGGGGCGGTAGTGTCACCACCGTGCCCGCGCCGCCTTCGATGACGTCATTGCCGCACCAGAAGCGGAACGTGCCCTCGATGACGCGGAACACCTCGGTTTCGCGGGTGTGGGTGTGGGGCGTCGGCCCCTTGCCCGGGGGGATGAAGTTTTCCCACATGCCGATGGTGCCGCCGGTTTCCTCGGCCGTGGCATGGACGAGGATCGGGCTGCCGTGTGGGGCACGACCGTTTTTCGGACTATCGGGAAATGAAACAAGGGCCCGCAGGAAAGACATGGCGCCTATCTCCTCAATGAGCTGGTGCCAATCTAGCACGAGGGCGCAAAGGTCGCCAGCGGATGGCTCAGGACAAGGATTTGCAACGTTGCGAAAGTGCCGGTAGAAGCTTCGGAGATGCCCGGTTTTGTTTGCCGGACGGGAGCCACGATGAGCGACGCCACCACCTCTCTGCCCAAGACCAATGCCAGCCCCTGGCAGAAGCGCCCCTTTCACCGCCAATACCTGATGCGTCAGGCGAACGACCTCTTCGACTTTTTCGAAGCGGCCTCGATCAACCCCAAGGGCGGGTTTTATGAGCTCGACGACGAGGGCATGCCGCTGAACGAAGACAATGCCGTGCGGCAGATCCACGTCACGACGCGCATGATCCATTGCGCCGTGGTGGGCAGCCTTATCGGGCGGCCGGGATCGGACGAAATCGTCGACCACGGCATGAACTATCTATGGAACAAGCATCGCGACCAGAAACATGGCGGCTATGTCTGGTCGCTCGATGACAATGGTTTTGTCGATGGCGCCAAGCAGGCCTATGGCCACGCCTTCGTGCTGCTGGCCGGCGCCAGCGCCAAGCTGGTGGGGCACCCGCTGGCCGACAAGGTCATCGCTGATGCGACCGAGGTGATCGAGAAGCGGTTCTGGGACGAGAAGCAGGGTGCGGTCCGCGAGGAATTCGCCAATGACTGGTCCCCGATCAGCAGTTATCGCGGCCAGAACTCCAACATGCACCTCACCGAGGCGCTGATGGCTGCCTTCGAGGCGACCGGCAACCAGGCCTATCTCAAGAAGGCCGAGCGGATTGCCGAGCTGATCATCAAGAAAAACGCCGTGGTGCTGGGGCATCGCGTCGCCGAGCATTTTGACGAGAGCTGGGTGGTCGACAAGACTTATCGCCACGAGAACGAAATGTTCCGCCCCTCCGGCACGACGCCGGGCCATTGGCTGGAATGGGCGCGCCTGCTCTACCAGCTCTGGGTTCTGGGGCACAAACAGCATGCCTGGATGACCGATGCGGCGCGGCGCCTGTTCCAGAACTCGATCGACCTTGGCTGGGACAAGGTACATGGCGGGTTCTTCTATACGCTCGACTGGGACGACAAGCCGGCGATCCGCGAAAAGCTGTGGTGGCCAGTGGCCGAGGCCATTGGCGCTGCGGCCTTTATCTGCGCGCACGACAACGACGCCTATTTCCAGGCCTGGTATCGCAAGCTCTGGGACTATGCCGAAAACCACGTGATCGACCATGCGCGCGGCGGCTGGCTCAGCGAACTCAAGGAAGATCTGACGCCAGCTTCGAACCTTTTCGTCGGCAAGCCGGACATTTATCACGCGCTGCAGGCCTGCCTCATTCCGCTTTACCCTGCCACCGGCAGCCTGACGCATGGGATCATCGAGCAGGATCACACGGCGCGTTGACAGCCTGAAGTGATCGGAAATCGGGCGGCGCGGGACAACCCTGCGCCGCCCTTTTTCGTTGTGCCTCCTGAACAGGAGGCCGAGATGCAAAGACTGAAGGGCAAGATTGCCTTGGTGACCGGGGCTGGTTCGGGCATCGGCAAGGCGACCGCACTGGTGCTGGCGCGCGAGGGGGCGGCCGTGGCCGTACTGAGCCGGACGAAGCACGAGGTCGACCAGACGGCGGAGGAAATCGAGGCGCTGGGCGGGCCCGCGCTCAGCATCACCGCCGACATTTCTGACGATAAGGACATGGAGCGGGCCATCGAGCTCGTGGTGCAGCGGTTTGGGCGGCTCGACATTGTCGTTGCCAATGCGGGGATCAATGGGGTCTGGGCGCCAATCGAGGATCTGAAGCCCGACGAGTGGGACAAGACCATCAGCGTCAACCTGCGCGGCACCTATCTGACCATCCACCATGCGGTGCCGAAGCTGGAAGCAGCGGGTGGCGGGGCCGTGGTAATCGTTTCGTCGATCAACGGCACCCGGGCCTTTGGGACGCCGGGGGCGAGCGCCTATTCGGTGACGAAGGCGGGACAGGTGGCGCTGGCCCAGCAATTGGCGCTGGAACTGGGGCCGCGGAAAATCCGGGTGAATGCGGTGTGTCCGGGCGCGATCGAGAGCGAGATTTCGGACAATACCGAACAGCGCGGCAGAGAAAAGACCGAGATTCCGGTGGAGTTTCCGGAAGGAGATATTCCCATCACCGGGGGTGCGCCGGGCAAGGCCGAGGATGTGGCCGAGGCGGTGCTGTTTCTGGTGTCGGACGGAGCGCGGCATATTACCGGGACGCCAGTATGGATCGATGGTGGGCAGGGGTTGTTGCGGTAGGGGCGTCGGGGTGCTCATTGCTTAGACGGGGGTTTCCCGCTTTCGCGGGACTGGCGCGTGGCGTGGAGGGCACGAAGGGCTGGGGCGCCCTGCCCCGTCGGCAAAATCCATCGATTGCATGGCGGGGTTGGCGGGCGTAAACACGCGCTGACTTTTCCGCAAAAAGCCGGCCAAATGACCGATACATCTGCCCTTGCCGCTACCCAGAGCCTTACCGACATCGTGGTCGAGGCAGCGATTGCCGCCGCGGCGGTGATCCTCGATGTCTATTCGAGGCCGATCCACGCCGTGGCCAAATCGGACGGTTCGCCGGTGACCGAAGCGGATGCGGCGGCGGAAGAGGTGATCATTGCGGCGCTCGCCGGGACCGGATTGCCGGTGCTGGGCGAAGAGAGCGTGGCGGCCGGGATCGTGCCGAAACTGGGCGAACGCTATTTCGTGGTCGATCCGCTCGATGGCACCAAGGAATTCATCAAGCGCAATGGCGAGTTCACGGTCAATATCGGGCTCGTGGAACATGGCCAGCCGACCATGGGGGTGGTGCTGGCGCCAGTGACAGGCGGGCTCTTCGTCGGCGATGCCGGTGGCGCATGGACCGGGCGCGTGGTCGATGGCGTCATCACCGAAAAGCGCGCGATCAATGTCGGCTGGCTACCGCGGCTGCGGATCGTCGCCAGTCGTTCGCATGGGCATGAAGCGCTCGAAAAGCTCTGCCAGACGCTCGATGTCGAAAGCGATGTCTCGGTGGGATCGTCGCTGAAATTCTGTCTTCTGGCGCGCGGCGATGCGCAGCTTTACCCTCGCTTTACCCCAACTTGCGAATGGGACACCGCAGCAGGCCAGGCGGTACTGGAAGCGGCCGGCGGGGCCGTGGTAACACTTGATGGCGCACCCATGCGCTACGGGAAGCACGAACTGAGCTTCCTCAACCCCTATTTCGTCGCGGCTGCCAGCCTTGAACTGGCGCAAAAGGCTGCAGCGGAGATGCGGGCACTGCTGCAGTAGCCGACTTCGACCAGGCACTCATTTGTAGCAAAAGTGCCATGCAACGAACGCTTAACTGATCTGCACGATCAAAACCGTCGTAAATCTTGTGCGGCGGGGGTTGTAGTTATATAGCCCCAGCATATATCGAACCGGCATAACGCTGGGAGGGTTGTGCTATATGAACGTGCGGACGCTCTGCCTATCGGTTCTCTACGAGGGCGAAGCCACGGGCTACGATATCCGTCGCATGTGCACGGAAGGCGAGTTCGCCTATTTCATCGAAGCCAGCTTTGGCTCGATCTATCCCGCGCTGGCAAAACTCGAGGACGATGGCCTCGTCACCAGCCGGACCGTGCCGCAAGCGGGCAAGCCCGCACGAAAAGTCTATTCCATTACCGACGCCGGACGGCAGGCCTTTGCAGATGAATTGCATGCTCCGCTCGGTGACGATGTATTTCGCAGTCCTTTTCTGCTGCTGGCACGATTTGTCAGCATTCTGCCGCAAACTCTGGTGGCAGAGCGGGCGCAGGCACATCTCGACCAACTGATCGCCGAACGGCAGCAGTTGGATCAGGTGCGGGACGAACACGAATGCAGCCCAGCCGATTGCTGGGTCCTCAACTACGGTCGTGAAGTACTGGGCGTTGCAGAGAAGTACCTGCGTACCCATATGGACGAACTGATCAACTTATCGAGAGCCGACGAGCGCAAGGACGCGGCGGAATAAAAGGGGCGACTATTCTATGCGTGCATTGTTTTCCTATGGTCTGGCGCTATTGATCCTGCTCGGAGCAGGCGCCTGGCTCGCCACCGGCACACTGGTTCAGGGCGGCAACGGCCCTGGAAACGGTGAAAAGCCGATCGTCTCGGTCATCGAAGGCAAGGATCATGGTCCGGTGCAACAGGCACTGGCCAATGCCGGCGTTCTGGCCGAGCACCATGAACCAGCAACCGACCCGACCCTGACCATTGCCCAGCGCAACGAAGAGACGACCGGTGCCAATGCCCCACTGCCGGACGTCCGCACCCAGGTCTTTACCGCCCAGCCGATGCCGATTGATGTGCCGCTGCGTGGCCGCACCCGCGCCAAGTCGACGGTGACCGCCGTGGCGGAAACAGCCGGTGCTGTTGACGTCGTGCATGTGACCAAGGGCCAGCGCGTGGAAGTGGGTGACCAGCTTTGCACGCTCGACCAGGGTACGCGCGTTGCCGCCGTCGCCCAGGCCCAGGCCGGCGTCGACCAGGCCAATGCGGCCCTCGCCCAGGCCCAGCTAAACTACGACACCAATGCGGGCCTGCGCGAAAAGGGCCTTGCCGCTGCCAACACCGCCAATGCCGCCGACGTGGCCCTCGCCCAGGCCAAGGCCGGCGTCAGCCAGGCAGCAGCCGGTCTCGACAATGCCAAAGCTGAACTCGACCGCACCGAAATCAACGCCAAGGTGGCCGGCCTCGTGCAGGACCCGGTGGCCACTGTCGGTTCGATGCTGAACGCCGGTAGCCCCTGCGCCACCATCGTGCAGCTCGACCCGATGATCTTTGCCGGCATGGTTCCGGAAAAGCACATTGGTCTGGCCAAGATCGGGCTCACCGCCTCGATCAAGACCGTCACGGGCCAGTCCGTCGAAGGCAAGGTGACCTATATCGCCTCGCAGGCCGACAATGCGACCCGCGCCTTCCCGGTCGAAATCGAGATCCCGAACGCCGACTTCGCCATCAAGGACGGCGTGACCGCCGAGGCCGTGGTCAATCTCGGTTCGGCTCCTGGCCACCTGCTGCCACAGTCGACCCTGACGCTCGACGATGACGGCGTGCTGGGCGTGCGGACCGTGGAAAATGGCGTCGTTGCCTTCCACGCCGTGACCATCGTCAGCGACACCCGCCAGGGCGTCTGGGTGACGGGCCTGCCCCCGGTGACCGAAGTGATCACCGTCGGCCAGGAAAGTGTGACTGCCGGACAGGCCGTTAAGGCCAGCCCCGCGACTGCTTCCGCTGAAACCGCAGCCAGCTAAGGACGAGTTTGATGCTCGACTTCATCGAAAAAATTCTGAGGATGCCGAGGGTCGTCCTCACCGTCATGGTGATCGTCCTGACGGCTGGCACGGCTTCCTACCTTTCCTTGCCCAAGGAAAGCTTCCCGGCCATCGACGTTCCCTATCTCTACGTCTCCATCAGTCAGACGGGCGTATCGCCGCGCGACGCGGAAAACCTGCTGGCCAAGCCGGCGGA
>NZ_JAFKHD010000444.1 GCF_017307565.1 Devosia sp.
AAAGAGGAATGAGTTCTGCAGCCGGGACGAGGCCTCGAAATACTGCGCCGTCGTCAGCTCATCGGCGCCATCCGGCCAGACCTTGACGATGACGCGCTCGCAATTGGGATCGTCGATGAACGTCCAGGACGCGCGGGCATAGGGCTCTTCGTTGCCGCCGGTGATGCGCTGGTAGGACGCGCAATAGAAGCCCGGCACCTGCAGGGTGCGGCTGGCTTCGGTCGGCAGCGGGCCGATCTCGGCCGGGACATCGAGGAAGCCCTCGTCCGGATCGGGCACGATGGTGTTGGACCAGCCGGTCATTGTGACCGTCTTGCCGATCCCATCAGGACCAGGCTCGACGCTTTCCACGATCATAAGCGTCGGCCCCCACTCGCAATTGCGGGTGACGGCATCGCCTGGCTCGAGGACGTTGGCGACGGGGCCAAAGGTTTCGGTACGGGTGGCGCCATGAAGGTTTCGGCGCAGGGCAATCTCCGCGCGCATCTGGGCGCGCTCCGGCCGATGCTCATAGGGCTGGTCGAAGGCCTGGGCTTTCGGCCCGCGGGTCAGCGCCTCGAGGTCGACATTGATGCGCGCCGCATAGGGCGTCGAAATGAAGAGGTCGGCCACCGGCGAGAATGAGCCGTGGATCTTCGTCTTCTTGGCCGAAACCTTGCCCCAGCGATTGGCCGAGACGGCAGCGCCATCGACACGATGGTGGTTTTCTAGGGTGAGCACGGGCATGACGGACGCCGCCGGCACGGGCGCATAGGCGCCGCCTCGGTCGAAGCTGGCGCCGCACCAGCACTCTTCGAACTGACGTAAGACGGTCAGATGCTCTTCGTCGTCCGAGATCTCGCGGCCAAAGGCATAGCGGTTGAGCGTGGCGCCGGTCTCGGCAAAGTAGAGGTCCTCTTCCGCAAGGTTCGCCGCGGCCGTGAAATAAGCCAAGTCGTTGGCGTAGCGCGAGAAGCCCATGCCGAAGAGGCGGATACCGTTGCGCCAGTAGCCGCGGCGCCAGTTCCAGGCCATGACAGCCGGGTTGTCCGTCCATTCCCAGGTGGACTGATCGTCCCAACGATGCGCGCCGGCACCGCCCGGCATGGTCGCATCCTTGCGCCAGTCGTAAAGGCGCAGGCCACGCCAGACGAAGCCGAAGTCCGGCAGCGTGCTCGAGGGGAAGAGATCGGCGTCATAGGAGAGCGTGACGACGACATAGGGTGTGGCGGTTGATCGGTGATTGACACCCCAGCGGGTCGGAGCCGCGGCCATCATGCCGGCATCGGCCGTCTGACCTGGGCGGCCGTCATAGTATTTGAACCAGACGCGCGGATTGCCGGCACCGTCCCGGTATTCCTCGGCTATCCGACCATTCACGTCTTCGTTCGAACCGGAGAGGGTCAGCGCCTTTTCATCGGCAATGACGGTTTCGAGCGCATCGAACCAGCCGCGGCCGCAGTCGATCTTGAGTTTCAGGTACTGATTGTTTGCCCCGTATTCCTGGGCAAAGGTGAGCTGGCCACCGGTTCGGCCACGGCCCCAGATAGCCGACAGCGCGACGGTCTCGCCGATCGTCAGCTCAAACTTGAGACCGCGGCTGGTCGTGACGGATTGGGTGGCATTGGCGCGTTGCGGCCGGATGGCGTTGGCAAGAACCGTGGCGCCGATGCCAATGGCGGCATTGAGCGCAATCTGGCCAAGGATGGGCAAGACTTGAGGCATTAGGCTGCCTGGTCTGGTTTGCCCATTCGGGACATGGAAAGCCTCTTTGAAACGGCGTGAAAGCCGAGTTCAAAATCGCTTATTCATGGTTCTGGATTGCAGGTGACAGTGTCACCCAGAGATCTATCGCTGCGCTCTCGCGCCGATGGCGAAAGCTGCTCTCAGTGAGAGCTGAGAAACGAGAACCGGCCCTTCCGCATCGCGACCAACCGCCTGCGCGCCGTTGGTGATAATTACCGTGGCAAGCACAGTTCGTCCAGAAGGGTCCTTACGCTCGACGACGCCGGCATCGAAACGCCGAGCCATGGCGACACCCTCAAGGCGAGGAAATGCCGCATTCAAGGCCTCTTCAACGTCGCTGAAACCAGCTCGAACCAGAAGCCGCCAGGCGCCGGCCTCGGTGCGGTACCGTCGCAAATGACGCGGTAGAATGCTGACACCGGTCATTGCGAAGCAAAGATCGGCTGGAACCGACAGGCAATCTGAAACGCCCCAGGTGAGCGGTTCTGCCATGTGCTGATTGAGCACAGCCAGGGCCTTGTTCTCCCAACCGGGCAGCCGCGGCCCGATTGGTTTTGGCGTCCAGATCGCTGGCGAGGTCATGTGCCGGCGCTTTGTTCAGGCAAGGCACCAAAACTGATCTGCTGGCGCGCCGTGGTCCGGATATGCTCACAGGCGAGATCGGTCGGATCAAGCAGCCGCTGCAGGTCGGCATTCACCGTCTTGGCTTCAACGTTGCGCTGGATGATGTCCTCGCGCTCGAGCACCGCCGTCCGGATAGGATTGCCCGCCTCATCTTCCTCGGTTGGCATATCGTCAATAACGCGTCGACCGATGCGCTCGCGATAGATCGGCACCCCGTTTTCATCGAGCCAAAAGCGGGACAGGATGGCCTCGCGGCCCTGCCAAGGCTCTTCGTCGATCGTCTGGCGCACCCCATCATCGAACACGTTGACGGGCGTGTCCGAGCCTTCGGGCATGTAGGTCTCTGCCAGGCGCACCGTGATGGGCAGCGACTCGTTGGAGAGGGACTGGCTGGGAACTTCAATCGAGAGAAGCGGCGCCAGACCGTAAAAGGTCTGCAGGCCGATCTCCTCATCATCCCAGGTGAAGCTGCCGCGGCCGACAAAGACGCACACCGGGCCGGAGTCGAAGATGAAGATGATCGCGTCGATGAAATCTTCCTCGCCCTTGGCAAACCGGGCCATGGTGGCACTGTCGTAGAGCTTCATTTCAGCGCCTCCTCGGCTTCGAAGGTGAGCGAGGACGGGGCATAGACCTCGTCATCCTGGAAGCTGTCCGCAACGACCGCCAGGCGCACCGGAGGCATCTTGAACCGCACAAGCGCGCCGGCGGCGAAAATGCCTAGCGGCATGCGCGGCGTGAGCGGGATCGCCTGGCTGATTGCACTGGCAACTACCAGATCGGCGGCCAGGCTACGGTAGCAGCGCTGCTCTCCCTGCATGAGGGTGAAGCGGTCACCGCGCTTCAATTCCATCCCTACCTGCAGGCCTGAAACGACGATCTCTCGGCCGTGTGTGACGGATACCAGCACGGGATCAGCAAAGAGCGGCCACGTGGCGAGCGTATAAGCGCGGGGAACCTCGTGACGGGGGTGCACAAAGTCGACTCGCAGATTGCGGTCAACGCAGTCGCTGAGGAACGCGACCAGGTTCGACCAAGCTGCAGGAGTAAGCTTGCCCGTAGTGAACGGCCCTGCCCAGTAGGGCTCGACGGTGCGTTGGGTCAACAGAAGGCCGCCTCTGTCTCGCTTGTGGGCAATCCCCGATCGAATGCGCAGGCCGATGCGATCGAAACCCGAGAACGGAAAAGCTACGGCCATCAAGCAGCCCCCTTCACAGCGCGATAGCGAGCCTCTGCCATTGCTCCCGGCATCATCGACAGAAGGTGTCGGTCGCGTTCATCAAGCATACGGCGCAAGTCCGCATCGCTGGAGTTGAAGCCGCCATAAAAGTTGCTGACTGGGGCGAAGGTGATGTTGCCCATCGACATGCCAACACCGACGTCGCCCGTCATCCGGACGCCGAGATCCCCGCTGCTCGTGCGAGTCAACGGGATAATGGCTTCGGCGCCGGCCTCACCCATGATGCCAGCGCCCTTGGCGAAGGCAAACATGGTGGGCTGATCGACGATCTTGTTGCTGAAAGCTGACAGGGCCGGGCTTTGGTAGACATTGCCCTTGGCGTTGAAAATGGCAGAACCCCACAGGCCGTTGCCCCAGCTGCCGCCGGTCTGGCCAAAGCCGGGCATGAAGGCCCCAATGATCATGTTGAAAATGCCGTCTGCCATCATGCCCAGAGCACGGTCCGCAATCTTGTCGAGTGCGTTGGCACCGGCGTTGCCCAGTGCCTCCCAAAAGCCCTGGCCCTGGCTTAGTCCCTGGCGCATGTCGGTGATGAAGCTTCGGAAGGTATCGCGCCCGAAGTCCATGGTTTCCTTGAAGGCCTTGGCAGCGTCATCGGCGATCTTCATACCGCTCGCCGCCCGCTTGGCGCTCTTGTCGGTATCATCGAGGCGCGCGTTGTAGTTCTTCAGGGCCTGCTGCTGCACGTCGGAATAGAAGGTGCCCATGTAGTCGGAATCGATGATCGACCGCACCTGATCCTGATAGGTCTTGAAGATCGTTCCGATGCGCCCCGCGGTCGCGTCCGTATCCCGCTTGAATGGCTCCAGGTCGAGCTTCCAGTTAATGCGGGTCCAAGTGCCTCCCCATAGCTTCACCACTTCCTGGCCCATTCTGTCGATAGATCCCATGGTGCTGTTCACCATCCACTGGATGCTGTCGAGGAACGCATTGGCCGCAAGCTCACCCGCCAGCTGGAAAGCCTGAGGAACAATGTCGTGGACGAGTCTGATCTGCTCGAGGAAGACCATGACGGAACCAATCATGAAGTTCAGCGAATTCTTGGTCCATTGGACCGCCAGGTCCCACGCCCTGCCAAACCACTCCGAGATTGCTTCGATTTGGGGACGGAAGGCCTCGTAGAGATATCCGCCGACGACTTGCAGCGAGGCCATGAACACGTCGCCAAAGGACACCGCTACGCCGGTCGTCTCTTCGATTTCATGCCGCATTCCACCGACAGCGACGCCGATGGCCGCCGCCGCCACTGCAAGCGGCCAAAACTTTGTCGCGGCGCTGGTCGCCATCTTCGCGGTTTCCTGAAATGCCCGTCCGAGGCCCCCTTCGCCGGGGCCATAGATCATCGAAATTTGGCTGCCCTGCTGCATGGCAACCATCAGCGGGTTCATGCCCATTGCCAGGGTGACGGCAACGTCCTGCAGCTGGAAAAGCAGGTTCGTGCGCTGCGCATTGGAGCGCGCCATGGCGCGAGACACCTGGTCAAGTGCATGAGCATGGCCGTCAAGGGCGACAACTGCGGATCGGTGGGCCACATTTGCCCGCTCGATCGCAGCGCTCTGCTCATCGGCAGAAATCGCGCCCAACCGGTATGCTTGGCTGATCTCTGCCAGGTTTGCCTTGTGCTGCTGCTCCAGGGCAAAAAGCGGACTGAACTTGGCCCGCATCTCGTCCAGGGCATTGCCGTAAGCCGCTATATCGGCGCCTCTGTCGCCGGTGGGAGCCACGCCGATACCCAATGAGCTGTTAATCGCGGACTGCCGGGCCACCGCGGCAGTGCTGCGGGCTGAGGACAGTTCCGCTTGGGCGGTAGCGGCCGATCGCGCAGATCGAGCGGCCTCATCGTGCGCCGCGGCGAGCTGCTGCTCGGTCGAGGCGATTGCTTTGTTGACTGCCTGGGCGTCGCGCCCGAGCTGTGCCAGGCGGGCAATGCTCTCCGCCCGGCCTTTTTCGCTGTTCTGCGCCTGCAACCGCGCCGCCTCGAGCTGCTGCTCGGAGCGGATCGCCTCGGCCGTCGACTGCAGGCCAGCTCGGCCGGCCTCGATCGTGTTGCGCTGTCCGAGAACGCGATTGAGCGCCTCGGCCTTCGCCTCTGCCAGCTCGGTCTTGGCCGAAAGGGAAGCGACCGCTTTTTCCGTTGAGGCTACGGCACTGACAGCGCTGCGGCCATCACCAGTCAGTTTCAGGGATACAACGAAGGGCTGGGTCACCGCGAAGAGACCTCATCGAACGCCGCCAGCGCAGCTTCCTCCATTGCCTGGATTAGCGGAAAATCGCTCATCGCCATATCAAAGGCCTGCATGACGACGACAACGCCGGGATAGTTGAGGCCCGTGCGACGCATCCAGTTGAACCCGGAAACAAAGTGCCACTGGGTGTCGAGCGCTTGGAAAACTCGGAATGCCAACTCGTTGATGTCCCACAGCTCAACCATTTCTTCGTCTTCCAGTGCCTCGGGCGGGATGCTGACGCCCATCTCGGCAAACTGCCCAGCCATCGCCTCGTCGAGAGGCAGTGGACGGTCCGGGTCGGTTCGATCCAGCAGTGCGAAGACCCTTGCTCGCACTACCTCTGCGAGTTTCCCTTGCGTGCCCCATCACCGGACATGGACTCGCCCCAGGCTCGCCAAAACGCCACCAGGATCCACGGATCATCCAGAATGGTGCGGAGGGTATCGGTACCGAACGGGATCGGCTCTTTGTCCTCGTCCTGGATGTCTTCGTTCCAGTCCTTCACGACACGAAGGAGCAGATCGTGCTGACGTGCGGTCCGTTCGTCGTCGGGCAGCTTGGACACTTCGTCCATGATCCCCTGAGCCTCTTCCGAACCGATGGCCTCAAACTGCGCCTTGAAGGTGAACTCCTCGACCTGTCCCGCTTTTCGCTCATCGCTGCTGGGCATGCGGATCTTGATCGGCCACCAGTAGAGGCGGTTCTTGGAGAGGATGAACTTAACCATTGAGGGCTCCTTAAAGGGGTGTTTTCGTCGCCTTAACGGACGGTGATAACCAGCTCGTCATTGCCGGCAACGGGCGTGAGCATCAGGGGCAGCGAGTAGTTGGCAATCCCTTGGCTCTGGCCCTGCGTCGGTCGCCCGATCTGGACGGCCGGGGCCGCGAATTCGACGATATTGCCCGTAACCGTGCCGTGCTGGACGGCGAGTGCGCCAGTGGTGTGGTTGAGGGCGATATCGAACCAGTTCTTGGTGGCGAGCGACTTGGCTTCAACGACGGCGGTACCGGTCGAGGCGGTGTCGGTAATTTCGACACTCTCGTGCCCGATAAGGAAGCGTGGCTCGACTTGGTTTGCGAGGTCGATCGACAGGCTTTCGGCAACGGCGTTCCAGCCGTGCAGCGACATCGCCGTATTGGCCTTATTGACCGGCACCGGCTTTATAAAGCCCGTCAACGTCACGGCGGGATTGGCCTGGTCGGTAATGGTACCGAGAAGGCCCGTCATGCTGAAGCGATAGCGGGCGATCTGCGCCGGCGCGAGTGACCAGCTGACGGAGCCACGTGCGCCCACGATGATATGACGAACGCCATCGAGCACGTAGTACATGCTCACCGCATCGGGCACCCCGGCGTCAGGCACATATTCGACGGAAACGCCGGCATCGACGATTTCGGCCCGACGCGCCGCGCGGAGCAATGGGCCATAAGCGGGCACGTCACCCGCAGCGCCGGCGCCGGCGACCTCAACGTCAAAGGCGATGGTCGCATGATTTTGGACCAGGATGGCCCCCTGATGCCCGAAATATGGCAAAACCAGCTCGCGATTGATTTCCGAACCAGCGATCGGCGTGATTTCCACATTGCTGACCTGCATGGCATTCGCAGCGCCGGTCGGAACGCTATCGGTGCCATAGGTGACTTCGGTCTTGGCCAGGAGCGCCAGGCGGCGCACAAAGCGGGTCATTCCTTGCTCTCCTTCTTCGCCGGTTCTTCAACCGCGGCCGGCGCGCGATCGGCGGTTAACTCGTCGGGCTGATACGGCGTCTTGATCTGGGACTGCAGCACCGGCTTGCCGGTCTTTTTGTCCCTGGTGTAGCTGGCCATCAGACGGCCTCCTCGATGTACTGGGGTGCGGAGTAGATAGCGGCGAACCACACGCAGCCATCGACGGCCTCCATGGTCTCGCCGCGGACATAGGTGATGACGTCGACCATCTCGGTGGTCTGCCAACCCAGCAGCTGGGCGCGAACGTATTCCTTGATCTCCTCGAGCGGATCGACGGCATCAGCGCCGTCGGCATCGCCGAGATGCTCGACGACAATAACCACGGCAATATCGCGCTCGAGGGCCTGTAGGACGCCCCCTGTGGCCCGTTGATTGTCACCGGCCATTTCTTCGGCCGAGACAACGAAGGCCTGAGGAAGCGGTCCTTCCGGCCTAGCCTTGACCTGCGCCATGGAGGTGGCTCCACGAACGCTGAAGAATGGTGTCCCTGGCTCCATCAGGCGAGCCTTGATCTGACCGAAATCGCTCATTGGCTAGCCTCCTGACGAAGATAGTCGGCCACGATCTCAGGCACTTCCTCTCGATCCATGGCGGAGATGCCGAGATAGGGACGAGCGGGAATGGTGACCTTGTGGCCGCGGATGCTCACGACGCGACTGGTGGCATCCTTGGTGCCCGTGCGAACAAAGCGGTTACCGCGCTTGCGGATGGATTTCATGGTGACCGTGCCCTGGCGTGGGGCCATGTCGATCTCGCCGCCGAGTTGGTGAATTCGGCCGTAAAGGACATTGGTGCCCCACTGGACGCCATCGGCCAGCACTTGGTGGCTGATCGACTGATAAAGCCGGGCGGTAAGGCGAAGGATATGGCTATAACCGCGCTTCCTGGCGTTGCGGCCGCGTCCAATGCGTTTCTCGGCCGTGCGTGGCGACAGGGGCCGCCACTTGCTGCCATCCGGTGCGGTCTCCCGCTCGATATTGCGCTGGGTCGAAAAGACAAAGTGCGCGCCGAGAGCGTCATAGGCGCCAGTCAGATCGCCAGCGGCTCGCTTAAGGCGATTAAGCCCGTCAAGGGCGATGTCGTCGTCGAGGGTGAAGGAAACGCCGGTCATCAGAAGCCCTGCAGCCTGTCGCGCGAGAAGATGCGCTCTGGCCCCTTGGTCTGAATCTGGCCGCCGCCTGCGGGCGCGACGTTCTCGCCGGCGCCCTCGATAATCACGAGGCCGGAGGAAACCCGCTCAAGCCATTTCATGGCATCGGCATAGGCGAGCCGGACTGGATGCTCCTTCCCTGCAGTATCGCCATGGAGAAGAAACCAGGCGATCTGGCACGCGTAGGTCACGAGGACGTCGGGCGGGCTCACCGTGAGCGGTAGCTGATAGCGCTTGCCCAGGAACGAATTGATGAGCGAGGCGGCATCGGTGATGGCCTTCTCGACAACGACCGTGTCAATCGTGGTCTGAGGCCGATTGGTTTTGTCGGTCAGTTGCACGAGCTTGATCTGGCCGTAGCGGTCAGCCAGGTCCTGTTGGGTGCAATAGGTCACTGGAGAAGCCCTTGGACAGCAGCAAATCCATCCGCGGCGACACCGAGGAGCCCGCCAACGACGATCGCGATCAGAGCGGCCCACAGACACAACTTGAGCCAGCTGGTCGGCTTCGGATTGCCCATGTACTGGGCATAACCGTCCAGCAGCACGAGAGCCGCCAGGGCAATGATGAAGAGAATGACGAAGATCACCGTTCTGAACTCCTAGGTTGGTCCGGCGCCGGCCATGCCCCATCGGCGCCGGACCTCGCCGGCGCGTTGAGGACGCCGACGTGTTGATTGCGGGGGCCCGGATTTGAACCGGGCGACCTCGGGGTTATGAGCCCCGCGCGCTACCTGGCTGCGCTACCCCGCCGCTGGCCGATGGACCGTGCGACCATTGCCGGCGTTTGGCGGGATCAGTCAGGTTTCTGGTTTCTCGTCATCGGGCAGCCGGATGCGCTGGGGCTGGAAGACAGACCGGTTGAGCGCCATGAAGCCTTGTTCGAAATGGGTCTTGGCGACCGAGAGCCAGCGCTTGTCGAAACGGTGAGGTTCGGCGCTGTCGAACATCACATCGAGGTCCCGCAACAGGCGCTCTTCGGTTTGCTTGAACCCTGTGACCAGGGCGACGTTCTCATCGCTCTGGGCGGTATAGCCCGGCACTTTCAAACCTTCATTCTTGCTCACGAGGTCACACCTTCAGCTTCTGGAGGGGCATGGTCAGCGGCATCGCCCGAACTTGTGAGCGCCGTGAACGTGACTGGATCGACCTTCAGCGGTTTGCCGATCGGCCGGTCGATCCCATCGAGTCGGACGGTGGTCAGCGGCCAGACGGTTTCGGTGCGGATTACCTCGCGCTCGTGGCGCTGGAGCTCGACGTCGAGCTTGGTGACGTGGTCGATGATCATACGAAACCGGGCACGTTCGGTGCCAATGAAGCTCAGAGCCGCTTCAACGCTCTCCTCGGCGAGACGATCGATACGGTTGTTCAGAGCGTCGAGAGCGCGACCGAAATCGGCAACGAGGTCCACCTCGTCTTCTTCGTCGTCTTCATCGTCCTCGAGCTGCCTGGTGGAGACGGCTTCAAGGCCACCGTCTCCACCACTGCCTTCGTCGTCGCTCGGGGGTGTTATGGTTGAATTCGGTTCATTGGCCGACGAGGTCGTGTCGGTCGACGCCTCGGCAATATCACTGCCCAGATCAAGGCGCATGATATCGCCAGGCCCGATCAGCAGATCGAGCGCCCGCTGCGCGGCATCGCGCTCGGCCTCCGCGTCGTCCAGGGACTGCTCGAGATCGACATTCGTCCCGTTGCCAAGTTCCGCTGAAAGCGAGTCAACTCTCGCCAGCGCGGCATCCAGACGATCGCGCGCGGCATCGATTAGCGCGGCCTGGGCGTCAATCTTTTCTGGCGCTGCCTGGCTGAGATCGACGGGAGTCGGCACGAGGGCTTTAGCGCCGGCCACCCAATCAGCCCATTCGGTCGGAGAACCGCCAAGTTTCTCGATGGCCTGGAACTGCTCAGGCAAAGCCGCTGCCAGGGTGGCAAAGCTCACAATACCGGCGCCTGCCAAGCGCTTCGCCGTCGCATTGCCGATACCTTTGATCTTGGTCAGATCGTCCATTGAAACGTCCTCTTCGGGTCTTGCGGCAGGGCCGAGTAAGCGGCCCTCTCGAAAGACCCGCCGCCTTCGAGGGCAGCGGGATTGTCAAAAGCGTCGCTGGAGTTAGCCAGGTGGGCTCGGACGAATGCTGGTGCAGGTCACGCCCTGGACGGGATCGACGACGCCAACGATCGGGCGGAAATCGACGGAATTGGCCGGCACCAGGCAAAGGCCGGTGGCATCAGCAATGATCGCATCACAGCCGCTTTCGGCCTCAACCAGGAGAACTGCGTTGGAGGGCTCAAAGGAGGCAAGGCAGTCCGGCACGGGACTGTTCGACGCAATGCTGAAATCACTGTCGAAGACGATTCCTGCCGGCGCCGTGGCCGCAATGGCGACCGAAGAAAATGCAGAGATAGAGGCGACCAGAAGAGCGGCGCCGATAAGTCGGAAGATCTGCATGGTGCAATGGGTCCTTTCGGGTCTTGCAGAAAGGGCCTGTTGGCCCCTTCTCGAAGACCCGCCCGCCAGGGAGGAGGAAAAGCGGACGGATCGCCCTGGCAGCGTCCTGCCAGGGTGTTTTGATGTCAGGCGACAGCGCCGGAGATCTGGTATCCGACGTCCTTTGCGACCACGACTTCGTTGACCTGCTCGCCGACGCGCACCCACTTGCCGCCCTTGATGCCGATCTTGGCATCGTCCCATGAGCCAGAAATCTTGCCGCCAAGCTGGGCCGTCATGCCCCAGGAGATGGTGTTATCGTCAGTCGCGGCCTTCATGGGATCGACGTAGAGGCACTGGATG
>NZ_JAFKHD010000016.1 GCF_017307565.1 Devosia sp.
GTGCAGGCCGTGGCCGGTTGCGTTTTATGCCGCCAAGCCGCTGAGAAGGCCCCAGGAGGCAAGGAAAGTCATGCACCTCATTCAGTATTTCGACGACAATGGCGCGCGCGCCGTGGCCGTGACGCAGAACGGGGAAACCCGCCAGGTGCAGGGCGCAGCCAGCGTCTATGAGCTTGCACAGGCAGCTCTCGCCGGAATCGGCGGCCTCTCTGACATCATCGCCGCGCGCGGTCTCGGCGCCCCCGTCGACAAAGCTGCGCTCCTCGCCGAAGGCCGTCTGCTCTCGCCGATCGACCATCCCGATCCAACGCACCTGCATGTGACGGGGACCGGTCTGACCCATCTCGGTTCGGCCGCAACGCGCGACGCCATGCATAAGGCCAATGGCGAAAAGCCGGCGGGCGAACTGACCGACAGCATGAAAATGTTCCGCATGGGGCTCGAGAACGGCAAGCCCACGGGCGGAGAAAAGGGCGTGCAGCCCGAGTGGTTCTACAAGGGAAATGGCCATATCGTGGCCAATCCAGGCCATCCGATCCCCTCCCCGGCTTTCGCGCTCGATGCGGGCGAAGAGCCCGAAATCGCTGGCATTTACCTCATCGACGCCAATGGGCAGCCGCGCCGCCTCGGCTTTGCGCTCGCCAACGAGTTTTCCGATCACGTGACCGAGCGGATCAACTACCTTTACCTCGCCCATTCCAAGCTGCGCGCCTGCTCGTTTGGGCCGGAACTGCGCGTCGGCGACCTGCCCGATCATATTGAAGGTGTGTCGCGCATTTTCCGCGACGGTCAGGTTTTGTGGGAAAAGCCGTTCCTCTCGGGTGAGGATAATATGAGCCACACCATCGCCAATCTCGAATATCACCACTTCAAGTATGGCCTGTTCCGGCAGCCGAGCGATGTGCATGTGCATATGTTCGGCACGGCGACCCTTAGCTTTGCCGACGGGATTTCGACCAAGGAGAACGATATCTTCGAAATCCAGGAGAGTCAGTTCGGCCTGCCGCTGCGCAATCCGGTGCGGACCGAGGCTGAAAAGCCAGTGATCATCAACGGTCTCTACTAAGGTCGAGCGCGCGGGTGCCTTTACTCCCGACAACTAACATGTCAGTTAGTTTGTCGCGTTTCTGAGGAGCCCGCGCATGACCACCCGTACTTTCGAAAAGCGCCGTATTGCCCAGACTGAACTCGAGGTCACGACGCTGGGATTGGGATGTGCGTCTCTGGCCGGGATTTTTACCGGCGTGCCG
>NZ_JAFKHD010000017.1 GCF_017307565.1 Devosia sp.
TGCGGCGATCGCGCCGAGGACGAGCAGGCCCGCAAAGAGTGCGATGGCCAGGGCAAAGTTCTGCACGAAGACCAGCGCCATGACCGATGGCGCAAAGAGCCCCCCGAGGCGAGCCATGGCGCCGGCTGCGCCCATGCCGGTGGCGCGGGAAACGGTGGGGTAGAGTTCGGGCGTGAAGGCATAGAGTGCGCCCCAGGTGCCCAGCAGCGCAAAGCTCATCAGCAGGATGGCGCCGCCCAGAAGGTAGGAGTCGCTCGCAAGAATGAAGAGCAGGCACCCAACGGCGCTGAGGCCGAGGAAGCCGATCAGCGTGGGCTTGCGGCCAACGGCTTCGACGCCCCAGGCGGCAAGGGCATAGCCGGGGATCTGGGCGAGGGCGACGAGCACCAGGAAGCCATAGCCGCGGACATAACCAAAACCTTCCTGGGCCAGGCGGGCCGGCAGCCAGGTGAAGATGCCATAGTAGGAAATCGACACCAGGAACCAGACGAGCAGGATCGAAAAGGTGCGGCGGCGAAGGCTCGGGGTGAAAATGCCCGGATTGGGTTCGCTGGCGGGGGCGGCGATGACGGCGTCAGCGGGGAGTTCGGCCTTGCCATTGGTCTTGAGAATGGCGTTGAGCACGGACTTGAGGTCCTGCTGCTGGCCGCGGCGCAGTAGATAAAGCGGGGATTCAGGCACCCAGAGGCGCAGCCAGATGCCGATCAGGGCCGGCAGGGCCGTTACGGCGAAAATCCAGCGCCAGGCATCGCCCGGCACATAGATGCTGGCGACCCAGGCAGCGAGGGCCACGGCGACGGTGCCGATGGCCCAAAAACCTTCGAGGACGACGAGCCAGCGGCCACGGTTCCTGGCGGGCAGGAACTCGGCCATCATGGCGTAGTCGACCGGCAGTGTGCCGCCGACGGCGACGCCGGTGAGGAAGCGCAGCGCGAAGAGAATGAAGAGATTGGGCGCAAAGACCGACAGGAGCCCGAAGACCGCGTCGCAGGCGACGGTGATGAGCAGCACGCGGCGACGGCCAAAGCGATCGGCGAGACGGCCGAAAAGGCTCGCCCCGATCAGCATGCCGAGGAAGAACAGCGTGCCGGTCTGCAGCGCTTCGGGAAGGGAAACCTCAAAGCTCGCCGCGATCGAGGCGCTGGTGAAGCCCACGGCCAGCACCTGCATGGCGTCGGCCGCCCAGACGAGACCGAAAATGCCGAGGAGGCGTCGCTGATAGCGGCCGGCTCCGGCCTCGTCCAAAACCT
>NZ_JAFKHD010000445.1 GCF_017307565.1 Devosia sp.
CAAGGAAGACGGTATCGACTCTGCTCTCGATCTGAGCGGCGCGGCCATCTGTATCGAATCCGGCACCACCACCGAGCTCAACGCGGCCGACTACTTTGCTGCCAACAGCATGGAGTTCAAGACCGTGGTCTTCGTCGACCAGGACGAGGTGGTGAAGGCCTATGAAGACGGCCGTTGCGACGTCTACACGACCGACTCTTCGGCCCTGGCTGCGGAACGTTCCAAGTTCGCCAATCCGGATGACCATATCATCCTGCCCGAAATCATCTCCAAGGAGCCGCTTGGCCCCGTGGTTCGTGCCGGCGATACCCAGTGGTTCAACCTTGCTCGCTGGACCTATTTTGCCCTGCTCGAAGCAGAGGAACTCGGCGTGACGTCGGCTAATGTCGACGAGATGCTTGGTTCCGACAATCCGGCCGTCAAGCGCCTCCTCGGCGTCGAAGGTGATTTCGGTACCCCGCTCGGCGTCACCAAGGACTGGGCCTACCAGATCATCAAGCATGTCGGGAACTACGCCGAAAGCTATGATCGCAATGTCGGGCCCGCCACGCCCATCGGGCTGGAACGCGGCCTGAATGCCCTTTGGAAAGACGGCGGCATCCAGTACGCCCCGCCGATCCGCTAAGTCGAACGAATTGAGCCGGCGCCCCAAAAGGGCGCCGGTCTTTTTGTTCCGTCACCTGTGGCGTCTTTGCTGGCGTACAGGGGTTATTGCGGCCAAGGACTGTAACCTATGACAATTCGCGAATTGGGGCGCGACACCGCCCCCCGCATGAGCTTTTTCAACGATCCGGTGATCCGCGGCATCATCTACCAGGTCGTGGTAGCCGCGCTGCTCCTCGCCTTCGTCTACTGGGTAATCGGCAATACTGCGGCCAACCTGGCCGCCCAAAAGAAGACGAACGGCTTCGATTTTCTCTGGAAGACAGCCGGTTTCGACATCAGTTTCGCGCTCATGCCATGGTCCCGCGCCTCCTATTATTGGGAAGCACTGGTCGTGGGCATCACCAACACCCTTCTGGTTGCCTTCATCGGCGTCGTCTTTGCGACCATGCTGGGCTTCACCATCGGCATCGCCCGTCTATCCAGCAACTTCATCATTGCCAGGCTGGCAGCGGTCTACATCGAAACCATTCGGAACATCCCGCTGCTTCTGCAATTGTTCTTCTGGTATTTCGCTGTTCTCAAAACCATGCCGTCAGTGCGTCAGTCGATCGCCTTGCCGTTTGACGCCTTCATAAATCAGCGCGGTATTATGGTTCCGCGTCCGACCCCGGATCAGGAGTTTGCCTGGGTTATGGTCGCCTTAGTGGGGGCCTTGATCGTCGCAGTGGCCATCGGTGGATGGGCCGCCCGCGTTCGTACGCGTACTGGACGATATCCGTCGCAGATCGTTTGGCCCAGCAAGGTTGCCGATGCTGTGGTGACCTTCCTCGTCGCTTTCCTTGCCCTGGCGCTGCTGCTGGGCTTGGTATTCCCCATCGCGAGCTTCGTCGTCGTCTCTGCCGTCATAGCCGCTGCTGTCGCATTGGGTTCGCTTACCCGTTATGCCGCGATCGCCAAGGGTGCTGTCACGTTTTTCGTGAGTTTCGTCCTGTTCAATGCTCTGCTCGGCTTCATGTTCGGTTGGGTGCCATCGCTGGTGGTCTCTCTCGTCAGCGCCCTGACCGCCCTCGTCGTCGCCCAGGTGGTTTATGCCAATACCGCCAATCGACCGCCGAGCGATGCACGCTTCCCGCTGGCTTTGCTGGTGCTGATCATCGTGGGCGTGCCGGCATTGGTTTATTGGGCTACCGACGCCAGCCTGGCGTTTGAGGTGCCGGTGCTGGAGCGCTTCAATTTCAAGGGCGGATTGCAGCTCCCACCCGAATTCATCGCGCTGGCCTTTGGCCTGACGATCTACACGGCTTCGTTCATCGCCGAGACGGTCAGGGCCGGTATTCTGGCCGTCAATCGCGGACAGACCGAGGCGGCTCAGTCTCTTGGCCTCAAAGACGGGGATCGTCTGCGCTTGGTGATTGTACCGCAGGCCATGCGGGTCATCGTGCCGCCTCTGACAAGCCAGTATCTCAATCTCACCAAGAACTCGTCGCTCGGTGCGGCCATTGGTTATCCAGAGCTGTTCAACGTGTTTGGAGGAACGTCTATCAGTCAGAGCGGCCGCGCGATTGAATGCATGGCGATAATCATGGTGGTCTATCTTACGTTTTCGCTGATCACCTCGGCGATCATGAACTGGTACAACGGCCGTGTCCGGCTGGTAGAGCGGTAGGAGAGCGCAAATGACCAATATTGCCTACGTCCGCTCCGATTTTTCCGAAGCCCGTGCGGCCCCGCGCAGCACGACAGGTGTTGGAGCCTGGCTGCACAAAAATCTCTTCGCCACGTCGACCGACGCGGTACTAACCCTGTTGGGGGCACTCTTCCTGCTCTGGGTGCTGCCGCCGCTCGTAAACTTTCTCTTCATCCATGCCGTTGGGATCAACGGTACGGTAGAAGAGTGTCGCCTCGAGACGTCAGGTGCCTGTTGGGCCTATGTCTGGTCGGAGATGGAGTTTTTTATCTACGGCTTCTACGACATTCCAGAAGTCTGGCGTCCCAACATCGTCTTTGCGCTGGGTGCGCTTCTGCTAGTGCCCTTGCTGATCCCTCGCGTGCCGTTCAAGCGGGCAAACGCGCTCCTGCTGCTTATCGCCTTCCCGGTGATCAGTTACTACCTGCTCGCGGGGGGCGCCTTCGGCCTCAAGCCGATGCCGACAGAAAAGTGGGGTGGCTTGCTGGTCACCCTGATCATCTCGGCGGTGGGCATCATCGTCTCCTTTCCGCTGGGCATCATCCTGGCGTTGGGGCGGCAATCGAAGATGCCCGTGATCAAGGTCCTCTGTATCGCATTCATCGAGTTGATCCGTGCCGTGCCATTGATCACCATTCTCTTCATGGCCTCGATCATGCTGCCACTGTTCATGCCGCAGGGCACGACAGTGGATAAGCTGCTCAGGGCGCTCGTGGGCGTCACGCTGTTTAGTGCCGCCTACGTGGCGGAGATCGTACGCGGTGGTCTTCAAGCTATCCCGCGCGGGCAATACGAAGCGGCGGCGTCGCTTGGTCTCAGCTATTGGAAACAGATGTACTTCATCATCTTGCCCCAGGCGCTGAAGCACGTAATCCCTGGTATTGTTAACAACGCGATTGCGCTCTTCAAGGATACCTCGCTGGTTTACATCGTGGGTATGAAGGACCTGCTCGAAGCGGTGAAGACCAAGAACGACACTGCCCTCGAATGGCAGTCTGCCAATACCCCGACCACCGGCTACATCTTCGCCGCCATGGTCTTCTGGAGCTTCTGCTTCAGCATGTCTCGCTACTCCATGTACATGGAGCGACGCCTTAACACTGGCTACAAGAGGTAGCTCCATGTCCCAGGTATCCGAAACCACCGTCGAACGGGAAATCGACACCAGCCACATGCAGGTCTCCGAGACCGAAGTCGCCATCGACGTCGTCAACATGCACAAGTGGTATGGCGATTTTCATGTGCTGCGCGACATCAACCTGCGCGTCATGACGGGCGAGCGTATCGTCATTGCCGGGCCTTCGGGCTCAGGCAAGTCGACGCTTATCCGCTGCATCAACAGGCTCGAAGAGCATCAGGAAGGCCAGATCATCGTCAATGGCACTGAACTCACGGCCGACCTCAAGCGCATCGATGAAGTGCGCCGCGAGGTAGGCATGGTGTTCCAGCACTTCAACCTCTTCCCCCACTTGACGATCCTGCAGAACCTGACCCTCGCCCCGATCTGGGTGCGCGGCATTCCCAAGGCTGAGGCCGAGGCGACCGCCATGCACTATCTCGAGCGCGTGAAAATCCCGGAGCAGGCCAACAAATATCCCGGTCAGCTTTCCGGCGGTCAGCAGCAGCGCGTCGCTATTGCGCGTTCACTCTGCATGCAGCCCAAGATCATGCTTTTCGACGAGCCCACCTCGGCGCTCGATCCGGAAATGGTCAAGGAAGTGCTCGAAGTCATGATCAGCCTCGCCGAGGATGGCATGACCATGATCTGCGTGACCCACGAGATGGGCTTTGCCCGTCAGGTCGCCAACCGGGTGATCTTCATGGACCAGGGGCAGATCATCGAAGAGAACGAGCCGGAAGCATTTTTCTCGAACCCGCAGCATGAACGCACAAAACTTTTCCTGAGCCAGATTTTGCACTGAGAACTTCATTTGATATCCACGGGTCCAAGCTGAGACCGGCTTGACCCGTGGCTTTTGCCTGCCACAATGCCGCTCGGTTGGAAGAAGGCCGGCATGTTCATATCCCGCGTAAAGCCATTGCTGCTCGTGCTGGCGCTAGCCTGCACGGCCCTCGTCAGTTCTGTGCAGGCGCAGACGCTTGATGCCGTGCGTGAGCGCGGCTTCCTCGTTTGCGGCTCCAGCAATCCGCTGGCTGGCTTTGCCCAGCAGGATGCCAATGGCCGCTGGTCCGGCTTCGACGTCGATCTCTGCCGTGCGCTTGCCGCCGCCGTTTTCGGCAATCCCGACCTCATCGAATTCCGCGCCTTCCGCGGCGAAGCGCGCTTTGCGCCCCTTCAAACCGGGGCCGTCGATGTGCTGATGCGCAACGGCGCCTGGACCGCCGGCCGCGATCTTCGCTATGGCGCCCGCTACGTCACTCCGAGTTTCTTTGACGGCCAGGGCTTTCTCGTTCCCCAGTCGCTTAGCGTCGTTTCCGCCTACGAACTCAACAATGTCAGCATCTGCGTCGTCGATGGTTCAGGCGCGGTGGAAGCGCTCGACGACTTCTTTTTTTCCAATCAGACCAGCTATACCGACGTGGTCTATGAGGACATCGCCGACCTGATTGTCGCCTATCGCGCCCATATGTGCGACGTCATTTCCGCCTCGGGCCGTCAGTTGCAGGCCATCCGGCGCGAACTGGCCGATCCCTCCCAGCACCGCATCCTGCCCGAGCGTATTTCCAAGGAAACGCTGGGCCCGGTCGTCCCCGGTGGCGATGACCAGTGGTTCGAGATCGTCCGCTGGACCATCTTTGCCCTGATCACCGCCGAGGAAGTCGGCGTCACGAGCCTCAATATCGATTCCCTCGCCGCCGCCCGCTCGGCCGATGTCCGGCGTCTCCTCGGCGTCGAAGGCGACTTCGGCACACCGCTCGGCCTCCGCGCCAGTTTTATGACCGATGCCATCCGCGCCGTCGGCAACTATGGCGAACTCTACGACCGCCATTTCGGCCCTCAGACGGGTGCAGCCATGCTGCGCGGTCAGAATGCCCTCTGGAGCAATGGCGGCCTGCTTTATGCGCCGCCCATCCGCTAGGCGAAGTGCAGGCTGACGCGCCGGTTCTGCTTGCCCTTCTTTTCGATCTTGCCGATCGCCAGAGGCCCGATTTCGCCGGTGCGCGCCACGTGCGTGCCGCCGCAGGGCTGCAGGTCGACATCGCCGATCCGTACGAGACGCACGCGCCCCTGACCCATAGGCGGCTTCACTTTCATGGTCTTGATCAGGTCGGCCTTGGCCAGCATTTCCTCGTCGGTGATCCACTCTGTCGTTACCGCATGGTCCGCCGAAACCATGACATTAAGCGCTGCGTCGAGCGCCGCGATGTCCTCGGGCACATCCGGCATGTCGAAATCGAGTCGCCCCTTGTCCTCGCCGATTGACCCGCCCGTGACGGGGAAGGGCAGGACCACAGAGAGCAGGTGCAGCGCGGTATGCATGCGCATAAGCCGATAGCGCCGCTCCCAGTCGACCTCGGCCGAAACCCGTGCCCCAACAGCAAGCGTCGGCTGCCCTTCCGCCGGCACATGCACGATCCGCATCTTGTCCCCCTCGGGATGGATGGCCGTCGCGATGGTGATGACGCTGCCATCCTCGGTCACCAGCCGGCCGCTATCTCCCGGCTGCCCGCCGGAGGTCGCATAGAACACCGTCTGGTTCAGCACGATGCCGCCATCAGGCAAAACCTCCGTCACCATGGCAGGGGTCGAGCGGAGATAGGCGTCGTCGCGGAACAGAAAGCTCGTCATGGCAAACTCTAGAGAACGGGGGAAAGCAGGCGCGCCGCCTGCGTCAGGAAGTAAAGCGTCACGGGTCGCGTCGAAACTTCGGCAAGGCTCACCTGGCGGCACGATTTGAAATCGTTGTCGAGCATGTCTTCGACGGCCTCGATGGTCTGGTTGTCCGTGAACCACAGGGTGATTTCGAAATTGATGGCAAAGGAGCGATTGTCGAAATTGACGCTGCCGACGGTGGCGATGTCCTCGTCCATCAGCACCACCTTCTGGTGCAGGAACCCGTCGGTATAGCGATAGACGGCAATGCCATGCTCCACCATGGCATCGGCGTGGGCGATGCTGGCGAGCCAGACCAGGGCGTGGTCCGGATTATCCGGCAGCATGATCCGCACATCGACGCCGCGCAGCCGCGCCGCAAACAGCGCCGTCCGGATATCGGTATCCGGCACGAAATAGGGGCTGACGATCCAGAGCCGCTTCCGCGCCCGTCCGATCAGATCGACAAAGGCAATGGCGCATTCTTCAAGCTTGTCCGCTGGGCCGCTGCCCATCACCAGCACGGACTGATCGCCCGGCGTGTCGATATCCTTGGGCGGCGTCGCCGGCAGCCGTTCGCCGGTTGCCCATTCCCAGTCTTCGCGGAAGAGCAGGGCGCAACCAAGCGCCGCCGGGCCCGAAACACGCACATGCGTATCGCGCCAGCGTCCGAACTTCGAATTCTCGCCGAGATATTCCACGCCCACATTGTGCCCGCCGACCCAGGCCTGCTTGCCGTCGGCAACGACAATTTTGCGGTGGTTGCGATAGTTGATCCGCGTCGGCCCATAGACGCGCAGGAACTTGTGACGCTGGTTGAACCCGGCCACCTTGACGCCAGCCTCGCGCATCTGCGTGCGGAAGCGCTTGGGCATGCCGGTGCTGCCGATATCGTCATAGAGCAGCCGAACCTCGACCCCGGCCCTCGCCTTGGCGATCAGGCGCTCGGCCAGCTGCTGCCCCAGGCGGTCATCGCGCACGATATAGAACTGCACGAGGAGATATTCCTCGGCCGCGTCGATCCCGGCGAAAATGGATTCGAACGTCGCCGCGCCATCGATCAGCAGTTCGACATCATTGCCCTTGAGAAACGGCAGCTCCGAAACCTGCACCTGCACCGGCCATTTGGCATCGGTCTCGCGGTCGATCAGCGCGAGGTCCTTGGCGCGCAGCGGCCGGTCGGCCCGACCGTTCTTGATTCGGTCGGTGGCGTAGTCGTCGAAAAACTTCCACCCGAAGATCAGGTAGAGAAACGCAGTGGGGAAGGGCAGCAGCGCCAGCGAGATGAGCCAGGCGATGGAGCCCTGCGAGGTCCGCGAATTGAAGATTTCCCGCACCGCACAAACAAAGGCGAGGAGATAGATGGCGGCCATGATGGCCGCGACCAGATGCAAGTCGGCGACTATGGCCTTCAGGATGTCGTCTAGGCCGAACACGGCGATCCTTCCATCATGTTGCAGGCAATCTATCAGTCTCGGCCGGTACGACAATACCGCGTTGACAGGTGTGGCTTGTGGGGTAGCATTGCAAGTGGCCCGTGCAGCCAGCCGCTCGCCCCCAATCGGGAAGGTGAATGCACGAGACGACAATTGGTTTGACCCATTTCTGCGGGCGAACCGTCAGCAATGCGAGCACTGACTTTGACGAGCCCGCCAGAGAGGATCAGACCATGCACACGTTCATGGACGCAAAACTCATGGCCAAGCTGCTCCGGCAGGCACTGGCCGAGCGCAGCATCGACATCACGCACAGCGACGGTCTCGAGCTTGTTTCCCGCCAGTTCGGCCTTGCGAACTGGAACATGCTCAGCGCCAGGATCGAGGCGGCCGAGCGTGCGATGAAGCCCCTGGTGATGCCCGAAGGCTGGACGGATGGCAGCGCCAATCACGACGGCTATTTTTCAATTGGGCTCGATCCCGCCCGACCGGGCTGCGCCATGATCCAGAGCACCCCGATGGCAAGCCACGCGCCGGCCAGCCATTTTGGTACGATGTCGCAGAGTGTTTCGGCTGAAGACTATAAGGGCGGCGCCGTTCGCCTCACCTGCGAACTTGCTTGCGAGCATCTGGATGGAGCCGGCACCATTTGGCTGCGCGTCGACGGCCAGCGCTCGGGCGCCCTGCGCTTCGACAATCTGCTGGATCAGCCCGGCGTGCCGATCAGCGGAACGCACGATTGGAAGCCGTTTTCGGTAGCGCTGGATGTCCCGGACGAGGCTGCCAGCATCCACTTTGGCTTCCTCATGCGTGGTCGAGGCACGCTTTGGGCGCGTGATTTCGCCGTCGAAAAGGTTGCGGCGACCAATGAGCCGGCCCGTCGCCGCGCCTATCGCAACGAGCGGCCGACCAATCTCGGCTTCGCTTGAAACCTCGGCGAGCCGGCCTCAGGCCGGCTCTGCCTCGATGATGTCAGAAATATCGATCGGGCGTTGATCCACCAGCCAGCTTGGCACTGGCAGGTTCTTGGTGCGCAGGAATTCCGGATTGAAGATCTTGCTGGCATAGCGGTTGCCGTAGTCGCAGAGCACCGTGACGATGGTCTTGCCTGGCCCGAGATCGCGCGCCATGCGCACCGCGCCTGCAATGTTGATCGCGCTCGAACCGCCGAGGCAAAGGCCTTCGTGTTCGAGCAAGTCAAAGATATAGGGCAGGGCCTCGGCATCGGAAATGCGATAGGGCAGGTCGACCTTGAGCCCTTCGAGATTGGCGGTGATCCGCCCCTGGCCGATGCCCTCGGTGATCGAATTGCCCTCCGACTTCAGCGTGCCATTGGCGTAATATTCGTAGAGCGATGCGCCTTCAGGGTCGGCAAGGCCGATCTTGATATCGGGATTGCGCGAGCGCAGCGCCTCGGCAACACCCGCCAGCGTACCGCCGGAACCGACCGCGGTGATAAATCCGTCGATCCGGCCATTGGTCTGATGCCAGATTTCGGGGCCGGTGGTCTCGATATGCGCACGCTTGTTCGAGACGTTGTCGAACTGGTTGGCCCAAACGGCGCCTTCCGGCAGTTCTCGATTGAGCTTTTCAGCCAGCCGCCCGGAAATCTTGATGTAATTGTTGGGGTTCTTGTACGGTTTGGCCGGAACTTCGATGAGCTGCGCACCATAAAGGCGCAGCGCATCCTTCTTTTCCTGGCTCTGCGTATCGGGAATGACGATCACCGATTTGAAGCCAAGCGAATTGGCGACGAGCGTCAGCCCAATGCCGGTATTGCCCGCCGTACCCTCTACGATCGTGCCACCGGGCTTCAGCGCACCCGACTTGACCAGATCATGGATGATGAACAGCGCCGCGCGGTCTTTCACCGATTGGCCGGGATTGAGAAACTCGGCCTTGCCCCAGATTTCGCATCCCGTCAGTGCCGAAACCCGATTGAGGCGGATAAGCGGCGTATTGCCGATGGCGGAAATGAGGTCGTCGTGCTTGGCCATGATCGTCCGGGGAGTGCGGTTGCTTAATCGCTAACGTATGGGTCAGGCCCGCCACGAACAAGTGTCAAACATCGACGGTAGCAGGACTTTCCGGTCTTTTGCCGCGCGACGAAACCCACCGCCAGAGATGCTCCAAAAGGCAGTTTCTTTTTCTAAAGTTCGCCCTGGCGCTCAAGCGCCCTTTGTCGCGATGCCTTGAGGTCGATCATCGGCTTAGGATAGGTCGTGCCCAGGGTGACGCCGGCCTTGCGCAACACGTCCTCGGGCGCACTGGCCGGGTCGTGCAGCCACTTGTCCGGCATCTGGGCCAGTTCCGGCACCCACTGGCGAACATAAAGGCCCGCCTCGTCAAAGCGCTCGCCCTGCGTCACCGGATTGAAAATCCGGAAATAGGGCGCGGCATCGAGCCCGCAACCCGCCACCCACTGCCAGCTCGCAGGATTATTGGCGACATCGGCATCGACGAGACAATCCCAGAACCAGCGCTCGCCATGCCGCCAGTCGACCAGCAGGTTCTTGGTGAGGAACGATGCGACCAGCATGCGCACCCGATTGTGCATGTAGCCGGTCTGCCAAAGTTCGCGCATGCCGGCATCGATGATCGGAATACCGGTTTGTCCCTTTTGCCACGCCGTCTCCGCCGCGCCGTCTGCATGCCAGCGCATACCGCCATATTTCTCCTGCATCGGAACGGTGGCGATATCCCGGCGGTGATAGAGCTGGTGATAGCTGAAGTCGCGCCAGGCAAGCTCGGAGAGAAACTTGTCGACGGCAGGCTTTACCTCCGGCTCCGCCTCGATGCGGGCCAGCGCCGCGTACCAGACTTGCCGCGCGCTAATCTCGCCAAACCGCAGATGCGGCGACAGTCGGGAGGTCACATCGCGCCCCGGAAAATCCCGTCCCTCGGGATAGTCCTCAAGCCGATCATCGAGAAAATCGTGCAGCGCCTGCTGCGCCGCGGCCTCGCCGATTTGCCACTGTCCGCCAAACTTGGCCGCCCAGTGCGGTGCCTTGTAGTCACCGTCCCAACCCCTGGCGGCGAGCTTGCCACCAGCGGCATCAGGCGCCGCCAAAGGCGCATCGATCCGGCAATCCCTCAGCGTCTTCCAATAGGGCGAAAACACCGAATACGACTTCCCCTGTCCGGTCGCGATCGTCCACGGCTCGGCAAGCAGGTTTCCCGGATAAGAAGTAACCGTCAGGCCCCGATCGCGCAGGTGGCTCTTGAGCGCCTGATCAATCTCGCGCTCGCCGGGCGCATAGCGCCGGTTCCAGTGAACCGAGCCCGCGCCCTCATCGGCTATGGCCTTCTCAAGCACCGACTGAGCCGCGCCACTGCGAACCAGCAAGGCAATTCCGGCCTTTGCCAGCGCCGGGCCAAGCGCTTCGAGACTGTGGTGCAGCCACCAGCGGGCCGCGGCACCGGGCACGCGCAGGCCCTCGGCGTTTTCGTGAATATAGAGAGCAACAACCCTGCCACCGTTCCGGCGGGCGCCCACAAGGGCAGGGTTGTCGCTGAGGCGAAGGTCATTGCGCAGCCACACAAGGCTGGTCGGCTGGTCCACGGTGCTGCTCCGGTGCTCTTCTATACTACGCCCGGAAACGGCGATCGGATCAGTCCAAAACCTCTTCCATCACCTCGGCCAGCTGCTCCAGCGCCGAACTCCAGGCTTCCATGGAGAAGATGCGCGTCTGCGGATCGGCATGCGGCAGGCCGCGTTCGATCAGGGTGATTTCCGTGTTGTCGTCGTCGATGGCGCGGAAGGTGATGTCGAGCACGAAAAGCAGCTCTTCATCGTTCTCTTCGTCGCGATGCACCCACGACATGACCAGCCTCTTGTCCTCGACATAGTCGAGAATTTCGCCCGTCACTTCATGGTCGGCTTCGTCATCGTCGTCGCCAAAAGTCACGAAGCGATATTCGCCG
>NZ_JAFKHD010000446.1 GCF_017307565.1 Devosia sp.
TCACCGAAGCCAATATGGCCATCGCCATGGCCCAGGCCGGCGGCCTCGGCGTCATTCACAAGAACCTCACGGCCACCGAGCAGGCCGAACAGGTCCGCATGGTGAAGAGCTTTGAGAGCGGCATGGTGGTCAACCCGATCACCATCGGTCCCGACGCCACCCTCGCCGATGCCCTCGCTCTCATGCAGCGCAGCCGCATTTCCGGCATCCCGGTCGTGCAGAACGGCGGCTCCGGTGGCCGCGCCATTGGCAAGCTGGTTGGCATTCTGACCAATCGCGACGTGCGCTTCGCCTCCAACCCGGCCCAGCCGATTTCCGAATTGATGACGCACCAGAACCTGATCACGGTTCGCGAAGGTGTGTCGAAGGAAGAGGCAAAGATCCTCCTCCACCGTCACCGCATCGAAAAGCTGCTGGTGGTCGACGAGGACTATCGCTGCATTGGCCTCATCACCGTCAAGGACATCGAAAAGGCCCAGCTCCACCCGAACGCCGTCAAGGACGAGCAGGGGCGCCTGCGCGTCGCCGCAGCCTCGACCGTCGGCGATGGCGGCTTCGAACGCTCGCTGGCCCTCATCGATGCTGGCGTCGATCTCCTCGTCATCGACACCGCTCACGGCCATTCGGTGCGCGTTGCGGAAGCCGTCGAACGCGTCAAGCGCGAGAGCAATTCCACCCGCATCGTTGCCGGCAATGTCGCGACGGCCGAAGCCACCAAGGCGCTGATCGGCGCCGGTGCTGATGCCGTCAAGGTCGGCATTGGCCCGGGCTCGATCTGCACCACGCGCATCGTCGCAGGTGTGGGCGTGCCGCAGCTCGCTGCGGTCATGGGCTGCGCCGAAGAAGGCCACAAGGCTGGCATCCCGGTCATCGCCGATGGCGGCATCAAGTTCTCGGGTGACATGGCCAAGGCCCTTGCCGGTGGCGCGTCCTGCGTCATGGTCGGCTCGCTGCTCGCCGGTACCGATGAAAGCCCCGGCGAAGTCTACCTCTATCAGGGTCGCTCCTATAAGTCGTATCGCGGCATGGGTTCGGTCGGTGCCATGGGTGCCGGCTCGGCCGACCGCTACTTCCAGCAGGATGTGCGCGACCAGATGAAGCTCGTGCCCGAAGGCATCGAGGGCCAGGTGCCCTATAAGGGTTCGGTCGGCGCCGTGCTGCACCAGCTCGCCGGCGGCCTCCGCGCCTCCATGGGCTATACCGGTGCGCATACCCTGAAAGACTTCCGCGAGAACGCCACCTTTGTGAAAATCTCGGGCGCCGCGCTCAACGAAAGCCACGTCCACGACGTGACCATCACCCGCGAAGCACCGAACTACCGCAGCGGTCGCTGACCCATTTTGGCGGCGCGGGCCTCTTGCCGCGCGCCGCCGCTTCCGCAAGATTTCGATATCGCCGCAGGCCTTTGGCCGTCATGATCGAATCTCCAGCGGAGAAACCACACCATGCCTTTCGTCGAAAAACTGCTGATGCTGGCGATGGCCGCTCAGGTCCTCCTGGCCTTTGTCCTGGTCCTCTGGCTTGGGCGCGAGCGGGTCCCCCGCGTCATGCGCGGCGAAATCGCCATGGCCGATATTGCCGTCGAACGCACGGCCTATCCCCTCAGGGCGCGGCTGCTCTCCAACAGCTTTGACAACCAGTTCCAGCTGCCGGTGCTGTTCCTCGTTGGGGCCTTGCTTGCGCTTCATCTCGGCGCAGTCGGCTGGGTCGAAGCAATCCTCGCCTGGGTCTTCGTGTTCCTGCGTTATCTGCATGCGGGCATTCACGTCACCACCAACAATGTCGGGCAGCGCTTTGCCGCCTATTCTGGCGGCCTTGCCGTTCTGGCCCTCTTCTGGCTATGGCTCGTCACACGAATTGTCATGAGCTGAGCCATGCCCCTGATCTCTCGCATCGACACGATTTTCGTTCCCGCCGTGGATACAGTCGCAGCCGCCGCCTGGTATGAGCGCATTTTCGGCATGACCGAGGTCTTCCGTTCCGCTGGTCACATCGGTCTCCGCATCGCGGGCGAGGGTGGGCGGTCGACCGCTCTGACGCTCATTCCTGTCGAGCACATGCCCGAACAGCACTATGTGGCTTTCAACTTCTTCGCGCCCGACTTAAAAGCCCTGCACGACGCGCTGACCGAAGACGGTCGCGAGGTCACTCCGATCAATCCGCTTGGCGCCATGAGCTGGTTCGACTTCGTCGATATCGCCGGTAATCGCGTCAATGCCTGTTCATTCCCTGAGGCCTGAACCATGCGCCTTCCCGGCCGTATCGCCGCTGCCATCGAAGTGCTTGCCGATGTCGAAAATCGCAAGCGGCCGGTTTCTGAAGCGCTGAAGGCCTGGGGGCTCAACAATCGCTTTGCCGGCGCCGGCGACCGCGCCGCCATCGGCAATCTCGTCTACGATGCGCTACGCCGCCGCTCGTCCTACGCCTATGCCATGGGTGCCGACACGCCGCGGGCACTGGTCCTTGCGGCCGTATTGCGCGACTGGAAAGAGGCGCCGGAAGCGCTCAACTCCGCCTTTGCCGAAGATAACCACGCCCCCGAAGCCCTCAGCGCCGAAGAAATTGCAGGCGCGACCGCGAGCCTCGACACGGCAGAGCCTGCCATCCAGGCCGACATGCCCGAATGGCTGCTGCCATCGCTCACGCGCGCCTTTGGCGACGATCTCGCCGCCGAAGGCCAGGCCATGGCCGGCCGCCCATCGCTGGACTTGCGCGTCAATGCCCTCAAGGCAACGCCCGAAAAGGTAGCAAAATCGCTGTCGCGCTTCTCTCCCGAGCCGACCGCCTATGCCCTCATGGGCTTCACCATGCCCGCGGGCCCGCGCGATGCGCGCACGCCCAATGTCACGACCGACGAGGGCTACCAGAAGGGCAGGTTCGAAGTGCAGGACCAGGGCAGCCAGATGGTTGCCGCCCTTGCCGGCGCCAAGCCGGGCGAACAGGTGCTCGATCTCTGCGCCGGGGCAGGGGGCAAGACCCTCGCTCTCGCCTCGACCATGGGCAACAAGGGGCAGATTTTTGCTTTTGACAGCGACCGCAACCGCCTCGCGCCGATCTACGATCGTCTGAAGCGCAATGGCGTCCGCAACGCCCAGGTCCGCGCGCCCCAGCCCAACGCCCTCGACGATCTCCTCGGCAAAATGGACCGTGTCGTGGTCGACGCACCCTGCACCGGTACGGGCACCTGGCGCCGCCGCCCCGATACTAAGTGGAAGCTGACCCCTGAACTCCTCGCCCAGCGCCAGGCCGATCAGTCCGCCATCCTCGAAGAAGCGCTGCGCTATGTAAAACCCGGCGGTACGCTGGTCTACATCACCTGCTCGATCCTGCCCGAAGAGAACGACGATCAGGCTGCAGCCCTCCTCGCGCAGCACCCCGAAGTCTCGAGCATCGATATCGCCGCCGCCTGGCGCAGCACACTCGTCACCGATATTCCGGCGGGCCTGGCTACGCCCGGCGGTGGCGTTCTCCTCACGCCGCACCGCACCGGCACTGATGGATTTTACTGCCATCTTTTGCGCAAGGCCGGCTAGGCGGGGAACCGGTCGCCACTTTTCTGCGTATGCATCTGCGTACGCAGAAAAGAGGACCTCCCATGTCCGCCACCACCACGCATGACCACACACCACGCTCCTGGATCATTCTGGCGATCTTCCTCGTTGCCGTCATCGGCATCGGCGCGCTGATCGGCACGCAGTCGATCCCCGGCTCCTGGTATGAAGGGCTTCACAAGCCGCCCTTCAATCCACCTAACTGGATCTTTGGGCCGGTCTGGTTCACCCTCTATGTGCTGATCGCCATCGCAGGCTGGCGCAGCTTCATGGACAATCCTTCGGGAACGCCGATGAAGCTCTGGTACGGCCAGATGCTGCTCAACTGGGCCTGGTCGCCGGTCTGGTTCATCGGCCAGATGATCTGGCCAGCCTTCGCCATCATCGTTGTGATGTGGCTCGCCATCGCCGGCTTCATCCTCGTCAACTGGAACCGCGATCGCCTTGCCGCAGCCCTGTTCGTGCCCTACCTGGCCTGGGTCAGCTTTGCGACCTTGCTCAATCTCTCGATCGGCATCCTCAATTGACAGCGCGAACGCCGGCGGGCTCGTCCCCGCGCCTGCCGGTCCGCTCCAGTGTTCTCGCCCAGCGCACCACCGGCTGCTCCAATAGGTAAAAGCTCAGCGTCGCAACGATCACCGTCGCCGCCAGCACAAGGCCACTGGTCTGCAGCCAGGTCTCCCAGCCCTCGTCACCCGATGTCTTGAACGCGCCCGGCACCAGTTTCTCGATCAGCCACATGATCAGGAAGTGCCAGATATAGATGCCGAACGAGATGCGGGCGATGAACAGGGCCAACGCATTGTCGAGCACCCGTCCGAGATAGAGTGAGGAGGGTAGGGTCGCGAGCGCGAGTCCGACCGCCAGTGGCATGATGGGGAAGGCATAGGGAATGCCGAGCCAGCCAAAACCCTCGGTGAGCCCACCGATGTTCACTGCCATGATGATAGCGGTCGCCAGGACGGCGAGCCCGCCAACCACATCCATGCCGATCCCGCGGTGCTTTTGGATCATCACCTGTATGCCGGCTGCCAATGACCCCACGGCAAAAATGGCGAAGAACCCGATGGGGTTGAACCGCGGCATCCACGCCTTGGCGCCCCCGACCAGCCCATGGCTCCAGCCACGCTCCACCTCGTCGATCGGCGCAAACTGCACCACGAGAAGATGAACAATAAGCGCAGCGCCGATCACGGCGAGCCACGCCAACCGCGCCGGCCACTGCCGCGCCTTGAGCGCAAACACCGCCGCCATGCCCAGCGGCAACAGCAGATAGGCCGTCACCTCAAAGCCGATCGACCAGAGCGGCCCATTATTGTCGACGGGAAACAGGGTCACCCAATGCCAGTCGCTGACGAGAAACAGCCCCGCGACAAAGCGGATGATCCGCTCACCATCGAGCACCTTGCCGCCCAGCCACAGGTCGAGCAGCAGGCTCACCACCAAAGCCAGCCAAAACCCCGGCACGATCCGCGCCAGCCGCCGCAAGGCATAGGTCCGGAGTGAAGGCATCGGCTTGCCCGCATCGAGCGCGAGCCAGAATGGCCGCGCCAGCAGAAAGCCGCTGAGCACGAAAAACACCGTCACCCCAAAGCTGCCATAGACGAGAAACCGCAGCACGGGCTCCGCGGCATCGGGCACCGCCTTCATATCCATGCGAAAGGCGAGGTGATGCAGCAGCACGCCAAGGCATGCGGTGGCTCTTAGAAAGTCCGCCCCGAGCAGTCGGTTGTCAGTGGTCATCGCGCATGGTCCTGCAAAGGCCTTTTCGCCCTAACGCATCGCGGCGCCGGTCGATCCTCCGGGGCGAGGTTGTGCCGCTTGCTGTTGCGTCAGTCCAGCCTTGCAGTGCAGGTGCTTGCGGAATCTTTTGGCTGGGGCTAAAGCCTCGCCATGCCGCACCCAGACACCGCCCCCGCCCAAGACACCATCCTCATTGTAGACTTCGGCTCGCAGGTCACGCAGCTCATTGCGCGACGCATTCGCGAAACGGGAGTCTACTGCGAAATCCATCCCTTCCAGTCCGCGGCCGCAGCCGTCGCGGCCCTGAACCCCAAGGGTATCGTGCTGTCGGGCGGTCCCGCCTCGACGCTCGATGAAAACGCTCCGACCATTGATCCCTCGGTTTTCGCCGCCAACGTGCCGATCCTCGGCATCTGCTACGGCCAGCAGGCGCTTTGCATGGCGCTGGGTGGCAAGGTCGAAGCCGGCCATCACCGCGAATTCGGTCGCGCCGACGTTCATGTCGAAAAGCCGAGCGCTCTCTATGACGGCGTCTGGTCGACCGGCACCGACCACCAGGTCTGGATGAGCCACGGCGACCGCGTCGTCTCGATCCCCGAAGGTTTTGAAGTCGTCGGCACCTCGCCCAACGCGCCCTTCGCCATGATCGCCAACGAAGCCCGCCGTATCTGGGCCGTGCAGTTCCACCCCGAAGTGGTGCACACGCCCGATGGCGCAAAGCTCTACGCCAATTTCGTGCACCAGATCTGCGGCATCCAGTCCAACTGGACCATGTCGGCCTACCGCCAGAAGATGATCGAAAAGATCCGCGCGCAGGTCGGCAGCGGCAAGGTCATCTGCGGTCTCTCCGGCGGCGTCGACTCTTCGGTTGCGGCCGTGCTGATCCACGAAGCCATCGGCGATCAGCTCACCTGCATCTATGTCGACCACGGCCTCATGCGTCTCAATGAGACCGAACAGGTCGTCACCATGTTCCGCGACCAGTTCAATATTCCGCTGGTTCATGTCGATGCGTCCAAGCAGTTCCTCGGCGAACTCGAAGGCCAGTCCGACCCGGAAACCAAGCGCAAGATCATCGGCCGTCTCTTCATCGAAGTGTTCGAGGAAGAGGCCAAGAAGCTTGGCGGCGCGCAGTTCCTGGCCCAGGGCACGCTCTATCCCGACGTCATCGAAAGCGTTTCCTTCACCGGCGGCCCCTCGGTCACCATCAAGAGCCACCACAATGTCGGCTGTCTCCCCGAGCGCATGAACATGCAGCTCGTCGAGCCCCTGCGCGAGCTCTTCAAGGACGAAGTTCGCGTCCTCGGTCGCGAACTCGGCATTCCCGATAGCTTTATCGGCCGTCATCCCTTCCCGGGGCCGGGCCTCGCCATCCGCTGCCCCGGCGGTATCACGCCTGAAAAGCTCGACATCCTCCGCCAGGCGGATGCGATCTATCTCGACGAAATCCGCAAGTCCGGCCAGTACGACAAGATCTGGCAGGCTTTTGCCGTGTTGCTTCCCGTCCAGACCGTCGGCGTCATGGGCGATGGCCGCACCTACGAGTTCGTCTGCGCCCTCCGCGCCGTGACTTCCGTGGATGGCATGACCGCCGATTTCTATCAGTTCGACATGAACTTCCTCGGCAAGACCGCCACCCGCATCATCAACGAAGTCCGCGGCATCAACCGCGTCGTTTATGACGTGACGTCGAAGCCCCCCGGCACGATCGAGTGGGAGTAACTTTCGGCGGCGCATCGCGCCGCAAAATCACTCCGGTGGACTGATTTTAGAAAGTTGCGCTCGAAGAGCCCTGCGACCGGGCTACGCCCGCAGGGCTAGCCCGGCACGACCGACTGAAGCAGGAGCCCGCGCCAAGACGACCGGCTTGGGCTCCTCCAGTCGCTTCAAAACCTTGAGGCGCACTTCCGCCAGCGTCGCCTGCAACCGGTTGAGTTGCGATGGCGTGGTCGCATCGGGATCATAGCGGCTCGCGAGATATTCCCGGTTCGCCGAGACAGTCGCCAGGTGCAGCCGCGTCCGATGAC
The DNA here is from genome assembly GCF_017307565.1 of Devosia sp. Taxonomy (GTDB): domain Bacteria; phylum Pseudomonadota; class Alphaproteobacteria; order Rhizobiales; family Devosiaceae; genus Devosia. Next base: position 7,322 of record NZ_JAFKHD010000446.1, read on the forward strand.
GCAGCACCAATCCATATTTGTCGATCAGCTCAAGTCGCGCAGCCAGATTGTGCTGCAGCCCGCGAATGGCGGGCGCCGGCTGTCCGGCCGAGCGTAAGAATGCGTTGAGATAGAGCTCGATGGCGTGGATGCACAATAGCCTGAAGGGCGCCGTAGATGTTGCTTGTCCTGTCTGACGGATACCCGCCAGCGCCTCGGCCGCCTTTCTGAATTCATCTGCCAGAGCCAAAGTCTCTTCCACGGTGCTTGTTTCACCGGGATAGATTTCTACTTTCGCACTCGAACTCACCGCGCGCTCCCTCAAGTCTGCACGACCGGACAACTCCTGACCGACAAGATGGTGGGGCCTTCTGTCACCCACAATGCGGCGACGTTCTGAAGGGTTAACAAGCCAGAAAGCAGTTCGTCGCAATTCGGCGAAGCCTTCGGCCGCTGTGATAACCCGCCCCCTCCGATTGACTCGACACCCACGTAGGCGTTAAAAACAAACGGAACAAAGAGAGAACAAATAGGCCGGCAAAATGGATATCGATCGTGATATGTTTGGCAACGTTCAGACTGCCCATCCGCGGACCGCATCGCATTTCCGATCCTATTACTCCATCCTGCCGCCACCGAAACTGGCCCAGGAGCTGGAGCATCGGGCGGAGCGCTGGGCGCGGCCGCGCGGCGTTCGCCGGGTGACGGCTGCCGACCGCCTCCACATTTCGCTCAATCGCCTGCCGGATGGTGAGCTGACAGCGCCCGAATTGCTTGATGATGCCATCGAGGTGGGGGCGGCCATGCGGCGCTCCTCGTTCGACCTGTGCTTCGATATGATGGAGGCCTGGAAAGGCCCCAAGGACGACAGCGGACGTCGCCAATACGCCATTGTCCTGCGTTGCTCGTCCCCACCGCGCGGCGCGGAAGATCTCTACCGTGATCTCCGAAAGGAGATGAGCCGCTATGGGCTACCCGTTGGCCCGCTGAAATTCGAGCCGCACATCACCGTCTGGTATCAGCAGGGTTGGCTTGAATCCAAACGGCTGGCTCAACCCGTCCGCTTCCGCGCCGACCGTTTCTGGCTGGTGCACAGCATCACCGGGGTGCGGCGGCTGGAACACATCGCATCCTGGCCGCTGAAATTCTGATTATTCCGCTGCCGGCTGCGCCATCGGCGCCGAGCGCAAAGGCGCCAGCCACCTGACCCGCTGGCCGATCCAGTCCAGCACCGCCATGGCGAGCCGTTCCACCGGTTTTCTGAACCGCCATTCGAAGAGGGCCGCAAAGCAGATAGCGAGGAGGAAGGTTGCGATCACAGTGGCCAGCAGCGCCACATGTGCCGGCATATAGAGATCAAGCGTCGTCAGCATGCTGATCCCGACATTCTCGTGGATCAGATACCAGGAAAAACTCAGGAGCCCGATCTGAGCGATCCCGCGTGACAGGCCCGGAATGGTGGGAAACGGCTTGCCCATCACAAACCGCAGGAACAGCGCCACAAGAGCGGCATAAGCCAGCGCGCAAATGGTGGCGGTCAACCAGCCATCGTGCAGTTCAAACGAATAGGCCTCGATCCAGACCACGATGGTCGAAACCACGACATTGGCCGCGAGCAGCCTGCCGGTGCCCTTCGTGCCGGCCTCGAACTGCCGCCCCAGAATGCCCACGGCGAAAAAGCTCAGATAGGGCGCAATGGCGAGGAATTTAAGCAGCGATTGCGGCGTGACCGGTCCGCTGCCGAGATAGGAAAAGAACGTCGAAAACGCCCAGACCGGTGCCATCACCAGCGCGAGCCAGGCAAAGACCTGCGTAAACCGCGACCGGTCATGGAAAATCCCGGCTAGAAGCGCGACGAGCAGGTAAAATTTCACCTCGACCGCAATCGACCAGAATGAGCCGTCGACCCATTCACCGATTTCGCCGATGAAAAAGAGGTTCATCACCACATCGAGCAGGTTCGGTGGAATGACGTGGAATTTTGCTTCCGGCACTGAGGGGATGTAGGCGACAAGCCCGAAGACGAAGAGGATCAGCACCGCTGCGACAAAGGCGGGGTAGATGCGCGAAATGCGCCGGGCGAGAAAAACGCCCACGGTCTCGGAACGCTCGAGCGTCATGAAGATGCAGTAGCCCGAGATGACGAAGAAGAAATAGACCCCCACCCAGCCGAAAAACACCGGCAGCGGCGCGCCCTCGGTGATGTTTAGCGCATAGGCGGGCAGTCGTGCGGTGAAATGAAACAGCACGACGAGCAGGATGGCGATCCCGCGAAACATGTCGATGGTCTGATCGCGTCTGGCGGTCATCTGAAAATCTCTGCCACGGCTGCAATCTAGTCCGTTCGCGGCACCGAGAGACATTAATGTCATGACATCGGTTAATAACCCCGCTTTTGCGCTGTGCAATTTGCATTCCGGGGGCAGCGTGATAAACGTGCCCCGGATTTGCTTGAGACCCAGAGACCGACATGGCCGAGGACAATATTTTCCGTGAAGTTGACGAGGAGCTCCGCTCCGACCGCATGCGTGCGCTTTGGCGCCGTATTGCGCCATTCGTCATCGGCGCGGCCGTGGCCATTGTTGCCGTCGTTGCGGTGAACGAAGGCTGGGCCTGGTACTCTAACAGCCAGTCGGCCCGCTCGTCCGAAGAGCTTTATGCCGCGCTCGACAGCGCCAACAAGGATGACCTGGCCGCCGCCCAGGCCGAGCTCGATACGCTCGCCGCCAATGGTTCGGGTGGCTATCCGGTCCTTGCCGAATTCGCCAAGGCCTCGCTCCTTGCCAAGTCGGGTGACGCTGCTGGTGCGGTGGCCGCCTATGACGCCATCGCCAATGCCCAGTCGAATGTCCGCCTGCGTGAACTCGCTTTGCTGCAGGCCGCGACGATCCTCGTCGATACCGGTAGCCTCGCCGATGTCGAAGCTCGCGTCAGCACCATCGCAACCGATGCCAATCCGATGCGCCGCGTTGCCCGCGAGCTGATCGGCCTCGCCCAGTTCAAGGCCGGCGATGCCGCCGCTGCCAAGACGACCTTCGAGGCCGTGCTCAACGACCCACTGGCCCAGGAAGGCATCCGCAATCGCGTTGCTTACTACCTCGCCCAGATGACCTCCGCCGGTCTCATCTCCGACGACACGCCCTCGGACGCGGAAGCGGCCGCCACGGCTCTCGACGCCATCGTGGATGGCGACGAAGCTGCGCCTGCACCGGCGCCCGCCGCACAGTAACAAGACGAGCTAGGGAGCGACCATGACGGTCACAGTAGCCATTGTCGGTCGCCCCAATGTCGGCAAGTCGACCCTGTTCAACCGCCTCGTCGGCCGCAAGATTGCGCTCGTCGATGACACGCCGGGCGTGACCCGCGACCGTCGCGAGGCCGAAGGGCACATCGCTGACCTCTCCTTCCGCGTGCTCGACACGGCCGGCTATGAAGACGTCAAGGACGGGTCGCTTGAAGACCGCATGCGCCAGCAGACCGAGCTGGCCATCCGCGAAGCCGATGTCATTCTCTTCATGATCGATGCCCGCGCCGGCGTCATGCCGCTCGACCAGCGCTTCGCCCAGGTGCTGCGCAAGGCCGGCAAGGACGTACACCTCGTTGGCAACAAGGCTGAAAGCAAATCGGCCGAGCATGGTCTGGTGGAGGCCTTCAAGCTTGGCTTCGGCGAACCCATCGCGCTCTCGGCTGAACACGGTCTGGGCCTTTCCGAACTCTATTCCATCGTCTCCGCCGCCATCGACACTGCCGCCGAAAAGAAGGCCGCAGAAGAATCTGCCGGTGCCGTGGACGATCTCGATCACCTCCCAGAGGTCGATGTCGACATCACGCCCGACATGCTCGAGGGGGAAGGCGACGACGCGACCCTGCGCTGGAACCCGCGCCGCTACCTCAACGTCGCCATTGTTGGCCGTCCCAATGCGGGCACATCGACCCTGGTCAACCGCATGGTTGGCGAAGATCGCGTGCTCGGCTGTCCCGAGGCCGGCATCACCCGCGATTCCATTCTCGTGCCGTGGGAATGGGAAGGCCGAAC
>NZ_JAFKHD010000447.1 GCF_017307565.1 Devosia sp.
GCCGTCACCAGTTCAAGCGAACGGCGGGAATCGGCCGAGGTTACCGGCAGCGGACGCTTGCCGTCGATGGCGTCATAGAAGCGCGCCATCTGGGTCTGGAAACGGCTCGGTACATGCTGCCAATTGGCCAGCAACGCCTCGATCCTGGCCTTCACCTCGTCCGTGCGCGGCAGGATTTTCCAGAGCGCATGGCCGGGATTGTAGGGGGCATGATCGCTTTCGATGGTGACGTTTTCGAACTGCAGGCGGATGCGGGTGATTTCATCCACCGAACCGAGCGTTGCGGTAAAGCTCGCAAGGGCGCCGCTCTTCATTTCGAGGGAAGCGGAGATCGTGTCTTCCACTTCGATCGGATTGACGCGGGTCGCGACGCGCCCAAAGACGCGTGAAATATCGCCCATCAGGTAGGTGAAAATATCATGCGGGTGGATGGCATGACCCATCAGCACACCACCGAGTTCGGTCTTCCACTTGCCGCGCCAGGGCACGGCATAATAGGGGGCCTCGCGGCGCCACATGGTTTCGACGGTCCCGGCGAATGGCTTGCCGGCAATGCCGGAATCGATGACCGCCTTGGCCTGCTCGATGCCATCGCCGAAGCGATACTGGAACACCGGCATCAGCTTGCCCTTGGCCGTTTTCTCGGCTTCCATGACCTCGTCGACCTGCTTGAGCGAGCCGACCAGCGGCTTTTCGCAAACCACGTGCTTGCCAGCCGTCAGCGCCGACATGACCATGGAATAGTGCACGCCGGGCGGGGTGCAGACGTCAATGATGTCGATGTCGTCCATGGCGAGCAGATCGTCATAGCTGGTGACGCGGCGTTCGACGCCGAATTCATCGCCGATCTTGGCAAGACGTTCGGGATCCAGGTCACAGAGCGCGAGTACCTTGAACTTGTCGGCATTGGGCAGATAGCCCTCGACGATATGGGAGCGGCCGATGCCGCAACCGACGACGGCGACGTTGAGAATCCGGCTCATTTCACCCACTCCGTACCCTGTTCGGCCTTGGCCTGGGCGGTCAGCGCCAGCTTCATGGCATTGTAGCAACGCTCCTGCGGCATGGCCGTCTCGGTGCGGTTGCGGACGTCATCGAGGAACTGGCGACCAAACGGCAGCTCGACCTGCGAACAGTCGATGTGCTGGGTGCCCTTCTTGTCGACGAGGAAGAGGTGGTCCGTACCGGGGCGGCCGACGACGTCGATATATTTCCTGAGTTCGATATAGCCTTCAGACCCTCGGGGGTGAACCAGTCGACGCGGATATAGCCGGTGGTGCGTTCGGTGCGCACATGCGCATCGCCCACGTCCTGCAGGCCAGGACGATGCGGATGGTTGCGATTGTAGACGCTCGAAGAGGTCACTTCGCCATCATTGGCATTGGAGAAGAACAGGAACTGCTCGAACTGGTGGCTGGCGATATCGCAGAGGATGCCGCCATAGCGATTGCGGGTGAAGAACCAGTCGGGGCGGTTGTTGAGGCGCAGCGAGTGCGGGCCGAGGCCCACGGTATTGATCACCTCGCCGATGGCGCCCTTGGCAATGAGATTGCCCGCTTCCACGGTCGCCGGCACTTCGAAATGCTCGGAATAGAGCACGGAGAAGATGCGGCCCGTTTCCTTCTGGACGCGCTTGATCTCGTCGAGTTCGGCGAGCGTGGTCATGCCCGGCTTGTCGGTGAGCACATCCTTGCCGTGCCGCATGGCGGCAAGGCTGATGGCGGCGCGATCGCCCGGAATGGCGGCGGTCACGACGATCTGGATCGCGGCATCCTCAAGGATGGCCCGGGGATCGGAAACGCGCTGGGCTTCGGGATATTTCGCCCCGAAGGTGGCGGCGAGATCGTCTTCCACGGCGTGGAAGGCGACAAACTCGGCGCCAGCGCGCTTCAGGCAGTCCACCTGGCCATAGATGTGGGCGTGATTGATGCCGATGGCGGCAAATTTCAGGTCTGACATAGGCTTAACGCTTCATACCAGTGGTGGCGATGCCCTCGATGAGCAAGCGCTGGAAGATGAGGAAGAATAGGAAAATGGGCACGATGGAGAGGACGCTCATGGCGAATAGCCCGCCATAGTCCGACATGCCGGTCGAGTCCGTGAAGGTGCGCAGACCGAGCATGACCGTGTAGTCGCTCATCTTGTTGAGGTAGATCAGCGGCCCGAAGAAATCGTCCCAGGTCCAGATGAAGGTGAAGATGGCAGCCGTCGCCAGAACTGGGGTCGAAAGCGGCAGCATGATCTTCCAGTAGATGCGCCAGGGCCCGGCGCCATCCATCATCGCGGCCTCATCGAGTTCGCGCGGAATGCCGCGGAAGAACCGCACCATGAGGAAGATGAAGAAGGCATCGGCCGCGAGGAATTTTGGCACGATCAGCGGCAGGAAGGTGTCGACCCAGCCGAGCTGACGGAACAGCACATATTGCGGGATCAGCGTCACCTGATAGGGCAGCATCAGCGTCATCAGCATCAACGCGAACCACATCCTGCGGCCGCGGAATTCGAGGCGCGCAAAGGCAAAGGCCGCCAGCGAACAGGCAAAGACATTGCCGATCACCGAGAAGATCGAGACGATGAAGCTATTGGTGAAGAAGACCGAGAAGCTGGTCCTCAGGCCATGCCAGCCACGGAAATAAGCATCGAGGCTCCACGAGGTCGGGATGATGCTGGCCGAGGTAAAGATCTCGTTTTCCGGCCTGAACGAGGCAGCGAGCATCCACAGCAGCGGATAGAGCATCAGGATCGATGCACCGATCAGCAGGCCATGACTCACCACCGACGTCAGGCGCTTGCGCCAGACCGGGGTTTCGGCGCCGACAACGGTCAGTTTCATGGGGGCATCAGTCATCGTAGTGCACCCAGTATTTGGAGGTGAGGAAGGAGAAGGCGGTGAAGAGCGCGACGAGCGCGAGCAGCACCCAGGCCAGCGCCGAAGCGTAGCCCATGCGGAAGAAGCCGAACGCCTCCTGGTAGAGATAGAGCGTGTAAAAGAGGGTCGAGTTGATCGGGTTGCCGGTGCCGCCCGAGATGATGAAGGCGGGCGTAAAGCTCTTGAAGGCTTCAATCGTCTGGATGATGGCGTTGAAGAACACGACCGGTGTAAGCAGCGGCAGGGTGATCTTCCAGAACTGGCGCCACTTGCTGGCGCCGTCGAGCGAGGCCGCCTCATACATGTCCTGCGGAATCTGCCTGAGGCCAGCAAGGAAGATGATCATGGGCGAACCGAACTGCCAGATCGAGAGCACGATCAGGGTCCAGAGCGAATAATTGGGGTTCGAAATCCAGCTCGGCCCGATAATGCCGAAGATGGAGAGGAACTTGTTGACCAGACCATCGGCCGCGAAAATCTGGCGCCAGAGAATGGCGATGGCGACCGACGCGCCAAGCAGGCTCGGCAGATAGAACAGCGAACGATAAAGGGTGAGACCCTTCATGCCGCGATTGAGCAGCAGGGCAACGCCGAGCGCGAAGGCGAGCTTGAGCGGTACCGAGAAGACCACGAAGAACATCGTCACGCGCATGGAGGCGGCGAATTTCGGGTCGTTGGTGAACATGCGGACATAGTTGTCGACGCCGGCCCAGCGCGGGGGCGTCAACAGGTCGAAGTGGTTGAAGCTCAGATAGAGCGAGGAGATCATCGGCCCCAGGGTCAGCCCGAAAAAGCCGATGAACCAGGGCAAGAGGAACAGGTAGCCGGGAGCATCCTGCTGCCAGATCCGTTTCCAGGGCGACGGGGCGGCCGCGCGCTCCCCGGTGGGAGCGCCCGTATCCAGAGAACGCGCGGTCATGCTTAGCTGGCCCGTTCGAGAATGGCCGTTGCTTCGGAGACGAAGTACGGACCGGCATCTTCCGGCGTACGAGCGCCGAAGGACACTTCCTGGCCGATCGTACGCAGCAGCGAAATGTCGATTTCGCCCGCAGCGGCCGGCGGCGGCGGCGGCAGCGGCCCGAGCAGGTCGCCCAGATTCGCCACGAAGTTGAGGGCGATCTGGTTGGCTTCGTCCAGCGTCGGGGCCACGACGTCGCGGGTCGCGGGCAGGCATGGAATACCACGCTCGACGCCCAGGATTTTTGCTGCGTCAGAATTGGAGATGAAGAAGGTCAGGAATTCGGCGGCCTTCTCCTTATTGGCCGAAGAGCCAGCCACGGAGAAGAACATCGAGGGCTTGCGGTAGTGACCACCGCCAACGCCAGCGGCGAGACGCGGGTAGCCGACCATGTCGAGCTTGTCCGGCACAAGAGCCTGGAAGCCGACGAGCTGGTTCGAGTTCGACGGCATGAGCGCCGACTTGCCCGAGACGAGCATGGTGGTTTCGAGCGGCCCGGTGTCGAGCGCCTGATTGTCTGGCGCGACGATAACGCCGGCATCGCGCATGGTCTTCCAGAGATTGAACCATTCGACCATTTCGTCGGCACCGAAGCCGAGCTTGCCGTCGGCGGTATAAAGGGCCATGCCCTTCTGACGCAGCCAGTTGTCGAGCATGGGCTCGGTATAGGAGCCGTCCGACATCATCTTCATGCCGTTGCGGATATTGGCCTTGGCGAAGGCTTCGCCCTTGGTCATCAGCTCTTCATAGGTCCAGGCATTGGTCGGCGGTTCGACGCCGGCTTCCTGGAAGGCCGCGGTGTTGATCAGGGTCGCGACCGAGTTGGCGCCGAGCGAGATGCCATAGAGCTTGCCGTCGACCTTGCCGCCTTCGAGCTGGTCTTGGTCAAAGCCGTCGAGTTTCAGCGCGCCGCCGACGAATTCGTCGAGCGGGGCGATGGCGTTGCGCTTGGCGTATTCAACGATATAGCGGTAGTCCATCTGGATGATGTCGGGGGCATTGCCGCCGGCGGTCTGGGTGGCGAGCTTGGGCCAGTAATCGTTCCAGGCGAGGAACTCACCGTCGATCTTGTTGCCTGTTGCGGCCTCAAACAGATCCGTTACGCCATAGGTGCGGTCGGCGCGGCTCTGGCCACCCCAAAAGATGAGCCGCATATTGGCGGCCTGAGCCCAGCTGGGGCTGATGCCGGCGGCACCGGCCGCCATAAGAGCCGAAGTCCCCATCAGGAACTGACGGCGGTCCATACGAAATGTCATGTGTTTCCTCCCTAGAACGGTCTTGCTCCGAATGCCCGGAGCGTACTTTGGATTAGCGACCTCCCCGTCGCTAAATCACCAACCAGTTACTAACTCTGTCAGATGAGTTCTCCATAAGCAGCCGCTTGTGGCTACGCTTTGCAATTCATCTCCAGACAAATAACCAGCCAGTTACCCCATATCACAGGTTGGCGCCGAGGGGCAACATACCTTGTATGGAAGATTTTCTGCGACGAGCCGTTCCTGTTGGCGGCCGGCCCGCACAGTCTGCCCTGACGATGTCCTCCCGGTTTGCCCGCCGCTGCCAGATGGTTCCACACGGCCGGGGCTTGGTTTGTTCAGTTCCGAGATTGGCCCAAAAAAACGTTCTGGAAAACTACGAAATCACCACGCATATTATAGATATAATCTATGGCCAGGAGCAAAGACCATGGACAAGCTTCTGAGCCAGTTTCTGGCAGTGGCGGACGCGGGCTCGCTAAGCGGGGCCGCATCGACATTGTTCGTCACCCAGCCGACCCTGACCTTCAACATGAAAAAGCTCGAGGAAACCATCGGGGCACCGCTCTTTGAGCGATCTTCCCGCGGGGTTAGGCTGACGCGCTATGGCGAGACGCTTTACGAGAACGCCCGGCTCATGCAGCGCCTCTATGACAACACGCTGACAGCCATTGCCGGCCAGCAGCGCGGCAGCGATCGTGGCCTCGCCGTCGGATCGGGTTATTCATGGTGGACCATGTTCCTCAAGGACATGGTGGTCGATTACCAGCGCGAATTTCCCAATGCACCGGTGCAGGTCAGTCTCGGCAACCAATTGCGCCTCATGGACCAATTGCTTTCGGGCGACATTTCTATGTTCCTTGCCCATGAGATCGACGGGCTCAGCCCCGCGGTGGGCACCGACTTCATCCCGCTCTCGCGCGTCTACAATGCCTATTTTGTGCGGGAGAAGCACGCCCTGCTTGGCGCCCCGCGCAGTCAGGCCGAGATTTCGGCCTATCCCTCGATCATCAGTTCGCTGGCGGAGAGTCGGCACGAGCGCTTCTTCGACCCCTCCCGCCGCCGCACCCGGGTCGAGACCGTGTTCGACCGCACGCATTTCGCTTTCCGCTCCAATTCGCTTGCCGCCTGTATTGACTACGCTCTCGCGACCGAGGCCGTCCTCGGGCATACCCACGTCATGCGCGACCACTTTATCCTTCGTGGGCTCTATGAGGTGATTCAGGCCGACCCCAAGCGACTGGCCGTTGCCGGTCTCTACGTACTCAAGGAGCGGCGCGGCGAAGAGCGCGTCGAGGACATGATTTCCCGCATTGCACGGGCCGCCCAGGCGACACTGCCACCGCTCTAGCCAAGCGCCGCCAAAGCGGCCAAAACCGAAATACCGCGCGCCCATTTTTCTCGCACGGCCGAAACTAACATGTTAGCCTCACGCATTATGCAGCAAGCCCCTCTGTTTTCGACCCAGCCCCACGCCCCCACTCCCGATCGTCTCGCCGCCGGCGAGCGAGTTGCGGCGCGCCTCAAACCCCATATGCGCGGCGCCATCCATACTGATCCGCTGATGACCTATGCCTGGAGCGGAGACGCCAGTTCCTACCGGCTGATTCCGGCCGTGGTGGTGTTCGTCAATTCCGAAGACGAGGTCCGCGAAGTTTTCAAGGCCGCCCGCGCCGAAGGCCTGCCCGTCACTTTTCGCGCCGCCGGCACTTCGCTCTCGGGCCAGGCGGTCACCGATGGCGTATTGGCGGTTCTGGGCGATGGCTGGCGCAAGCTCGACATCCAGCCGGGCGCCGAAAAGATTACGCTCGGGCCGGCGATCATTGTCGCCGAGGCCAATCGGGCCCTGAAGCAATTTGACAAAAAAATCGGGCCGGACCCGGCGAGCCAGGCCACCTGCAAGATCGGCGGCGTGGTCAACAACAATTCGTCCGGCATGTGCTGCGGTGTCGCGCAAAACACCTATCACACCATGGACCGGCTCCGGATCGTCCTCACCGACGGCACCATGCTCGATAGCGGCGATGCCGCCAGCCGTGACGCTTTTCGCGCTTCGCATGGCCGGATGCTTGAGGGTCTGCACCAGCTCCACCATGACGTGATGGCAGACGAAGAACTGGTCGCCCTGATCCGCCACAAATACCGGATCAAGAATACCGTCGGCTATTCGCTCAACGCGCTGGTCGACTATCACGACCCCCTCGACATCCTCATCCACCTGATGGTGGGCTCGGAAGGCACTCTCGGCTTCGTCTCGGAAGTCACCTACAACACCGTGCCGGAACACCCGTTCAAGGCGACCGGGTTGATCCCCTTCCCCGATCCGCAATCGGCTGGCCGCGCCATTATCGAAATGGCCAATGGCGGCGTGCAGGTCACGACCGGCGTCACTGCTGCCGAATATATCGAGCGCCGCGCCCTCGCCACGGTCGAACACCTCGCCCCCATGGCCCCGCTCCTGCCCTGGCTGACCGAAAATTCGCCGGCGGTTCTGATCGACGTCACGGCGCCGGACGCCGCAACGCTCGAGGTAGAGGTCGCCAAGGCCAATGCGCTTCTCGCCCGCCATGGCGCCACCCATATCGACCTGTCCACCGACGAGCATCGCAGTCACGCCCTCTGGGATATAAGAAAAGGCTTCTTCACCTCGGCCGGCGCGGCGCGCCCCAAGGGCACGATCATGCTCACCGAGGACGTCGCCGCCCCGATCGAAAAGCTCGCCGAATTCGTCGTCGACCTCCGCACCATGCTCGATGAGCACGGCTATACCGACGCCGTCATCTTTGGCCACGCGCTTGCCGGCAATCTCCACTTCCAGATGGGCGACGATTTTTCGGTGCCCGGTGCTGCCGAAAAATTCGACGTCTTCAACCAGGAGCTCAGCAAGCTCGTCTCCCTGCGCTATGGCGGGTCGCTGAAGGCCGAGCACGGCACCGGCCGCGCCATCGCGCCCTTCGTCGAAGCCGAATGGGGTTCAAAGGCCTATGCGATCATGCATCGCATCAAGGCCCTCTTCGACCCCGAGCGCCTGCTTAATCCCGGCGTGCTGCTCAACGATGACGAAAAAGTCCACGTCAAAAACCTGAAGGTCATGCCGCTGGCCGACGAAATCGTCGATCTCTGCATCGAATGCGGCTTCTGCGAGCCGGCCTGCCCCAGCCACCACATGACGCTGACCCCGCGCCAGCGTATCGCCGTCACCCGCGAACGCGCGCGCTTGCGGGCCAGTGGCGAAGATCCGGCCCGCCTCGCCCGCTTCGAGGCCGATTTCCAATATGCCGGCATGGACACGTGTGCCGCCTGCAACCTCTGCTCGCTGCGCTGCCCAGTCGGCATCGAGACCGGCACACTGATCCTTGGCGAACGCGCCCGCCGTCGTGGCGGCACCGCTCACACGGTCGCCCGCCTTGCCGCCGATCATCGCGGCACGGTGGAACGCGCCATGCGTGGCGGTGTCGCGCTGGCCGACGCTGCCCGCACCATCATTCCCGCCGGTGCCGTCGAAGCCATCACCGACACCACGCGTCGCCTCACCGGCAATCGCGTGCCCCGCGTCTCCCGTGCGCTCCATCACGGCCCCGGCGCCCCACGCGCTCGCGATACTAGGCAGGACCCACGCAAGACGGGCTTCCCCGTGCCCACCGCGCAGACCGGTCGGCCGCAGATCGTCTATTTCCCCGCCTGCCCCAGCCGCATGTTCGGCGCGCCGAAAACCGAGCATGACCTGCTCGACACGCCCGCCGCCATGATGGCCCTCCTCGAACGCGCCGGTTACGACGTCGTCGTGCCCGATCACCTGACCGGCCAGTGCTGCGGCCAGCCCTTCCAATCGAAGGGTTTTCCCGAGCAAGCCGCCGAAGTCGGCAAGGCGCTCAAGGCCGAACTCTCAACGCTCTCCGATGCCGGCAGGCTCAGCGTCGTCACCGACGCCTCCACCTGCGCCAAGCATTTGAAGGAGTTTCCGGGCGATGCGCCCGTGGCCGACTCGGCCCAGTTCCTCGTCACCCATGTGCTGCCAAAGCTGGCGATCACGCAGAAACTGCCCGTCGTCGCCGTGCACCACAACTGCTCGGCCCAGCGCCTCGCCGAACAACCGGCGACGGAAGCCGTCGCCGCGGCCTGCGCGGAAAAACTCGCCGTGCTCTCCTCGATCACCTGCTGCGGCTATGCCGGCGACAAGGGTCTCTTCATCCCCGAACTCAACGCCCACGCTACAAGACGCGTCGCCAATGACATCCCGGACAATTGCACCCTGGGCGTCTCGACCGTCTCAACCTGCGCCTCGGGCCTGACGGAGCGGGCAGACATACCCTTCGTGAGCCTGGCCAGCCTCCTCGAATGGGCCAGCCGGCCCTGAGGTCAATGATCGAAGGGCGGAATATATCCGCCCTTCACCTCTCCCTCGGGGGAGGGTAGCCCGCAAGGCCGGGCAGGGGGCTCTCCGGTCCGCACAATCCTCCACCCCAAAATCCTATGACGCCATAGCGCCAGTCTCGTCGCTCCCAAAAACTTTCATAAGATATATCTTGAAACATAGTTCAGCTGCGCCAATCTCCTGATCACGGGCTTAGAAACATATCGGGAGACACATCATGTCTTACTGGCGCAATGGTGAACCCAACTGGCGGCGTTTCGAGCAGATGGCTCGGCGCGGCTGGGGCAAGTTCCAGAATTTTACCGATGAAGACCTCGGCCAGCTCGGCGGCAATTTCCGCGTCGGCCGCATGCTCGCCTCGGGCGATGTACGCCTCGTCGCGCTCTATCTCATCGAGCAGCAGCCGCGGCACGGCTACGATCTGATCAAGGCCATCGAAGAACGCTCCAACGGCGTCTATTCGCCGAGCCCCGGCATCGTCTATCCGGCCCTCACCTATCTTGAGGAAGCCGGCTACGTGACCTCATCGGCCGAGGGCAACAAGAAGCTCTATACGATCACCGACGAAGGCCGGGCGCATCTCAACGAAAACCGCGAGGCCGTCGCCTCGACGCTCGACTTCCTCGCCCGCACCGGCGAGCAGTTCAACCGGTTCCGCGAGTTCGTCCGGGCCGACTGGCCCTTTGGCACCCGCCCCGAAGACGGCAACGAACCACCGCGCGGCCCGGAAGACCGGCCGCTCCATGACGTCGTGCCTGAACTGGACGCGGCTCGAAAAGCCCTCAAGGGGGCGATCAAGAAAGCCCGCCACGGCTCCGAAGACCACCAGCGCCGCGCCGCCGAAATCCTGCGCCGCGCCGCTGCAGAAGTCGACGGGCTCAGCGAGGATGACGTGGATCTCTAGGCCACTGCCTCCGGCCTCCCCTCGGATGGGAGAGGCCGGGCGGGGATGACGGCAAACTCGAAGCCCCTGGGCCTTCAGCCCAAAAGAACCCCTCAAGCCCCCGGCTTGGTCTTTAAATAATCCAGCACCATCTGCACGGCATGCGCCTCGCGCTCCTGCACCATGGCGACACTGGAAAGATCGCGCTCGAAGATCACCTACAGCGTCGCCGTATTCGACACGTAGAAAAATCCCAGCGCCGCCACCGAAATATAGAGCTGCACCGGATCGACATCGCGCCGGAAAATCTTCGCCTCATTACCCCGGGCAATGATCTCGGCGATCTGCCCCACGAGCGGGGAATGCAGCGCCTTGATATCGGGCAGCGTTTTCAGGAATCGCGCGTTTTCGATGTTTTCCGTGCCGAGCAGGCGCGGAAACCAGGGATTGGCCAGAAAGTGCCGGAAAGTGAACCGCACCAGCCGGTCCATGGCCTGGATCGGATCATATTGGTCAAGGCTCAGGGCCCGCTCGCCCTTGCGTATCTCCTGATAGGCATCGAGCAGCACCGCCCCGTAGAGATCTTCCTTGTTGCCAAAGTAATGGTAGCGCAGCCGCTTGTTGGCCCCGGCGCGCTCGGCAATGGCATCCACCCGCGCCCCTTCAAAACCGCGATCGGCGAACTCGACCCGCGCGGCCGAAAGAATCGACGCCTTGGTTTTGGCCGAATTGCGCGTGCGCTTCGGTGCGGCCTGATCTGCGGCTGGGATTGTGTCTGACA
This sequence comes from Devosia sp., assembly GCF_017307565.1. Taxonomy (GTDB): domain Bacteria; phylum Pseudomonadota; class Alphaproteobacteria; order Rhizobiales; family Devosiaceae; genus Devosia. Next base: position 11,123 of record NZ_JAFKHD010000447.1, read on the forward strand.
CGTCGTGGTACCGCCGGAATGATCGTGAAGTGATTGGGCCGAGGCGCGAGGCCAATACCAGCCTCATCCAAAGCAGTAAAGCAACCGCGCAAAGCCCTCGCCTGAACGCCCCCGGCGATTTGCCGCCTTTTCCAGCAAATCTGCGGCTCCCCTCCCCCAGTGTCAAGCAGAAGTAACCGTACAGTGCGATATCGGATGCGCGGCAAATGTCCGTTTCTCTATCACACCGGCTTGACGCCTGCCCATGGACGGCGCTAAGCAAGTAACCAATCAGTTACACCGCAAAGCGGCCGGAGGAGCATATGGCGGAACAACGCATCGGCATCATCATGCATGGCGTCACGGGGCGCATGGGCTACAACCAGCATCTGGTTCGCTCCATTCTCGCGATCCGGGATCAGGGCGGCATTGCGCTCGCCAACGGCGATCGTCTCGTCGTCGATCCGATCATTGTCGGCCGCGACCGCGACAAGATCGAGCGCCTCGCCAAGAAGCACAACATTGCGCGTTGGGGCACCGATCTCGACGCCGCCCTCGCCAATCCCGATGACACCGTCTTCTTCGATGCCGGCACGACGCTGATGCGCGCCGGGCTTCTCGAAAAGGCCCTCGCTGCCGGCAAGCACGTCTATTGCGAAAAGCCTACTTCGGACGACCTCGAAGTCGCGTTGAACCTTGCCAAGACCGCCCGCGCGTCGGGTCTCAAGCATGGCGTCGTGCAGGACAAGCTGTTCCTGCCGGGCCTGATGAAGATCAAGATGCTGCGCGATTCCGGCTTTTTCGGCGACATCCTCTCGGTGCGCGGCGAATTCGGCTACTGGGTCTTTGAAGGTGACTGGCAGAAGGCCCAGCGTCCGTCCTGGAACTATCGCAAGAACGATGGCGGCGGCATCATCCTCGATATGCTCTGCCACTGGCGCTATGTGCTCGACAATCTATTCGGCGAAGTGAAGGCGGTTTCCTGCCTCGGGGCCACGCACATTCCCGAGCGCGTCGACGAAAACGGCAAGCGCTTCAAGTGCGATACGGACGATGCGGCCTATGCCACCTTCGAACTCGAAGGCGGTGTCATTGCCCAGATCAACTCGAGCTGGACCACCCGCGTGCGCCGCGACGACCTCGTCACTTTCCATGTGGACGGCACCAAGGGTTCGGCGGTTGCCGGCCTCCACAAGTGCTGGACCCAGCATCGCGTCAATACGCCGAAGCCGGTGTGGAACCCCGACCAGCCACAGACCATGAACTTCTTCAACGACTGGGAAGAGGTTCCGGACAACTGGCCGGCCGATAACGGCTTCAAGGTGCAGTGGGAAATGTTCCTCCGCCACGTCGCCGAAGACGCGCCGTGGCCCTATGGGCTCGAAGCCGGCGCCAAGGGCGTGCAGCT
>NZ_JAFKHD010000448.1 GCF_017307565.1 Devosia sp.
TTGCTGCCGCGCCTCTTCACGCCCTTCACCACCTCCCGCCCGGAGGGTACGGGTCTCGGCCTCGCCCTCAGCCAGCGGCTCATCGAGCGTGCAGCCGGAGAAATCGCCTATATCGGGGAAACTGGCGGCGCGCATTTCCGCGTGACGCTGCCACTCGCAGGCGAAGAAGGAAAAGGCCAATGACCCGACCGGTCTATCTCGTCGATGACGATGAGGCAGTGCGCGAGGCTCTTGGCCTCCTGCTCTCGACCATAGGTCTCAAGGTCAAAGGCTTTGCCGACCCCACCGCCTTCCTCGCCCAATTGCCTCGGCTCGAGCCGGGCTGCATGATCCTCGACATCCGCATGCCCGCCATCAGCGGCCTCAAACTGCAGGAACAGTTGCGGGCAGAGGGCATCAATTGGCCCACCATCGTCATTTCCGGCCATGGCGACATCGAAGCCTGCCGCCGCGCCTTCCGCAACGGAGCCGTGGATTTTCTCTCCAAGCCCGTCGACGAACAGGACCTTATCGACGCCATCCAGCGCGCCCAGCAGGTGCTCGACCAAAGCCTTGCTTCCCAGGCCCTGCGCGCCGAAACCCTTGCTCTCCTCGCCGCGCTCACGCCCCGCGAAACGGAGGTGCTGGAGCGCATCGCCCAGGGCTTTTCCACCCGCGACATCGCCGAAGGTTTGGGCCTCTCGCCCCGCACCGTGGACAGTCATCGGGCGGCCATCGGGGTAAAACTCGGCACCACCTCGCAGGCCGAAATGACCCGGCTCTGGCTCGAGGCCGAGGCGTCTCGGTAGTTCTACCGAGAGCCCCGCGAGCGCTACCGATTCATCCCCGGGCGGCATGAAGCTAGTTTTTCCTCACCAAAGCAGAGGAACACAACATGCTTCGCCAAATCACCCTCGCCGCCATGCTCCTGGCTCCGTCGGCCGCCTTCGCGCAGGACCTGTCGACCGCCCCCTATCTGCCGTTGAGCCTTGCAACCTCCGCCGCCCAGGCCGCGCTCGAAGCCTGCGCCACCGGCGGCTACAACGTCTCCGTCGCCGTCGTGGCGCGTGACGGCGCGACCAAGGTTCTGCTCAAGGCCGACATGTCTGGCCCGCACACTGGCAGCAGCGCCGAAGGCAAGGCTTTTACCGCCGCGGCTCTCGGTCGCGACGCCGGCGAACTGGCCGATTTCATCGCCGCTAACCCCAACAACAATGGCCTGCGCGACATGGACGAACGCTTCGTGATCCAGGCCGGCGGCCTGCCGATCCGTATCGGTGACGCACTGGTCGGCGGCATCGGCGTCGGCGGCGCCCCCAATGGCGGCCTCGATGCCGATTGCGCCCGCGCCGGCCTCGCCGCCATCGCGGCAGAATAAGCACTCCAAAAGGGGGCGGACCGAACGTTCGCCCCCTCGATCGCGGAGACAGAGCCGATTGATACAATCGTTCCGATTGGCTTCAGCCCTCGTTCAGCCGAGCCGGCCTATTGCTACCGCTCCGCCGGGTGGAGGGCAGCATGCCGCATCTCGATTTCATGACCCTCTACATTCTCATCTTCCTCAATTCGCTGACCGTGGCAGCGATCTGGGCCGGCTTTGCCTATACCTATCGCCCGCACGCGGCGGCACAGCACTGGCTTGTCGCCACTTTGCTGACGCTAATCGGCGGCATCGTCCTCGCAGTCCAGGGCAATGAAGGCTCGGTCGTGCCGGCGATCCTGGGCAATACCATCATCATCCTGGGCTTTTCCCAGTTCTGGATTGGCCTCCGCCGCTTGCGCAACCTGCGCGGCGGCCAGGGCATGGCGGTTGCATTCACGCTCCTCGCTGCGGCCGTGATGGTCGCGCTTTATGACAGCGATCGTGGCCGCGCCATCACCTATGCCGCAGGCCAGGCCATCATCATGCTGACCTGCCTTGTCCACCTGCTGCGCAACCGCCTTCCGGGTATCGGCACCATCATCTCCGCCACAGCATTCGCCATTGCCATGCTCGGCCAGATCATGGTCGTCACCTCCAATGTCGCGGTGCTGGCGGATGCGCTCGACTACGAGGTCTATTATGCCCTCGCCTCTTACGCGCTGCTCTGCACGGTATTTTCCGCCGCGATCTGGAACCTCGGCTTTGCCATGATGGCCATCGATGGCCTGCATCAGAAGCTGACGCATCTCTCCGAGACCGACGATCTGACGGGCCTCGCCAATCGCCGCGCCTTCCGCACCGCGCTCGAAGACATGCAGCAGCGCGCGCTTGGTGGCGTCTATACCTATTCTGTCGTCCTGATCGATCTCAACGACTTCAAGCCACTCAACGACCGTTTCGGCCATGCCGCAGGCGACGCCGCGCTGCAATTTTTTGCTCAGCTTCTGCGTGCTTCGACCCGCAAGGGTGACGTGGTCGCGCGGCTCGGGGGCGACGAATTCTGCATTCTTCTGCCAGACAGCACGGCCTCTGACGCGCGCACCGTCGCCGACGTCGTTCGCCACAAGACCAGCACGGAATCGCTGCTCCTGCCGGAAGCAAGCGTTCGGCTGTCAGCCAGTATCGGTGTTGCAGGCACGCCTGAAGATGGCCAGGTGGACCTGGTGGCCCTGGCCGATACCCGCCTTTATAGGGACAAGAAGCAAACCGGCAGCCCGAGCCGGTCTGAGCCCTCTCGCCTGCAACTGATCACGAAGCGCTAACGGCTGGCCATGGCTGCATCCAGCCGAGGCCCGCACTTGTACTGGCCAGCGGCCGATATTCGGCACCTACCCAGCCGGCATAGCCAACTTCGTCCAGCGCTTTGAAAATATTACTATAATTGATTTCACCGGTACCAGGCTCGTGGCGGCCGGGATGATCGGCGATCTGTACATGGGCGATACGCGGCTGTAGCCGCCGGAAGGTGGGTATCAGGTCACCCTGCACGATCTGCATGTGATAGAAATCGTATTGAAGATAGAGATTATCGTGATCGACGGCATCTGCGATGCGTTCGTAGTCGTCGGTGGAGTTGATCAGGAAGCCCGGCATGTCGCGCCTGTTGATCGGCTCGAGCAGAAGCTTGATACCGGCATCGGCGAGCCGCGGCGCCGCGTAGGCGAGATTGTCGACCAGCACCTTCTCGAGGATCCCACGTTCAACCCCGCTCGGCGCGATGCCGGCAAGACAGTTCACCTGGCCACACCCCGTTGCGCTGGCGAACGCAATGGCCGTGTCGACGCTCCGACGAAACTCGTCAACGCGATCCGGATGGCAGCCGATGCCCCGCTCGCCTGAACCCCAGTCGCCGGCGGGCAAGTTGAATAGTGCCTGCACCAGACCGAACCGCTCAAGCAAAGCCTTGAGCACGGCCGGGTCCTGATCATAGGCCCCAACATATTCGACCGCCTTGAACCCATCCCGAGCCGCTGCCTCGAACCGCTCCATGAATGGCAAGTCCGGATAAAGCATCGAGAGATTAGCGGAAAAACGCGGCATCGATCGCCCTCCTTGATTGGCTCCTTATTATCGTCTCGTGGCGCGCTGTGAACGACATTTGATTGCCTTCCGCTTGCCTGCGTTTTAGGCAAGCATGCTCAAACAGGAGGCATCATGTCGGATTCGGTCGAAGGCCGCTGGGCGGAGATTTTCACGCCGCGCTATGCGACGGTGACGCTCATCCTGTGCCTGGGGGTCGCGTTGCTGGCCTTCAACGCGTTTCTCGCCTCGATTTCTCTGCCCACCGCGGTTGAGGAACTGGGCGGGGTCGCGCTCATTTCCTGGGCCCTCACCCTTTTCCTGGTTTTTGCCATTGTCGGCGGCGCGGGCGCGGCGCTGTTCAAGCAGCGCCTTGGCGCACGCACCGCATTGCTGGTGTCTGCCGGCGTCTTCTTGCTCGGCACGGTGATCGCGGCAACGGCCACTTCCATGCCGCAGGTGCTGGTTGGCCGCGCCATTCAGGGCCTCGGCGAAGGCGTGGTTTCAGCCATCTGCTTCGCCCTCATCCCTGAACTCTTCCCCTCGCGCCTCGTGCCAAAAGTCTTCGGCCTGCAGGCAATGATCTGGGCCATCGCCGCATTCGGCGGCCCCGCCGCTGCCGGGCTTCTCACCGAACTCGTCTCCTGGCGCGCCGCCTTCCTCGTCAACGTGCCGCTGGTGCTGATCTTTGCCGCCATGGTGATGGTGAAAGTGCCGGCCCATACGCCGGGCGAGAAAAAGGCCGTGGCGCGGTTCCCGGGCCTGCGCCTCTTCACCATCGGCGCCGCCATCATGCTGGTGGCCCTGGCGAGCCTCGTGACGCCCCTGCCGGCCGCGGCCCTCCTCGTCGCCTCGGCGCTGCTGCTCGTCGGCGCTGTCTGGATGGATGGCCGTGCGCTCCAGCGATTGATGCCGCGCGATGCCTTCCGCACCAGTTCGGTCGTCGGCACCGGTCTCTGGGTCGTGCTGCTCATCAACATTGCCGGCGCGGGCTCCGCCGTCTATCTCGTGCTCGTCGTGCAGCAGATGTGGGGTTTTGGTCCAGCCGCTGCCGGTGCGCTGGCCGCCGTGCTCGCAGTGACCTGGAGCGTTTCTTCCATCACCGTCGCCAATGTGAGCAGCAAGGAAACGCGCAAGACGCTTATTCGCCTGGGCCCCGGCCTGATCGGCGCTGGCCTGCTGCTCGTTCTCCTCGGGCTGCAGTTCGACCAGGTCGCCATCGTGATCTTCGGACAGATGATCATCGGTGCTGGTTATGGCATCCACAACAGCTACCTGAACCTGACGATGATGGAAGCGGCGACCGACAGCGAGCGCGATCGCGCCTCGGCGCTCATTCCGACCACCCAGTCTGCCGGCAACGCCATCGGCGCGGCGCTGGCCGGCGTGGCCGCCAATTCCGCCGGCCTTGCCGCGGCAGCCTCCACCGCCGCGATCAAGTTCGCACTCGTCCCGATCTACATTCTGGGCGCGGTCACGGCAGCTTTGGCGGTGCTGGCCGCCTGGCGCATGGTGAGCCTCGTTCGCCCGCAGGACGCCAATTCGAGCTTCGCTGCCGGCTAGCGCGCCGCTTCCGTCGCAAAGAGCAGGGCCCCGATCAGTCCGCTGTCGTGGCCCAGCTCTGCCGGCACGACTGCTGGGCGAAATAGTTCGGGCTCACCAGCCAGATGCCCGAGCACGCGCTCAAGGTAACCGGGCGCAAGACCGATACTGCCACCGACCACCACGCGATCCAGCCCCAATATGGCCGTGAGATCGCCAATCAGCGCGGCAACTGCCGCCGCCGACCGATCGATGATCAGCTCATGCGCCCCGCTGTCAAAGACAGCGCGCGCATCGGGCAGGCCGGCTGCAGCCGCAATGGCCCGGCCGCCCGCCACGCTTTCGACCGTCCCCAGCCGACCCGAGCCGCAGCGCTGGTCGCCAAAGCGCGAACTGGAAAAACCCACATGCCCGGCAAGGCCATTGGAGCTGTCGATCAGCCGCCCGCCCAGCACAAGCGCGCCGCCCACGCCGGTGGACACAGTCAGATAAGCAAGATTATGCGCACCCTGTCCCGCCCCCAGCCGCGCCTCGGCCAGGCCGGCCGCCGCAGCATCATTCACCGGCCGCGCCATGGCACCAAAGCGCCGGCGAAGGTTTTCGCCGAGCGGAGCGGCGCTGATGGCGCGCAGCGTGCCGGTGTTGACCGCATGCCAGTTGCCATCCTTGTCGACCCGCCCCGCCACGGCAACGCCGAGCGCCGCCCCGGCCTCAAAACCAAGCCCGGCCAGCAGCTCGGCCAGCGCATCGAGCTGCGCCTCCATGCCCGCGCCGGGGTCAGTAGCCCGCTGTCGCCGCTCGACAACCTTGCCGCCCTCGATGCGGGCGGCAGCCGTCTTGGTGCCGCCGAGGTCGACGGCAAAACCCGAAAGGCTCATGCCGCGCCTCGCACGGCGGCGGCAAACCAGCCGGTCACGTGTTCCAGCCGCGTCAGCGCGCTGCCTACGGTCACTGCATCCGCACCTGCCGCCATGGCGCGCGCCGCCAGGTCAGGCGTGTTGATGCGCCCCTCGGCCATTACAAACCCGCCAAGGGCACGAAACGCCGCGATCAATTCAAAATCAGGCCCATCGTGACGTCCCTCGGTCTCGGCCGTATAGCCCGAAAGCGTCGAGCCCAACACCGCCGCGCCCGCCGCAAGCGCTACCCGACCATCTTCGAGCGTGGCACAATCGGCCATCGCCAGTCGCCCGCGCCCGAGAATGGCCGCCAGCACATCCTCGCGCGAACTCGGTCGCGACCGTGGCGTCGCGTCATAGGCAATGATATCGGCGCCGGCATCGGCCAGCGCCAAGGCGTCTTCTACCGTGACGGTGATGCGCACCGGGCTATCGGCGAGGTCCGTCTTGACGATACCGATGATCGGCACGTCGACCACGGGCCGCACGGCCCGCAGATTGTCGACCCCTTCGATCCTCAGCCCGACCGCACCGCCGGCCACGGCCGCGCGGGCCATGGCTGCAACGATCTCTGGGCGATCCATCGGACCATCATCGACCGGTTGGCACGAAGCGACGAGGCCGCCCTTCAACCGCTGCAGCACAGTCATAACGTCAACGCCTCTCAACCAACGCGCTTTGCGAGACCGACATCCTTCACGATGGCGCGAATCTTGTCGATGGTCGCGCCGTCGAGCGGCTTGATCGGTGCGGTCATGGTTGCCGAACTGAGAAGACCGACCTCGGCCATCGCCGCCTTGAAGGCGCCGACGCCCGCAGCATCGCCCGAGCGACCGGTCGAGCAGAAGACGATTTCAAAGAGCCGGTTGAGGTAATCCTGCTCGGCGATCGCTTCGTCCATCTTGCCTGCCTTGGCGGCGGCCCAGAGCCGGACATAGGAGCCGGCGTCGACATTGGCGAGGCCCGGCACGGCGCCATCGGCACCGATCATCGCCATGGCATCGACAACGACTTCGTGGCCGGTAAAGAGAGCCAGCGGACGCCCCGCAGCTTCGTTCATGGCGATGAGGCGACGGAAGCCAACGTCATCGCCCGAAGAATCCTTGACCCCGACAATGACGCCTTCCCTACCGAGTTCGACCAGCAGCCTGGCCGAAAGCTTGCGGTGCACGCGCACCGGAATGTCATAGGCAAAGAGCGGCACATCGATACCGGCGCGGATCAGGCGGAAGTGATCGGCAACCTCGGCCTCGTCATTGATCGTATAGACCGGCGCGGTCGCAACGATGGCGTCGGCGCCTGCGGCCACCAGCGCCCGCGCGCCTTCGGCAATGCGGGCCGCGGTGAGATCGATGGCGCCTGCGATCACGGGCACCCGGCCCGCTGCGGTCTTGCTGACCGCCTTGACGATGGCGACGCGGTCGGCATCGGTGAGATAGGCCACCTGCCCCGTCGAACCGAGCGCGAAAATGCCGTCGACGCCCGAAACGATCAGGTGTTCGACGAGCTTTTCGAGGTCGCCATAGTTGACGGTGCCGTCGGTGTTGAGCGGGGTGACGATGGGCGGGATGATGCCCTGGTAGCTGTGCTTGGTCATGGTCTTTCGCGTGTCAGCTATTGAAAGAAGTTGGGGTGGGTTTAGCCGTGCCGGGCCTGAAGCAGGCTCGGCGCTGCATTGAGAAGCGTGCGTGTGTAGTCCTCGGCGGGATTGTTCAGCACCTGCGCACCGGGGCCGAATTCGACCACCTTGCCGTTGCGCATCACCGCGATATCGTCGGCGATGTAGCGCACGGTCTGGATGTCATGGGAGATGAACACCATGCCCAGATCGAGCTCGCGCTTGAGGTCTTGCAAGAGGTTGAGGATTTGGGCGCGCACCGAAACATCGAGCGCCGAAGTCGGCTCGTCGGCAACAATCACCTCAGGCTCGAGCGCCAGCGCCCGGGCAATGGCGACGCGCTGCCTCTGCCCGCCCGAAAGCTGGGCCGGAATGGCGTCGAGCACCGATTGCGGCAGGCCCACAAGCCCGACGAGTTCGCGAACCCGCGCCTCTCGGCTCGCGGCATTGCCGATGCCATGCACTTCCAGCGGATCGGTCAGCGCGTCGCGCACCAACATGCGGGCATTGAGCGCCGTCGCCGGGTCCTGAAACACCACCGAAACGACCCTGCCGATACGCTTGCGCGTCGCCGCGTCAAAACGGCGGACGGCTTGGCCGGCGAACAGGACTTCCCCGGCGCTGGGCTCGATCAGCCCCACCAGCACCTTAGCTGCCGTCGACTTGCCAGAACCGGACTCGCCCACGATGCCCAGGGTCTGCCCCCGCCGCACCGAGAACGAAACCGTGTCCACCCCACGCAACATGCGCGGTCGAAAGAAGGTCGAGCCACGGATACGGAAATCGACGCAGACATCGCGCAGTTCGATCACGGGCGTGCTCATTGGCCGGCCTCCAGCGCTGCAACGGTTTCGTCGTCGGGATGGGCCGCATAGAAATGCGAGGTTCCGGGCACCTGTCGCATGATCGGCGTCACGCCCGCATTGCGGCCGGGATCGGAAGAGCGCGGCGCGAAACGATCACCCGCGGGGAATTCACGCGGCGACGGCACGACGCCGCGGATTTGGTGGAGCCGCGACGCGCCCGCCTCGATGCTGAGCACAGCGCCGAGCAGCCCCCGCGTATATTCGTGCATCGGCTGGGTGAGAATGTCCCGCGTGCTGCCCCGCTCGACCAGTTGCCCGGCATACATGACCGCCACGCGATGCGAGATTTCGGCCACCAGCGCCAGGTCGTGCGAGACGAAGAGCATGGCAAAGCCGAGTTCCTCGCGGAGCCGGTTGAGCAGTTCGACGACCTGCTTCTGCACGGTGACGTCGAGCGCCGTCGTCGGCTCGTCGGCGATCACCAGCTTGGGGTCGCGGGTCAGCGCCATGGCGATGAGCACGCGCTGCCGCTGGCCGCCGGAAAGCTCGTGCGGGTAGGAATTAAGGATGCGCTTGGGATCGAGCCCGACGAGTTCAAGCAGCTCTTCGGCGCTCCGGGTGCCGCCGCGCGAGGTCAGCTGCTTCATCTGCGCGCGGATCAGCATGGCCGGGTTCAGCGACGAGAGCGCATCCTGATAGATCATGGCGATGCCCTTGCCGCGCAGCCCATTGCGCTGCCGCTCGGTCATGGCGAGCAGGTTCTTGCCCTCGAAGAGGATTTCGCCCTGAATTTTCGCGCGCGGATCGAGCAGGCCCATGATGGCGAGCGAGGTGATCGACTTGCCGCAACCGGACTCGCCGACCAGCGCCATTGTCTCCCCCGGCCGCACGCTGAACGAGACATTGTCGACCACATTGACCGCCCCATGACGCGGAAACGCGATGCTGAGATTGCGCACTTCAAGCAGCGGCGCTGCCCCCTCGGCATAGACCAGGCGATCGGTGCGCGCGCTTTCGACGGCGCGCAGCTGCGCCAGGCGATCTTCGAGCGAGACGACTGGCTCGGCGGCAACATTGGCCTTGGGCTTTTCCGCCTGATCGATGGCGGCGGCCACGGCACTGGCATTGACCTGCGTCCGGCTGCGCGGCGCGGCCATCGCGTCGGTCATGCCCTCGGCAAGAATATTGAGCGCCAGCACGGTCGTGGTGATCAGCGCACCGGCAAAAAGCGTCGGCCACCAGCCACCCGACATCACCAGCTGCCGCCCCGAAGCCATGACATTGCCCCAGGAGGGTTCCGGATCGGGAACGCCGGCCTGAATGAACGAAAGCGAGGCTTCGAACACGATAGCATCGGCAACGAGCACGGTCGCAAAGACCAGGATCGGCGCCAGGCAATTGCGCGCGACATGCTTGATCAGGATGCGCGGTGTCGAGGCCCCCATCACCCGGATTGCGGCCACATAGTCCTCACCGAACTGGCCTATGATATTGGCGCGAATGACGCGGGTCAGCTGCGGCGTGTAGAGAAAGGCGATCGTCAGGACCAGCACCGGCAACGATTGGCCGAAGACCGTCACCAGCATGACCGCAAGGGCAATGCCGGGGAAGGACATGATCATGTCGAGCAAGCGCATCAGCGTCTCGGCGACCCATTTGTGCGCCGTCGCCGTGATGGCGCCGAGCACCGAGGCGGCCAGTAGGGCAACCGCAGTCGCCGCGAGCCCGATAACCAGCGAATAGCCTGAACCATGGACCAGGCGCGACAGCACGTCGCGGCCCTGCCGGTCAGTGCCGAACCAGTGCGCCGCATCGGGGGCCGCTGGGCCGCGCGTCAGTCCGGTCGCCAGCGGATCATAGGGCGAGATAAGCGGCGCGAACACCGCCATGAGCCCGACCAGCACCAGCAGGCCGAGGGCGATTTTCGATGTCAGCGGCAGGTGGCGCAGCCCCGAAAGGCGCATGCCCGGCCGGGAGAGTTTTTGAGTGGTCTCGGTCCTGATCACGTCAGATCGTCCTGATGCGCGGGTTGACCAGCACGTAGAGCAGGTCGACAATGACATTGATCACGACAAAGGCGAGAGCCACGGTGAGGGTCACACCCTGCACCAGATTGGGCTCGTTATTCGTCACGCCGTTCATGATCAGCATGCCCATCCCGTTGATATTGAAGATGATCTCGATCACCACCGCGCCGCCCATGAGGTAGCCGATGCGCAGGCCAAGCACGGTGATCGGGGTGATGAGCGCATTGCGCAGCACATTTCGGCCAACAACCACATGTCGCGGAATCCCTGCGCCGAGCGCGGTGCGGACATAGTCGCGGTCGAGTTCCTCGACGACAGCCGTGCGGACCACGCGCGAGAGCTGGCCGATCACCGGCACGGCCAGCGCCACCGACGGCAGCAGCATGCGCAGGAACCATCCGCCGAAATCGCTGGTCAGCACCGGCAGCTTCCCCGAAGTGGGCAGCATGGAAAAAATCCCCACCTTGTTGCCGAGCAGTTGGATCAGCAGCACCGCCAGCCAGAACGATGGCGTCGAAAGCGACGCTATGGACAAGACGCGGATGATCTGGTCCGGCCAGCGATCGCGATAGATCGCCGCGACGACGCCCAGAATAAGCGACCCGATCACCGCAAAGATCAGTCCTAGAAAGGTCAACTGCAACGTGATCGGAAAGGCCCGCATCACCTCGTCGATCACGGGCAACTGCCGCGCCGAATAGGTGCCGAGGTCGAAATGAGCGAGGCCCGAAACGAACCGCACATAGCGCGTCAACAGCGGATCATCGAGGCCATGTTCGAGCCTGTATTCCTGCCGCGCTTCAACCGACGCTCCCTCGCCCAGCGCCGTAATGGCCGGGTCGATATTGGAGAACGACATCACGAAGAAGACGAGGAAGGTGATCCCGAGGATCATGATCGGCAACTGCACCAGGCGGCGCACGATCAGGTTTAGCACTTTTGACATGTCCGGCTCGCTCGCTGTGGACAGAAAGC
>NZ_JAFKHD010000449.1 GCF_017307565.1 Devosia sp.
CCGCCTTCGTGCAGCAGCGTCTGTTCGTGACGCTATGCGGAGGTGATCCCGACACGTTTCTTGGCGGAGATCCTGAGATCGCGGGGCATATCATCGAGAATGCGCGCAATATCTCGGAGCACTATTGGACCGCGACGTCGACAGACTGAGTAAACAAAAATGCCGCCCCGAAGGGCGGCATTGGCATTCTTGGGCGTAGGGGCCCTTACTTCTTTAGCGTCAGCGACCGACGATCACTTCTTGATCGTCAGTGGGCCCACCATCTGTTCGGGCTTCACTTCGGCGTCGAACTCTTCGCCGGTGAGGAGGCCGAGGTCGATGGCGGTTTCGCGCAGTGTGGAACCGTTCTTGTGCGCGGTTTTCGCGATCTTGGCGGCGTTGTCGTAGCCGATCTTGCGGTTGAGCGCAGTCACCAGCATCAGCGACTGATCAACGAGCTGCTTGATGCGCTTGCGATCGGGCTGGATGCCGATGGCGCAGTTGTCGTTGAAGCTCTTTGCGGCGTCGGCGAGAAGGCGCACGGACTGCAGGAAGTTGTAGGCGATGACGGGCTTGAAGACGTTGAGCTCGAAATTGCCCTGGGAAGCGGCAAAGCCGATGGCGGCGTCATTGCCCATGACATGGGCGACGACCATGGTCATGGCTTCGGACTGGGTCGGATTGACCTTGCCCGGCATGATCGAGGAGCCGGGTTCGTTTTCCGGAATGGTCAGTTCCCCGAGGCCCGAACGGGGACCGGAGGCGAGCCAGCGCACGTCATTGGCGATCTTCATGAAGGCAACGGCGAGCTGCTTGAGGGCGCCCGAAGTGCCGACAAAGGCGTCGTGGCCGGCCATGACGGCGTACTTGTTCGGCGCGGTGATGAATTCGTGGCCCGAAAGCGTGGAAATTTCCGCGGCGACGGCGACGGCATAGTCGGGATGGGCGTTAAGGCCCGTGCCGACGGCGGTGCCGCCAAGGGCGAGTTCGCGCAGCTGGGGCAGGGTGACTTCGATGGCTTTCACCGCGAGGTCGATCTGGGCGACCCAGCCGCTCATTTCCTGACCGAGCGTCAGGGGCGTCGCGTCCTGGAGATGGGTGCGGCCGATCTTGACCACGTCCATGAATTCCTGGGCCTTGGCATCGAGCGTGTCGCGCAGGATTTTGACGCGCGGGAAGAGGTAGTTCACGACCGCTTCGATCGCCGCGATGTGCATGGCGGTTGGATAGGTGTCGTTGGACGACTGGCTCATATTGACGTGGTCATTGGGATGCACGGGCTTCTTGGAGCCCATGGTGCCGCCGGCCATTTCGATGGCGCGGTTGGAGATGACCTCGTTGACATTCATGTTCGACTGGGTGCCGGAACCCGTCTGCCAGACGACGAGCGGGAAATGATCGTCGAGCTTGCCATCGATGACTTCATCGGCTGCGGCGACGATGAGGTCGCGCAGCGCTGGGTCGAGGAGGCCGAGCTTGGTATTGGTGATCGCCGCGGCCTTCTTGAGGATGGCGAAGGCGGTGATGATTTCCTTGGGCATCTTTTCCCCGCCAATGTCGAAATTGGCGAGACTGCGAGCCGTCTGAGCACCGTAATACTTGTCGGTCGGCACGTTGATGGTGCCCATCGTGTCCGATTCAATACGCATGGTCATATCTGGCTCTCCAAGTTGCTGGCCGCTCTTATCGGCGGAATTCATGAGGAAAAACAAAACGGCCGACCCTTTTCCAAGGATCGGCCGCTTCAATATCAGGTCGCGCGCATCTGCGCCGCTAGCCTTTCGGCTCAGCTCTTGACGGCGAGAATCTGCCGGCCGCGATACATGCCGGTCTTGAGGTCGACGTGATGCGGACGACGCAGCTCGCCCGAATCCTTGTCTTCGACATAGGTGGGGTTGGCAATCGCGTCGTGCGAGCGGCGGAAGCCGCGCTTCATCGGCGAGGTCTTTCGTTTTGGCACTGCCATGGTCGGTACTCCGAAATCAAAATCGTTGCGCCGCCAGAGCGGCCCAGAGACACGTCTCTGTTGGGATTGTGGGGCTCTATAGAGCAGTTGCGGGCGCTTGGCAACATGGGCTTTGGGGATTCGAAGCGCAGTTTGCATCGACCGGCGCGACATCATTGACAGGAAACGCGATCCGGCGATAGAGCAGCGCCCATGTCTATCCGCGCAAGATCAATGGCCGAAATCTTCTCGCTTTCTGCGGGCAGTTTCTACGTGGCCGGTATCCTGTGCTGGATCGCCAGTTAACGCAGCTTCCCAAAATCATCCCTCACCGCCGCAAGATGCTTGCGGCACAGCAATGATGCGCCGGTTCGTGCCCCAAAGCGGCAGGCCGGCATTGTGGAACTGTGACTCATGAACAGATTTGAAGATCGTATCATCCTCGTCACCGGCGCCGGTTCGGGCATCGGGCAGGCAACCGTGGAACGCCTGCTCGCCGAAGGCGGACAGGTGCTGGCACTCGATGTGTCGGAAAAGGGGCTCAAGGCAACCGAAGAGCGGGCCCGCGCGGCGGGCGCGGCCGAAAGGCTGACCCTCATCACCGCCGATATCAGCGATGAAGCGGCCGTCAAGAAGGAGATCGGTGGCGCCATCGCCAAGGCGGGGCGTCTCGATGTGCTGGTCAATGCAGCCGGCATCCTGCGCTCGGAGCATACGCACAAGACGAGCCTTGACCTCTGGAACACGATCCTTGCCGTCAACCTGACCGGCACGTTTCTGGTGACGCGGGAATGCCTGCCGCTACTGCTCGCCTCGGGCCGTGGCGTCGTGGTCAATTTCAGCTCGACCTCGGCCAGCTTTGCCCATCCCTATATGGCGGCCTATGCAGCTTCCAAGGGCGGTATCCAGTCCTTCACCCATACGATCGCGTCCGAATATGCCAAGCAGGGGCTGCGCGCCGTTGCCGTGGCACCGGGCAGCATCGCCTCGGGCATGACGGAAACCCCGGGTATTCCGGCGGATGCCGATTTCTCGCTCTTTGCGAAAATGTCGCCGTCCATCGGGGACGGGTTTGCCAGCCCCGCCAGCGTTGCCGGCGTCATCGCCATGCTGGCGTCCGATGACGGTGCCTTCGTGACCGGCACCGAACTGCGGATCGACGGTGGTACGCACATGTAAGAGGTGTTGGGGAGCGCGGCCCAGTGGGCCACGCTCCCCTATCCAGACGGCATGGGCCTGATAGAGCGGGGCCATGCAGAACGAAGCTCTCATCAAGCGCGCAGCAACCTTGCTCAAGCCTCACCGGACACCGGATGGCCGGTTGCATGGGGACGTTGCCGCGGTGGTCGTCTCGGCGAGCGGCCATATCTATGAGGGAGTGTGCGTCGATACCGCCAGTTGGGGGCTTTGTGCGGAACGCAGCGCTATCGCCGCGATGATCACGGCGGGAGAATATCGCTTCGAGAGTATCGTCGCGGTTTGGCGCAATGAGGCGACGGAGGAGCTGCACGTGCTTCCGCCCTGCGGGATCTGCCGCGAATTCATGCGGCAGGTCGACCACCAGAACCTCGATGCTCAGATCGTGCTGGGCTGGGAAAGGTCAGTGTCGCTGCGGACCTTGCTTCCGGAGCATGAGTGGCCGGCTCCGCTTGGCTGAGACGCCCCCGGGATTTCTCCCGAGGGCCCTGATTGTCCGGATCAGAACAGGGGCGGGAGGGCTGTAATCGGCACGAGGCCGGATGACAGGGTGCCGCCCTTGAAATTGAGCTGATTGGTGTGTCGGCCATCGGCGCCGGGGACGCCGAGGACGAGGGTGCGCCAGGGCTCTTCGATCAGCGGGCCGATGCGTTCGACGACGCCCTTGGAATCAATGGAGATCGAGCCGGTTGGAAAACCCCGGGCGTCGAGGGCGAGATCGCCCGAGGCGTTGAGATCGGATGTGGCATCGTTCATGCGGATGCCGACGATCTTGAGATGGCCGCCGGCCTGCTGCCAGGTGGGCAGGATGGGGCTGGCGCCGAGCGTTGTCAGATCATCGGGGAGGCCGGAGAGTTCGGCTTCGACTTCGAGCGCGGTGTCGGTGAGCGTGGCGGCGGGCACGTTGACGGCGTCGGCCTTGAGGTAAAGCGCGAGCGAAGCCAGCTTGCGCTCGACGTCATGGGCCTCCGGCATGTCGAGCAGGTGCAGTTCGACATGGGAGGATTTGGCCAGCGTCGTGTCGCCGAGCAGCAGATCGTTCCAGGAGAGGTCATTGCCGACGAGCGAGAGGCGCGCGATGCGATTGTCGGTGAGGCGCAGGCTGCCATCGAGGCTCGACCAGGAGACGGCGGAGCGCTGTCCGGTAAAGGCATCGGAAATCTGGGCCGGACCGCGGACCGAGGCGAGGATATGGGTCGGCTGGTAGACCATGGCGCTGAGGCGGAGGCCGGGGGTTTCCACCATGAGATCACCCGAGACCGCGACCGCGTCGGTGCAGTCGATGTCGAAGGCGAAGGGATAGCCGCCGATGCCGAGATTGGCGCAGGAGAGCTGCGGACTGGTCTCGCCATCGGCAAAGGCCAGTTTCTCAATCTCCTGGCGCACCAGGCCAGCGGCGTAATACCAGGCGGCGCTTGCGCCGAGGACGACGAGCAGCACAACGGCGCCCAGGATGATGATTCGTTTTTTCATGGATGCGGTTTTATCCTTGGACGGGCCAAAGGGAAAAGCGGGTCGTCACGGTCAACCTTTGCTCATATGAGGTTTGACTAGACTATGGTTGTGGTCTCGTCGCGACCGGGTTTGGATAAGCGAGATAGATGAGCAGGCGTTTGCCCGAATTTGGGCGGTGTCGGCGGATAGACGAAGCGGCGTTTAGGATTGGGCCGGCGAGCATGAATTCAGGTGAAGACAACAACACCCATTGGGTCTTTGGCTATGGGTCCCTGATCTGGAATCCGGGATTTCCGTTCGTTTCCACCAATCTTGGACGCCTCAAGGGGGCGCATCGCTCGCTTTCGATCATTTCCCATCACCATCGCGGCACGGTGGAGCAGCCGGGGCTGGTCTTTGGGCTGACGCGGGGCGGGTCGGTGCGCGGCATGGTGTTCGAGGTGGCAGCAGACGATTGGACCGGGGTGCGCGCCTATCTCGAGGAGCGCGAACAGGTGACACAGGTCTATCGCGACGTGATGCGGCCGGTGCTGCTCGATGATGGGCGGCGGGTGTCGGCGCTGACCTTTGTGGTCGATGAGCGGCACGAGCAGTTTGCCGGCAAGCTCGATCTCGAGGAAACGCTCGCCATGGTGCGGGCGGGCGTGGGCATTTCCGGGCGCAATGTCGACTATGTCATCAACACGGCGCGGCACCTCGAAAGCCTCGGTATCCGCGACCGGGTGCTGATGGACCTGGCGCGGCGGCTCGAAGGGGAAGCGGGCGGTCAGGCCGCCTGATCGAGCGGGCCGGGAACGGCGCCTTCCAGATCGGCAATGATCGAGAGGCGTTCATTGTCGGCCTCGGGGCGGGCGAGGCGGAAAACGCCATCGGCGCGGCTGAGCGCCTTGCGAAAATTGACGCGAATTTGCGGTTCGGTGACGAGGTCGAGGCCGCAGCCGACCCAGAGCACGGCATTGCCGCGGGCGATGAGGTAAAGGTCCGCGCCCTTAAGGATGAAGGTGCGCAGGTTCTCGATATCCAGCCGATAGGTGCGGCCCGAAAGGCCCATCCATGGCGTGGTTCTGGTCTGCGGCATTGCCGGTTCGAAGCCGGCCTCAATCCACGAAAGCATCCCTGTCCCTCCCAAACCGGAGTAGAACAAAATTAGAACAAATGACGCGAATCAGTCAAGTTGCGTCATTCGCCTACTAGATGTGGTAATTTGTGGCTTTGTTGCGTCAAGATACGGTGGAGCGCCGGCGGGCCGCCTCGATGCGCTCGGCAAGGGTGGAATCGACGGGGCGGCTGAGGCCCGAATCGACGGCGGCAAGGCTCAGCGCATCGGAATGGGTTTCGATCGTGGTACGCAGGCGCTCGGAGAAAACGTCGGGAGCAAGGCCCGGTTCGATGGCGGGCAGGAACTTGCCGCGAGCAAGGCCGGGCCAGATGACGAGCGAATTGCGTCCCCAGAAAAGGCCCGAATTGAGGGCGACGGGGACTACCGGCACATTGAGCTCGGTATAGAGGCGGACGATGCCCTGGCGATAATCGGCGGGGGCGAGGGCGGGTTTGCGCGTGCCTTCGGGGAAGATGACGATGCGGCAGCCGCGATCGAGCGCGGCATGGGCCTGGCGCATCATCTGAGGGATGGCCTCGGCGCCCTTCTTGCGGTCGATCTCGATGCAATCGAGCGAGCGCGCGGCCCAGCCGAAGAACGGGATGTTCATCAGCTCTTTCTTGACGATATAGGCGGGGCGGCCGGTATGGGGGAAGAGCGCGAAAACGTCCCAGTCGGACTGGTGCTTTGAGGCGATGATGCAGCCGCCGGGCGGGATGTTCTCGATGCCGCTGACCTCGGTGCGGACGCCAGTAATCCAGCGCAGGAACTGCACGTTGGACCAGCACCAGTACTGGGCGAGAGCCCAGGTGAAGCGGGTGCGGCCGGCAAAGAGCCCGACGACGCCAATGATGATGGCGATGACGGCCGTCTGCCCGATAAAGAGCAGATAAAACAGCGCCGTACGGATCGCCTGGATCACGGTTCTCATCGGCTTGTTTCCTCCAGCCCTTTGGTCCGACCATCCATAGCGGGCTAAAAGCCCGCTGACGAGTGGGTCAGGAGGCCTCGCTGAGATAGCGGCGGACGGTCATGCGCGAGGTGATGGCGGTGAGGGCCGCAATCACCGGCACGACGAGCGCGATGAAGATGATGCCATCGACCCCGAGCACGAAACTGCCGAACACATAGCCGACTTGCGCGGTGGCCTCTGTCGGGAGAACCGAACCGGCGGCCGTGCCGATGAGGACGAAGAACAGGGCTGCCAGAACCGCGCCCAGAAGCCCGCCTTGCAGGCCAATGGAGAGGAACCGCCCCTGGAATTCACCGGCAATGAATTTGTTGGATGCCCCGATGAAATGGAGCACGTCGACAATCTCGCGGTTCGACGCCATGGCGCCGCGCGTCGCGAAGATGATGGCCAGAACCGTGGCGACGCCGATAAGGCCGAGGACAAGGAGGCCCGAGACGACCACCGTGCCCGCCATGGTGTTGAGCTGTTGTCGCCAGGCGGCGTGGGTATCAAGGCTCGCGCCCTTGATCGCCTGAAGATTGCGCTGCAACTGCTCGATATCGGCGTCTACGGGATCGGCTAGTTGCACGACGATGAGGCGCGGAATGGCAATGGCGGAGAGATCGAGCCCGGCGCCGAGCCAGGGTTCGAGCAGGGACTGGCTTTCCTCGACGGTCAGCGCCCGGGCGCCGGCAACGCCGGGGGTGGCTTCAGCAAGGGACACCGCGGTGCGCAGGCTGCTTTCCATCACCTCGCCCTCGACGGGGCGGATCTGGATGGTCATTTCGCGGCCGACATCGGCAGACCAGGCAATGGCTGATTTCTGTACCAGCACCACACCGCCGAGGGTTACGGCGGAAAGGAAGCTCATGATGGTGATGAGCAGCAGCAGGGTGCGGCCGGCAACCGAGTGTTCTGGCACGATGGGGGCGCCGCCGCCGCGACGGGGGAAGGGCAGCCAATGGGGCAGGCGGGACAGAAGGCTCCTAGTCATGGATGGTCAGAGCCCCCTTGTTGAGCACCATGCGCGGATAGGAGAAGCGCTCGAGCAGCGGCAATTCGTGCGTCGCGAGGATGATGGTCATGCCCAGCGTCCGGTTGAGCTCGGCAAAGAGATGAACGAGGCGGCTCGAAAGATCGGGATCGACGTTGCCGGTGGGTTCGTCTGCGAGCAGGATTTTGGGGCGGGCGATGACGGCGCGGGCGATGGCGGCGCGCTGCTTTTCACCCCCGGAGAGAACCGTGGGGAGCGCGTGCATGCGTTCGCCGAGGCCAACCCATTCGAGCAGCTCGGTGACGTTGGGGCGATATTCGCTTTCCGGCTGGCCAAGGACGCGCAGCGGCAGGGCGACGTTCTCGAAGGTCGTCAGATGGTCGAGAAGGCGGAATTCCTGGAAGACGATGCCGATATGGCGGCGCATCTGCAGCAGGCTGTCGCGGTCGAGCGTGCCGACGTCTTCGTTGAACATCGTCACCTTGCCCCGGCTGGGCTTCAACGACAGCAGCAGCAGGCGAAGGAGGCTGGTCTTGCCCGAGCCGGAGGGGCCGGTCAGAAAATGGAAGGAGCCGGGCTCGATGGAAAAGGTGAGATCGCTGAGGATTTCAGGACCATTGCCATAGCGCAGGCCGACATCGGAAAAATCGATCAAGAACGGGTGCTCCCCAGCTCGTCCGGTGGTCTTGCCGCAAAAAGCGAATCACGAGTGGGCGGCATCATAGCAGTGCCGCCGTCTTGAGCAGACGCATGATCTTTGTCGGAAAACCGGTATCCACTTTTCCAGATCACGCCAGTCGCGGCATTGTTCCCCGCTATGCCGGGGGGAAAGCGGCACAATTGTGATCTTTCATGGGTTTGAGGAGTATTAACCCGCTCGGGGCTAGGGTCGGGGCAATATCCGACATGGTTGCCGGCCCGATGATCATTACCTGCCCCAATTGCCAGACGAAATACCAGGTGACCTATGAGGCCATCGGCTCGGCTGGCCGCAAGGTGCAGTGTGCCTCGTGTCAGCAATCCTGGCAGCAGGCCGCGCTCGCCGAGACCAAACCCGACCTGAAACTGGTGCCTGATCCCGATCCCGAATCGGACCGCCTGTTTGAATCCATGGCTGAAGAGGCGCTCGACGCCGCCATTGAGGCCGAGGAAAAAACCACTTTTGGCGATGCGCCCCAGACGATCGGTCCGGTAGAGCCGCGCCCGACCAAAAAACGCGAAACGGCAGCGCAGGTGCGCGCCCGCCAAAAGGCGCTATCGCGCCGGCAGACGGCGATGGTTTCGCGCCTGCCCTTGGCTCGTATGCGTCGCTATGCGCGCGTCGTCGGCGCGGTGATGCTTGCCGGGATTCTCGCTATTGCCTATTTCGGGCGGGTGCAGATCGTCGAGCGCAATCCGGACCTTGCCGGCATCTACCAGGCCATCGGTCTTGGGGTGAACGTCGTTGGCCTCGAACTTTCGAGCCTGCAATCGACACGCGGCCTCAGCGAAGGCAAGGAAGTGCTGGTGGTTTCGGCCCAGATCGTCGGGCTGATGCCCAAGCCGGTGCAGGTGCCCCCAGTGCTGGTGAGCCTTATCGATGCCACCGGCCATACGATCTATGAATGGAGCGTGACCCCGCGCATTCGTGACCTGATGGCCGGCGAACGCGCCACGCTCGATACGCGCCTGCCCCTGCCGCCGAGCGAGGCGGTCAAGGTGCGGCTGACTTTTGCCGGCGGCCGAGCCGGTGCGAGCGGTGGTGACCAGGCGAGCCCTGCAACCGCTGGCGAAGCGTCGAACGAGCCGGTGCCGCAATCGGAACCGCTGGGGGAAGCGCCTGCCGAAGCGCCGGCACCCGCTGTTCACCACTGATGGGATCGTTCCTATATTGAATCCAGCATGCGGCCTGTCGTCTGGTCCCGGACAGGCCCGGACCACGCGACACTGTCGCAGGCCTGCTGCCCGGAGAATTGCCCATGGCCCGTATCCTTGTCGCTGAAGATGATCCTTCCGTCCGCGCTTTCGTGGTGAGTGCGCTCACCATGAAGGGCCACGACGTGGTGGCCGAGGAAGATGGCGGCCTCGCCGCCGAAACCATGGAAGCGGAAGGCGGGAAATTTGACCTGCTGCTTTCCGACATCAAGATGCCGGTGATGGACGGGATTGCGCTGGCCCTGCAGGTAGGCGCGGCTTTCCCCGATGTGACTATCGTGCTGATGACCGGCTTTGCCGACCAGCGCGAGCGCGCACATGGGCTCGAGGCGCTGGTTTACGATGTGATCGTAAAGCCGTTCACGCTGGCGGAACTGCTGGCGAAGGTTGATGACGCGCTGGAGGGGCGGCCGGTTGAGGTGCTGTCGCTGGCGCGGCAGGCCCGGGAAGAGTAGACTCCAAAGCCGTACTCTCAATCTGTCGTCATTGCCGGGCTTGTCCCGGCAATCCATGTTGCCAAGGCATGGACCACCGGGACAAGCCCGGTGGTGACGACAACTGTAAGATTCATTTTTCCAAAACGGAGGTTCCCGCTTTCGCGGGAATGACACCGTGGGTGCTGGAGCGCTAGGGCCTCACACCCAGTCCGGCACGGAATCGAGCGCCAGCAATTCTTCGATCGACTTTCGCGGGCGGATGACGTGCCAGCGCGGGCCGTCAACGAGCACTTCGGGGATCAGCGGGCGGGAATTGTAGGTTGAGGCCATGACGGCGCCGTAGGCGCCAGCGCTCATGATGGAGAGCAGGTCGCCTTCCTTGACGCCGGGGATGGTGCGGCCTTTTGCAAGATAGTCGCCGGTTTCACAGACAGGGCCCACGATATCGCCAGTGATCGGCGGCAGGTTGGACTGGTTGACCAGTTCGACGTCGTGATGGGCTTCGTAAAGCGTGGGGCGGATCAGGTCGTTCATCGCCGCGTCGACGATGATGAAGTTGGACGAGCCTTCCTTCACATATTCGACCTTGGTGACAAGAATGCCGGCATTGCCGACCAGAAGACGGCCGGGCTCGATGACGAGGGTGCAGCCCAATTGGCCGATCTTGTCGCGGACGACGGCGGCATAGGCTTCCGGATGCGGCGGGGCTTCCTGATCGTGATGATAGGGAATGCCGAGGCCGCCGCCGACGTCGACATGGTGGATGTCGTGGCCATCGGCGCGCAGGGCGGTTACGAGTTCAGCCATGAGGCCGAAGGCGTTGCCGAACGGTTCGAGATCGGTGATCTGGCTGCCGATATGCATATCGACGCCGACGGCGACGATGTTCGGGAGCTCGGCGATGCGCCGATAGACTTCGCGGGCGCGCTTGAACGGGATGCCGAACTTGTTCTCGCTCTTGCCGGTCGAAATTTTCGCGTGGGTGCGCGCATCGACATCAGGATTGACACGAACGGAGACGCGGGCCGTGAGGCCCATATCCCTAGCGATCATCGAGAGGCGTTCAAGTTCGGGCTCGCTCTCGACGTTGAAACACTTGATGCCAGCGGTAAGGCCCTGGCGCATTTCGGCGACGGTCTTGGCGACGCCGGAGAAGACGATCTTTTCGGCGGGAATGCCGGCGGCGAGGGCGCGCTGGAGTTCGCCGCCCGAGACAACATCGGCGCCGCAGCCTTCGTGGGCCATCAGGGTGAGAACGGCCTGGTTGGAATTGGCCTTCATGGCGTAGGCCATCAGCGTCGGGATGCCCTCAAAG
>NZ_JAFKHD010000450.1 GCF_017307565.1 Devosia sp.
GTGCAGTTTCTGACGGCGGCCGACCGGGCCAATCCGCGCGTGTCGAAGAACTATGACCCCATCGCGTTGCCGCGCCTGCGGGCCCTTCGCCTCGTCGTTGATGCGGCGCGCCGGCACAACAAGCCGGTGACCATGTGCGGCGAGCTGGCCGGCAAGCCGATGGAGGCGCTGGCGCTGATGGCGATCGGGATGACCCGGCTTTCCATGGGGCCGGCATCCATCGGGCCGATCAAGGAACTGGTGCTCAATCTCGAGCTCAAGCCGATCCAGGAAGCGGTGGCTGCGGCACTCAGCGTTGGGGCCGACGGTGTTGCCATTCGCGATCTGTTGAAGGAATGGGTGGAGAAGCAGAACCTGCCCATGGGCTAGGGTCGCAACCCTAGTTCTGCTTGCGATTGGTGGCGCTGGCGATTATCCAGAGCCCCGATAGCTCCGGAAAGACCCAGTATGCCCGCTTTGCCAGAGGACAAGCTCGAAGCGCTTGCCACCCGTTTCCAATATATCGAAGCTGCCCTTTCGGGCGGCGCGAGCCCGGACGAACTGGCAAAACTCTCCAAGGAGCATTCTGATCTCTCCCCGATCGTGGGCGAGATCAATGCCTACCACAAGGCGCAGCGCGACCGCGCCGAGGCCGAGTCCCTTGCCAAGGGACCGGACAAGGACATGGCCGAGATGGCCATGGCAGAAATCGAAGAACTCGATGAAAAGATTGAGCTTCTTACCCAATCGATTTTCATCATGCTGCTGCCCAAGGACGAGGCCGACGAAAAGTCGATCATCCTTGAAATTCGTGGCGGCACCGGTGGGGACGAAGCGGCGCTGTTCGCCGGCGACCTCTTCCGCATGTATGAGCGCTATGCAGCGACGCGCGGCTGGAAGGTGACGGTGATGGAAGAGAGCCCCGGCGATATGGGGGGCTTTAAGGAAATCATCGCCAATGTCTCGGGCAAGGGCGTTTATGCGCGGATGAAATACGAGTCCGGCGTGCACCGCGTGCAGCGTGTGCCGGCGACGGAAGCGTCGGGGCGTATTCATACGTCGGCGGCGACGGTGGCGGTGCTGCCCGAGGTCGAAGACATTGATATTGATATCAGAAATGAAGATATCCGCATCGACACGATGCGTGCTTCGGGCGCCGGTGGGCAGCACGTCAACACCACTGACTCGGCGGTTCGTATCACTCACTTGCCGACCGGGATCGTGGTCACGTCGGCGCTGAAGTCGCAGCACCAGAACCGGGCGCAGGCCATGGTGGTTCTGCGGGCGCGGCTCTATGAAATGCAGCGCGAGGAACGCGACAGCGCCCGCTCGGCCGAGCGCAAGGGGCAGGTGGGTTCGGGCGATCGCTCCGAGCGCATTCGTACCTATAATTTCCCGCAGGGCCGGGTGACGGATCACCGGATCAACCTGACTTTATATAAGCTCGACAAGGTGATAGCGGGCGAAGCGCTGGATGAACTGATCGAGGCGCTGATTACCGAAAACCAGGCGGCGCAGCTCGCGGCCATGGAGAGTTCCAACTGAGCGAGGCCATTACCGTTGGCGCGCTCTGGCGGCGCTGGCGGGATGTGCTGGCGGCCAATGGTGCCGGTACGGCGACGCTGGACGCCAAGCTGCTTGTTGGTCACGCGCTGGGTTTTGACGCGCTGCAATTGGCGACGCGCGAGAGCGAGTTTGTTAGCACACTGTTGGCATCGAGCGTGTCCGAGCTGATGCAGAGGCGGCTGACTGGTGAATCGGTGGCGCGGATCATCGGGCACAAGGAATTTTATGGGCTCGAGTTCGCGCTCAACGAGGCAACTCTGGAGCCGCGACCCGACACGGAACTGCTGGTCGATCTGGCGCTGAAAGCGCTGCCGACGGGTGGACGCTTCGTCGATCTTGGTACGGGGTCGGGGTGCATTCCGATTTCCATTCTGGCGAACCGGCCGGATGCGTCCGGGGTGGCAAGCGACATCAATCCACGAGCGCTGGAAATGGCCGGGAGGAATGCCGAGCGTAATGGGGTGAGCGGGCGGCTGAACTTGCGGCAGGGGGATTGGTTCGGGGCTCTCTTACCCCCACCCTCATTCCCTCCCCACAAGGGGGAGGGAGACGATCGAGCTGAAGAATCGCGCTTCGACCTTATTCTCTCTAATCCGCCCTATATCTCGTCCGAGGTCGTCGAGACGCTCGCACCAGAGGTGAAGGATTTTGATCCACGGCTGGCGCTGGATGGCGGGCCGGATGGGTTGGGGCCTTATAGGATCATCGCGGCCGAGGCGGGCGCATGGTTGAAGCCGGGCGGCAAAGTGCTGGTCGAGATTGGTTATGACCAGGGCGCGGCGGTTTCGAATCTCTTTGCGGCGGCGGGATTTTCACGAATCTCGGTCGAGAAGGACCTTGCGGGGCTTGATCGTGTGGTTTCGGCGCACCACATCTAGCGTGCAAAAGCACAGAAACCCGGCACTGGATACTTTGTGCTGGTCAAGACCGGCGAAAACCGCTAGTTTGATCGTGCTGTCAATGGCGCATCATGGGCGCCGCAGCGACCACACCCTATATCCAAATCTTGCGGCAAGGGCCGTGCTTGTTCCGGTTTTCGGGACCAAGCGGGATCAGAAGGGCGGATCATTCCGAGGGCGCTGCAGAGAGCATACGGTCTTCATGAAACCAGTATAACCCCATCCAAAGCGATGTTCGCGGGATGTGGGGCCAGACCGGCGACAAGTCCGGTCCGCCCAGATGTGACGCTTACCGATCTAGAGTTAGACAAAGCGACCCGATGAGACCAAATCAGAACAAGAACCGGCAGCGTAACCGCAATGGCGGCCGCAAGCATGTTAACCCGCTGTCGCGTAACTACGAGAGCAACGGTCCGGACGTAAAGGTCCGCGGCAATGCGGCTCACGTCGCCGAAAAATACCTCCAGCTGGCGCGCGATGCCCAGTCGTCCGGTGACTCGGTGATGGCGGAGAACTATCTCCAGCACGCCGAACATTATTTCCGTATCGTTTCTTCTGCCCAGCAGGCCATGAATGGCCAGCGCGATGGCCAGAGCCCGGACGATAACGAGTTCGATGACGATGTCTCCGACATCAACTCGCGCTTCTCCTCGCCCCAGCCGGTGCAGGTGAACCAGGGTCATGAGGCCCAAGAAGAACAGCCCGGCACCGTAGCTGCCGCTGCCGAAAGCAGCGAGCCGGTTGCGGCCGAGGGTGGCGAAGCGGCCCCCCAGCCCGTTGCTGCCGAAGGCGGCGAACAGCCGGCCCGCAAGCCCCGCGAGCGTCGTCCGCGTCGCCGTCGTCCGGCTGGCGGTGAAGGCGGCGTCGATCCGGCCAATGCGCCGCAGCCCGATGTCGGCGAATTGCCGGCGTTTTTGACGGCGGGTACGGCTCCGGCAGCGGAGTAAGAATTTTGAAAAGGCCGGGCTCGATGCCCGGCCTTTTTGTTTGCTGGACTTTGGGCGCTGAGAGAACCTCTTGTCGAGCCAGCAATTCGCGTGGCCGACAGTGTCCTGCCCGATGAGGTTGTTAGTCGAAACGCGCTTTGAGCTGGGCCGCCTTGGAGGTCGCCCGGTGCGGATCGCGCCGCGCCTCTTTGTCGGCGTACATCAGCTTGTCGGCCTGAATGAGTGTCGCCTGCGGGGTGCTGAGCCTGGGGTCGGCGCAGACAATACCGAAACTGGCCCCTGAATATTCAAAGACGCGTCCGGCCAAGGTGTAGGTGTCGATCAACAACGGCGCCAGCCGGTTGCGCATCAAATCGACAGCGCGATCGGGTGCGTCGCTTTTTGGACGCGCTGTGAGGCTGATCGCAATGAACTCGTCGCCTCCCCAGCGGCCCAGCATGTCGCCATCGCGCAGGCCCGTCAGCAAGCGCCGGCTGACCTCGGCCAGGAAGCGGTCACCTACGCCGTGGCCATAGGTGTCGTTGATCGTCTTGAAGCCATCCATGTCGATAAAGGCCACCAGTACCGACTGTTGCGCTCGCCTTGCAACGGAGAAGAAGCGATCCAGTTCGGCCTGCACCACGCGCCGGTTGGGCAGGCCGGTCAGGGCATCATAATTGGCCGCATAGCGTTCTTCCTGCCGGCGCACGGCGCGCTGTGCTGCGATCACGCCGCAAAGCGCGATCAGGGCCAGGCCGATCACTGCGACGGCGCCGGCGGCCCAGATATGTCGGCGGTTCATGGGGGCCAGGTGATCCAGAGGGGCAAGCGTGACCAGCTGGTATTGTGCATCGGTCAAGGGCTGGCTGCGCATCAGATACGGCGTGCCATCGATGAGCCACTGGTCCTGCGCCTCTGGCGCTTCCATTGCTGCGATGTTCATCGGCTCGCCGGGCCCTTCATCGCTCTCGCCCGGCGTTATCGCATCCGGTGGCAGGAGGGCGGCGACATTGCGCAGCATGAAACGCTCGTGCGACGCGGTCGTGACGCGGCCTTGGCTGTTGACGATCAGGGCAATATGCCGGCCCGTCAGGTATCGCGCCATGACAGGGGCATCGAGCCTGACGGTGACGGAGCCGAGGGGCACACTGTCCGTTCCCTCGATTCGGCTGGTCACAAAATAGGACGGCATCTGATTGAGACGCGCGATGCCGAACATCTGCCCCCTGCCGTGCGTCAGGGCGTCGAGGAGATAGGCCCGGCCAGCATAAATCTGGCCGACGATATTGAATTCTTCGGTCCAGTGACTCGATGCCACCGTGTCCTGCGACAGGTTGTTGATGTAAATGCGGGCATAGTGCAGATCGTCGGCGAGCCCGGTCATGTAGTCGCCGACGTCGCGGACCAGAACATCGCTGGTGAAGATCGCGGCGCGCTCTTCGCGCGTCAGTTCGTCAAGACCCGGTGGGTCGCGTCGATAAAGACTGGCGAGCTCGATCACCTGGCCCTGACGCGCTACCATATTGGCTACACTGGTCGTCTCGGTGAAGAGCCGGTCGATGATGCTTGCAGTGGTCTGGGTCTCATATTCGGCGCTGGCCGCCAGATTATCGAGCTCTTCGGTCAGACTGCTCTGCGACAACCAGAACCCGATGCCGGCCACCAGCAGCACCCAAAGGACGGCAATGGCCAGGGTTACCCTGACCACGATTGCGGACGGTTGCGGGCCGCGCGGGCTATCCGGCTCATGAGCGCCACCAACGCCGTCGTTTGCGGCGATACGATAGTCCGAAACCAACGTCATTCAACTCCGGGGTTACTGGTACAGTGTGTCTTAATCTTGAGAGTCACAACCCCTCTTCGGACAACAAGGTGAGCGTATCTTTACCGATATATTTGCGAATACGTCACAATAGAGCGCGAAACATCAGGGAGTCTGCGGGCCATTGCCGGACGTTGCAAACCGGGTTCGATTTGGGTGGCTGGCGGCATTGCCGCACCGGAAAACCTCCCCATATATCTCTTCGATGCTGGAGCGCGCCGAACTCAAGCTGGCCGTTTGATCAAGCGCAAAAGAGCGATGCCCTTTTGCTGCCAAACTGCTGGTGCGGGCGTTTCATCACCGACGCTTCCGTCGTCATGCCGGTGCCTTTTGAGGGCTGGGTGGCGAGCGAGACAAGGAGAGTTGAATGAATATCGAAAAATACACCGAGCGCTCGCGCGGCTTTATCCAGAGCGCGCAGACAGCGGCGCTGGGCAAGGGCCATCAGCAGTTCGCGCCGGTCCATCTTCTCAAGGTGCTGCTCGACGATGACCAGGGGCTGGCCTCGGGTCTCATTGAACGCGCGGGTGGCGACGCCAAGGCGGCGCGCGCCGGCGTTGAAGCCGCACTCAACAAAATTCCAAAAGTATCCGGCGATGCCGGGCAGCTTTACCTGAGCCGCGAACTGGCCCGTGTTTTCGACACAGCCGAGAGCGCAGCGCAGAAGGCTGGCGACAGCTATGTGACGGCCGAGCGGCTGCTGCTGGCGCTGACGGTCGAGAAAGATACCGATGCGGGCAAGATTCTGGCTTCGGCCGGGGTGACGCCGCAGGGGCTGAATACGGCCATTGAGGAAATCCGCAAGGGGCGTACGGCTGACTCGGCTTCGGCCGAAAACGCCTACGATGCGCTGAAGAAATATGCGCGCGACCTGACGCAGGATGTGCGCGAGGGCAAGCTCGACCCCGTCATTGGGCGCGACGAGGAAATTCGGCGGACCATTCAGGTTTTGAGCCGGCGGACCAAGAACAATCCTGTTCTTATCGGCGAACCCGGCGTCGGCAAGACGGCGATTGCCGAGGGTCTTGCCATCCGTATCGTCAATGGCGACGTGCCGGAATCGCTCAAGAACAAGAGCCTGCTTGCGCTCGACATGGGCGCGCTGATTGCCGGCGCGAAATATCGTGGCGAGTTTGAAGAGCGGCTGAAATCCGTTCTCAGCGAAGTGCAGTCGGCCGAAGGGCAGATCATTCTCTTCATCGACGAAATGCACACGCTGGTTGGCGCGGGCAAGAGCGATGGCGCCATGGATGCGTCCAATCTTTTGAAGGCTGCCCTGGCGCGCGGTGAACTCCATTGCGTGGGCGCGACGACGCTCGATGAATATCGCAAGCATGTCGAGAAGGACCCGGCCCTGGCCCGGCGTTTCCAGCCGGTGTTCGTGTCCGAGCCGACCGTGGAAGACACGATCTCGATCCTGCGTGGCCTCAAGGAAAAGTATGAGCTGCATCACGGCATTCGCATTGCCGACTCGGCGCTGGTGAGCGCGGCGACTCTTTCCAATCGCTACATCACCGACCGCTTCCTGCCCGACAAGGCCATCGACCTGATGGATGAAGCGGCGGCGCGGTTGCGCATGGCGGTCGATTCAAAGCCCGAAGCGCTGGACGAGCTTGATCGGCGCATCATGCAGCTGAAAATTGAGCGCGAGGCGCTGAAGAAGGAAACCGACGACGGGTCGAAGACGCGTCTCGATCGGCTGGAGCATGAGCTTTCCGGGCTCGAGGAACAGGCGCAGGCCTTGTCCTCGAAGTGGCTTGCCGAGAAGGAAAGGCTGCAGGGGTCTACAAAGCTCAAGGAAGAGCTGGATGCGGCGCGTTCGCAGCTCGAAATTGCCCAGCGCCAGGGCGATCTCGCCAAGGCAGGCGAGCTGGCCTATGGCGTCATTCCCGATCTCGAAAAGCGGCTGAAATCGGCCGATGATCCGGATGGCGACGGCAAGCCTGATCCTGTGATGGCCAAGGAGACCGTGGAGCCGACCGACATTGCGCAAGTGGTGTCGCGCTGGACGGGTATTCCCGTCGACCGGATGATGGAAGGCGAAAAGGAAAAGCTTCTCCATATGGAGACGTCCCTTGGCGCTCGTGTCATCGGGCAGGCGGAGGCGGTGGCTGCCGTGGCGAAGGCCGTGCGGCGGTCCCGCGCCGGCTTGCAGGATCCGAACCGGCCGATTGGCTCGTTCATGTTCCTCGGGCCAACGGGCGTCGGCAAGACCGAATTGACCAAGGCTTTGGCGCAGTTCCTCTTTGACGACGAAACCGCGATGGTGCGGCTCGATATGTCCGAGTTCATGGAGAAGCATTCCGTGGCCCGGCTGATCGGCGCCCCTCCGGGCTATGTCGGTTATGACGAAGGCGGCGTGCTGACCGAAGCCGTGCGGCGTCGGCCCTATCAGGTTGTGCTCTTCGACGAGATCGAAAAAGCGCATCCGGATGTGTTCAATGTTTTGCTGCAGGTGCTCGACGATGGGCGGCTGACGGACGGGCAGGGGCGTACGGTCGATTTCCGCAATACGGTCATCATTCTCACCTCGAACCTCGGGGCCGAATACCTGGTGGATCTGAAGGATGGCGAACCGGTGGAGCTGGTGCGCGGCAAGGTGCTCGATGCGGTGAAAGCGGCTTTCCGGCCGGAATTCCTCAACCGTATCGACGAGATCCTGCTGTTCCATCGCCTTGGTCGCGAGCATATGGGTTCCATTGTCGATATCCAGTTCGGACGCCTCGAAAAGCTGCTCAAGGACCGGGATATTTCTCTGGAACTGACGCCCAAGGCGCGGGAGTGGCTGGCCAATGAAGGCTATGACCCCGCCTATGGTGCGCGGCCGCTCAAGCGCGTCATCCAGCGCGAAGTGCAGGATGGCCTTGCCGAGGAAATTCTCTCGGGCAAGGTTTCCGATGGCGAACGCGTGGTGGTCGATGCCGATGATGATGGCATTCTGCTCTTGCCCGGTGG
This sequence comes from Devosia sp., assembly GCF_017307565.1. Classification (GTDB taxonomy): domain Bacteria; phylum Pseudomonadota; class Alphaproteobacteria; order Rhizobiales; family Devosiaceae; genus Devosia. The sequence goes on from NZ_JAFKHD010000450.1 coordinate 8,148, forward strand.
CAAGGGCGAGGCTGACGCAGCTGCGTAGGGCATGCTGAATGTGTTGGAAGGGCCGGTCGTTTGACCGGCCCTTCTTTTTTGGATCTGCGAAGGCTTGTTCGAGGTTCGATTCTGCACTAGAACAAATAAGGAACATAAGGGCGCGCAAAGCATGGCTGACAAGATCGACTATATCGAGTTTCCCTCGACCAACCGGGCGGCGAGCAGCGCCTTTTTCAAGACGGCGTTCGGTTGGGGCATGACCAGCTATGGGCCGGATTACGATGGGCTCGACAATGCCGGGATCGACGGGGGCATCGACCAGGCGGAAGGCCGCGTTGCGGCGACCATGGCGATCGTCCGCACGGACGATCTCGATGCGGCGGAACAGCGGGTGATCGCGGCCGGTGGTGTCATCACCCAGGCGCAGTTCGATTTCCCCGGCGGCCGGCGCTTCCACTTCCGCGAGCCAGGCGGCAATGAACTTGCCGTCTGGGTGTCACGCGAAGACTAGATTTTTACGGGGTTTTGGCGGCAGCGACCTTGGTGGGGCTGCCGTCGCGGGCCAGCAGATCGTTGATCTGGCCCATGGCCTGCTTGAAGGCCTCGCGATATTGCGGGGCCAGCACATTGTCCTTGGGCAGCTTGACGCTCAGCGGATCGACGAGATTGCCGTGGATGAGAATCTCGAAGTGGAGGTGCGGGCCGGTCGACTGGCCGGTGGAGCCGACATAGCCGATGAGCTGACCCTGGCGCACCTTGGAGCCGACGCCGAGGCCATCGACGAAGCGCGAGAGGTGGCCATAGGCGGTTTCATAGCCGTTGACGTGCTGGATCTCGATCTTGTTGCCGTAGCCGGACTGCCAGCGATAATACTGGATGGTGCCATCACCGGAGGCGTAGATCGGGGTGCCCGAGGGGGCGGCGAGATCGACACCGGTATGGAGTTTCCGGGTCTTGAAGATCGGGTGGATGCGATAGCCGAAGCGCGAGCGCAGGGTGCCGCCGCCTTCGAGCGGGCGACGATTGAGGAAGCGCTTGCCGGTTTCGCCATCGGGGTCATAGAAATCGACGGTGCCGTCCTGGGTGGCGAAGCGATAGAGCTGACGCTTGGTGCCTGACAGGGTCAGCGACACATAGAGCAGTTCCGGCTTAGCCTCGGGCGCATCCTGGGTTTCGAGGATTTCGATGGTGTCGCCGGCCGAGATGCGCTTGGTCATGTCGATGTCGTAGGCGAACATGCCGATGATGCGCTCGATGGTGTCGTTATCGAGATCGTGCTTGCGGCCGGTTTCCCAGATCGAACGATAGACGGTGGGCAGGTTGCCCACATTGATCTGTTCGATGTCTTCATGCGGGAAATCGACCCAATCAGGCTGCAGGCCGACGACATATTGACCATTGTCGCTGAGGGCGACGGTGGCGATGTGCGGATCGCCGGCCATGCTTTCGGGCCGGTAGATCGACATGCGATAGGGCACGAGGCTGTTGCTGTCGCTGGTCAGCGGACCATAGAGAATGCGCAGGCGAATGCCGGCGGGCAGGCCGCCCGCGGGAATGAGGTTGGCAAGGGTGTTTTCCACCATCGACACCTGGGCGCGGCTGAAGCCGTTGCGGATCAGGGTGTCGGCGAGCGGGCCGATTTCGCGAACCGTCAGAAAGCGCTCGGTGCGACCAAGACCCTTGGCCGAAGCGAGCGTCGTCTTGGGAACGACGGTGACGTTTTCGGCAATGCCATTGGGAGAGACGGTGCCGCCATCGCGGGCCAGCGCATCAAGGCTCGGTCCGAGCGCAGCATAGGCCAGGGTCGGGGGCGCGTCCTCTGTATAGAAGGTGGCTTCGGCGGAGCCGCGCACGAAGTCGGCGGCGATTTCGTCGGTAATAGTGCGGGCGGGGATCGTGCTCAGCGGCATATCCGCCTGGCGCACGGCCACTTCGCCATCGACATCGGTGCCATAGACGTCGGCATTGAGATCGAGCGCGCCGGCCTGCAGGGGGCGGGTGGCATTGAGAATGGCCACCGGATCATAGGCGGGCGCATCGGCGGAAAGCGAGGTCGCGGTTGTCGCGAGCGTGGCGCGCAGCCGGATGAAGGGCTGGTTGCGCAGGATTTCGCGTCCGTCGACCACCTGGCGAATGGAGGCCTCGATGGTTTCGAGATCGGACCTCGTTTCGGCAACCGGTCGAATGCGGGAGGACTTTGCCGTCATATCGGTGGCAAAGGGCTGCTCGAGTTTGGGGGCGGCGAGCTGGAGTGCCTTATAGGCAGTAGAGAAGGTGTCCTGACCCTGGAAGGATACATAAAGAGCCGCGCCCATCAGCAGCACGGATGTCAGGCCGGTCATCACGGTGCCGCTGAGCCAGGCAAAGCTGAGCTCGCGTCCCTGCGGGATTTCGCCGTCAGTCGACTGAACCGTCAGTGCTGGGCCATCTTCAAACCCGCTGGCCCGCAGCAGGGAAGCGTGGCGATTTCTTTGCGCAGCGTTCAACGCGCCGTCCTTCGATATTGAATAGGTCTTCCCCCGCGGGCCAGATGCGCGCCCTCTTCTCTCTATATAGAGAGAGCGAGCCGCAGCCTAAGGAGAGCGGACGATGTTTTCAATGGTCGTCATATCTCCGTCAAATGCGGCGAAAGCGGGGAGACTCGTCTCTCGCCCAGGTCCCGCCGCTAGTCGGCCAGAGACCGGCAGAAGAACGGAACATTGCGGGAGTTGAGACGAAACCGCGCCCAAGCACTGCAATCTCTGGTGGTTCAGTCGAGTTTTCCACACGCGCACCGCTCTCAAAAGCGGATAATGTCGTTTTTGTCATGGAGGGGCTTTACAGCAAAACGGCTCCCCCCTATAACCCGCTCATCGCTGAAGACCGCGGCGCCGCAAGACGCCAAAGACTGAAGCAAGACGCTGAAAACGAATACTAAATTCGACATTAAGCGTCTCAGAAAATCAGCTCTGCTGAAATTCTAATATGCGGTTGACATGTTGGTTTGTCTAACTTAGATACCGCCTCGCTGACGACGTGAACGGCCTTGGTTGTTCCCACTGACGGCGACTTCTGACAGGGCGGATTTGCTGCCGGGTGACCGGACGGTGGGTTTGTTTTGCGGAAAGAAATCTGAGGCGATTGCCTCAC
>NZ_JAFKHD010000018.1 GCF_017307565.1 Devosia sp.
TCTTCTGCTTCTTCTTCGGATGCCGGGGCCGAATTGGCTTCGGGCCGGCTGGTGTAGAGTTTGCCGCGGACAACGGCGGCGCGGCCGAAGCGCGATCGCACGCGGTCCATCGCGCGTTCCGCTGCCGCCTTGCGGGCAACCTGCGGCTCAAGCAGGTCCGTTGGATCGGACCCATCGGCCGCTTCGATGCCCGAAATGCCGATGCCGATCAAGCGGAACGGCGTGCCGTCGGCCTCGCGCTGCAACAGATTCAGCCCCGCCTCGTAGAGCACATTGGCGAGTTGCGTCGGCATCATCAGGTGTCGGGCGCGTGTGCGCAACTTAAATCCGGCGGTCTTGAGCTTGAGCGTAACCGTGTCGCCGACGATGTTCTTGGATTTGAGGCGCTCAGAGAGCCGCTCGCAGCAATTGAGCAGTTCCGTCGAAAGCTCTTCGAACGTTGCGAGGTCACGGTTGAAGGTCGTTTCGGAAGAGACCGTCTTCATCTCGCCGTCGATGGAAACGCGGCGGCTGTCGTCCCCGCGCGACAGGCGCGCGAGGCGCGCACCCGATTCGCCATAGAGCCGCATCAACCTTATCGGGTCTTCTTCCTGCAATTGCCCGATCGTGTGATAGCCGTCCTTCTTCAGCGTCTCGGAAAACACCTTGCCGACGCCAAAGATCAGGCTGATGGGCTTTGGCGCCAGAAAGCTCATGGTTTCCTCGGCGCCGATGACGGCGAAGCCGCGTGGCTTGTCGAGGTCGGAGGCGATCTTGGCGAGAAACTTGTTGTGGCTGAGGCCCACCGAAATGGTCACGCCGATGTCGCTCTCGACCGATTGAGTAAATCGCGCCAGCGTCAGGGCAGGGGGCGCCTTGTGCACCTTCTCGGTGCCGGTCAGATCAAGGAAGGCCTCGTCGATGGAAAGCGGCTCGACCAAGGGCGTCAGCGCATCCATATGGCGGCGTATCTGCCGGCTGACCTCAACATACTTGGCCATATTAGGCTTGATGATCACGGCGTCGGGGCAAAGCTCGCGCGCCCTATACATGGGCATGGCCGATCGAACGCCCGATTGCCGGGCGATGTAGCAGCATTTCGAGACCACGCCGCGCACGCCGCCGCCGATGATCAGCGGTCGATCCCGCAGGCTCGGATCGTCGCGCTTTTCCACCGAGGCATAGAAGGCGTCGCAGTCGACATGGGCGATGGAGAGGCTGAAAAGCTCGGCGTGGCTGCGAATCCGGGGC
>NZ_JAFKHD010000451.1 GCF_017307565.1 Devosia sp.
CTGCCCACCGATGCGCGTGGCGGGCGCTGGCCGGGAAAACTTGCGACGTCCCGTTCGTCGTCCTCGACCACGCTCATTGGGCGGCCCTTTCAATATCGATATCCTCGGCCGGTCGCGTCTGGAGGTCATAGAGCGCCGAATAGCGCCCCCCCAGAGCCAGCAGCTCAGCGTGGCTGCCGCGTTCGACGACCTCGCCGTCTTCGAGGAAGAGAATGGTGTCGGCATGCATCAGCGAGGACAGGCGATGCGCGATGATGATGGTCACCCGATCGCTGGCATAGGCGCGGATGGCCGAGCGGATGCGGTGTTCGGTGCCGGCATCGATTGCCGCCGTCGAGTCGTCAAAGACCATCACCGCCGGCCGCATGACGAGGCTGCGGGCGATAGAGAGACGCTGGCGCTGGCCGCCCGAAAGCGACACCCCACGTTCGCCCACCACTGTTTCATAGTCCGTCGGCAGGCCCATGATGTAGTTGTGCAGCTGCGCGCTTTCCGCCGCCTTCTCGATCTTGGTTTCCTTGGCCCAGGGGTCGCCATAGGCGATATTGTTCTCGATCGTGGTGGTGAAAAGGAACGAGTCCTGCTGCACCACGCCTACCTGACGGCGCAGCGACTCGATGGTCACGTCGCGCACATCCTGCCCGTCGATGGTCACCCGACCCGAGGTCACGTCGTAAAAGCGCGGGATGAGGTGGGCGATGGTCGACTTGCCGCTGCCTGGCGCGCCGACAATACCGATGGTTTCCCCCGCCCGGCCTTCGAAGGTGATGCCCTTGAGGGTCGGATGCGTCGCACCGGGATAGGTGAAATGCACATCTTCGAAGCGCAGCGTGCCCTCGCCCAGTTGCAGTGGCACAGCGCCCGGCTTGTCTTCGATCTCCACCTTCTCATCGATGAAGGCATAGAAGCGCTGGCCGCAAGTATCGGCGCGGGCAAAGGAGTTGACCATCAGGCCGAGCTGGCGCACGGGCATCTGCAGGATGGTCATGAAGGTCAAAAAGCTCGCGAGCGTCCCGACGCTCATGTCGCCGGCGATCACCTTGTTGCCGCCGACCCAGAGCACGAGGCCCATGGCCGCAAAGAACGAGAAGGTCATCATCGAGGTGTTCTTGACGCGGACCAGCACACGCTCATGCGCAAGCTCCAGGGCCGATTTCGATGACTTGTCGAACTTGTCGAGCTCGAACTTCTGGGCGGAGAAAGCCCTGACGACGCGAATGCCGCCAAGGTTTTCCTCCATGACGCGCGTCATGATCGAAAGCCGCTCCTGCAGCACCAGCCAGGTCGAGCGTAGCATCAACTGCGCAACCGACGAGCGCCAGGCAACAAAAGGCACGAAGCTCAGCGCGAGGAGCCCCAGAACCATGTCGGTCGTCAGCAGCATATAGGCGCCGACGCCGATGAGCACGGCCAGCAGCACCGTGCGCACGAAGCCGGTCGAGAAGAACATGCGCACGCCGTCGAGGTCGAGCAGACCGAGCGTGATCAGGTCTCCGGAATGCACCCGGTCATGGTAGGAATAAGAAAGCTTCTGCACCTTGTCGTAGAAGGCGAGCCGCAGCTCGTAGCCCACATGGTGGCCGACCGATTCCGAATAATAGTTCTGCACCAGCGTGAAGAGGCCGCGCGCCACCGACACGAGGAACAGGATCAGCGCGCTCCAGATCAGCGCCTGCTGCGCCCCCTCGGCGGCCGTCGTCAGCACATTATGTGCTTCGTCGATCGCCCTCCCGAGTAGCCGTGGGATCAGCAATTGCAGCACCGAGGCCACAATGGTCGCGCCAATAGCCAGACTCGCCTGCCAATAGTGTCGCAGGGAGTACAAAGTGATGCGCAAAAGCGGGCTCCGGCCTTTGCCGGCATGTACGGCAGCCAAGTGAGCCCGAGCATCGCCGCGTGAACGGTCGCGGCCAGCCTTGAGGGTAGGCAAGGGATTATCCAGACATCAAAAAGTGGGGCCCGAAGGGGGAGGCGGGGATCCGTCGACCGGGATCGGGCAAATCAATGCCTGCCTATAAAAGTCGCAATACGCGTACCATTCAAGGTGCAAATTGCGCAATTTTTGCAAGTTTTTGGCGTCTCGCGGAGCGAGACGCCAAAAAGCATGCGCTGGCCATCCAAACGATAGCGCTAAGGTTCTACTCTAGACGAACCAGCAGGTCCTTCGCGTCGATCTGATCGCCCGGGCGGATAAGCAGTTCCGCCACTGTGCCATCGACCTCGGCATGGATCGCCGTTTCCATCTTCATGGCTTCGATGGAGCAGAGCACGTCGCCGGCCTGCACCTTCTGGCCTTCCTTGACGGCAAGGGTCGAGATGACGCCCGGCATCGGCGCGCCGACTTGCTTGGGGTCGCCCGCCACAGCCTTGGCGCGAACCTTCACTTCACCTGCCTTCAAGCGATCGGGCACGGTGATGGTACGCGGCTGACCGTTGAGGTCGAAGAACACGCGAACCTCGCCCTTTTCATTGGTGGGGGCGCGGCCGAGATAATTCACGACCAGCGTCTTACCCTTCTCGATATCGACGAGCAGTTCGTCACCTTCTTCGAGACCGTAGAAATAGACCGGCGTCGGCAGCGCTTCGGTCGGACCATAGCGATCCTGCGTCTTCTCAAAGTCCGAATAGACCTTTGGGTACATCAGGTAGGACGCGAGACGGAAATCATCGATCGGCATGCCGACCTCGTCCGAGATCTTCTTGCGCTCAGCTTCGAGATCAACGTCCTTCAGATAAGACCCCGGGCGCTCGGTCAGCGCCGTCTTGCCCTTGAGCACCTTCTTCTGCAGCACCTGCGGGAAGCCACCAGGCGGCTGGCCCAGATCACCGGCAAAGAAGCCAACCACAGAATCGGGGAAGGCAATATCCTTGTCCGGGCTCTCGACATCGGCGCGGGTAATCCCGGCCGACACCATGGCCAGCGCCATGTCGCCGACAACCTTGGAGGACGGCGTCACCTTGACGATATCGCCGAACATCTTGTTCACGTCGGCATAGGTCTGGGCGACTTCGTGCCAACGGGTTTCAAGACCGAGCGAACGGGCCTGTTCCTTGAGATTGGTGAACTGGCCACCGGGCATTTCGTGCAGGTAGACTTCCGAAGCGCCGCCCTTGAGATCGCTCTCGAAGGCGCGGTACTGGGTGCGTACGGCTTCCCAATAGAAGGAAATTTGGCGGATCGCCTTGGAGTCGAGCTCGGGGTCGCGGTCCGAACCTTCAAGCGCGGCAACCAGCGAACCCAGCGTCGGCTGAGAGGTGGTCGAGGACAGCGCATCCATCGCCGCATCCACCGCATCGACACCGGCTTCCACCGCCGCCAGCACCGTCGCCGCCGAAGCGCCTGAGGTGTCGTGGGTGTGGAGATGGATCGGCAGATCAGTTTCGTTGCGCAGCGTCGAAATCAGCTTCTTGGCCGCAGCCGGCTTCAAAAGGCCAGCCATATCCTTGATGCCGAGCACATGGACGCCAGCGGCCTCCAGTTCCTTTGCCAGGCCGACATAGTATTTCAGATCATACTTGGAGCGATCGGGATCGAAGAGGTCGCCGGTATAGCAGATCGCGCCTTCAGCCACCTTGCCCTCGGCCGCCACGGCATCGATCGAGACGCGCATGTTCTCGACCCAGTTGAGGCAGTCGAAAATGCGGAACACATCGACGCCGCCCTTGGCTGCCTGCTTGACGAAAAATTTCACGACATTGTCGGGATAGTTCGTGTAGCCGACGCCATTGCTGCCGCGCAGCAGCATTTGCGTGAGAATATTCGGCGCGCCTTCGCGCACCTTGGCCAGACGCTCCCACGGATCCTCATTGAGGAAGCGCATGGACACGTCAAAGGTCGCGCCGCCCCAGCACTCAAGCGAGAAGAGGTTCGGCAGGCCACGCGAATAGGCCTGGGCGATGCGGGTTATGTCGAACGAGCGCATGCGCGTTGCCAGCAGCGACTGATGCGCATCGCGCATCGTCGTGTCGGTGAACAGCACCTTGCCCTGGCGCTTCATCCACTTGGCAAGGCCCACCGGACCATCACGATCCAGCACCTGCCGGCTGCCTTCCACCACGATCAGCGGATCGAATTCCGGCACGAAGGGCGCGGCCGCATCGGCCGGCGGCCGCGGACGATCGCGGACTTCCGGATGCCCGTTCACGGTCACATCGGCAATGTAGCTCAAAAGCTTGGTCGCGCGATCGCGACGCGGCTTGAAGTTGAAAAGATCCGGCGTCGTATCGATGAAGCGCGTCGTGTAGCGGTTCTCGACAAAGTCCGGATGCGTGATGATGTTTTCGAGGAACGCCAGATTGGTCGCGACGCCACGAATACGGAATTCGCGCAGCGCGCGATGCATGCGCGCAATCGCTTCTTCCGCAGAGGGCGCCCAGCAGGTGACCTTTTCAAGGAGCGGATCATAGTAGCGGGTAATGACCGCGCCCGAATAGGCCGTGCCGCCATCGAGGCGCACGCCAAAACCGGTCGCACCGCGATAGGCAGTGATGCGGCCATAGTCTGGAATGAAATTCTGTTCCGGATCTTCGGTCGTCACGCGGCACTGAATCGCATTGCCGTTGAGCTTGATGTTTTCCTGGAGAGGCACCCCTGATTCCGGTGTCCCGATCACAGCGCCATCGAGCAGATGAATCTGCGCCTTGACGATGTCGATGCCCGTCACCTCTTCAGTGACCGTGTGCTCTACCTGAATGCGCGGGTTCACTTCAATGAAGTAGAACTTGTCTGTGTCCGCATCCATCAGGAATTCGACCGTGCCGGCACCACGATAATTCGCAGCATTGCCGAGGCGCACAGCGGCGCTCGTCAGGTCGTTCCGCACTTTGTCGGAGAGGTAAGGCGCCGGCGCACGCTCGACCACTTTCTGGTTGCGCCGCTGCACCGAGCAGTCGCGCTCGAACAGATGCACGAGATTGCCGTGATCGTCGCCGATGAGCTGCACTTCGACGTGGCGGGCACGCTCGATCAGCTTTTCGAGATACATCTCGTCCTTGCCGAACGCGGCCTTGGCCTCGCGCTTGCCCTCGGACACTTCGTTGATCAGGTGCGCTTCATCCATGATGCGGCGCATGCCGCGGCCGCCACCGCCCCACGACGCCTTCAGCATCAGCGGGTAGCCGATCTCTGCGGCCATGCGCTTGACTTCATTCATGTCGTCCGGCAGTGCGTCCGTCGCCGGCACCACCGGAACATTGGACTTGATCGCCATATTGCGCGCGGCAACCTTGTTGCCGAGATCGCGCATGGTCTGGGCGCGCGGGCCGATGAAGATGATACCGGCGTCATCGCACGCATCGACGAATTCCGGGCTTTCCGAGAGCAGGCCATAGCCGGGATGGATGGCATCGGCGCCCGAGATGCGGGCGATGCGAATGTACTCTTCGATTTGCAGATAAGCTTCGACCGGGCCCTTGCCCTTGCCGATCAGATAGGCCTCGTCGGCCTTGAAGCGGTGCAGCGCCAGTTTGTCTTCTTCGGCATAGACTGCGACAGTCTTGAGGCCGAGTTCGTTGGCGGCGCGAAACACGCGGATGGCGATTTCGCTGCGGTTGGCGACGAGGATTTTCTTGATTGGCATCGATTTAAATTCCGAGCAGGAGAGGTTGAGGACCCGATCTCCCGGGTCCGGCTCAGCAGTGTCGGTAGAATGGATGGCGGGCCATCCACGCCGCCAATAGTCTTATGTCAGCTTCTCGAAAGAATGCCGGCGAGGTGGCTCATGTCATAGCCGGCCTCGGCCGCCTGCGAGATGATCTCGGATGCATCCATTTCCCCGGCCTGGCTCAACGCCCACAAGGTCGTAGAACGCGTACCGGACCGGCAGAAGCAGAACACAGGGCCGTCGCTCCCCTCGATGACGGCCTTGGTCTTCTCGACGAGATCGGCATTGACGCCTTCTCGTCCCAGCGGAATGGCGTAGTAGGCAAGCCCGGCCGCCTTGGCAGCCGCTTCGATTTCGGCACCCGCCGGCTGGTCGGGTGATTCACCATCGGGACGATTGTTGACGATGGCAGTAAAGCCCAGGGATTTGAGCGAGGCGACATCTTCTGGGCTGATCTGCCCAGAAACACTGACGTGATCGTTGATCCGCTTCAAGTCCAAGTCGATACTCCCCATATCCGCCCATTGGCTTCCCGCCCCCTTATATCCACCGGGCGGCGAGCCATGCAACTGTCGGTTAGTCGAAGAGTACTGATAGTTACGCTTATGCCGCGTTGGCGACCGCAGGACGCTCGAGCGGAGCGGGTCGGCCGAGCAGGTATCCCTGGAAAGCGCTGCACCCGGCACGACGCAGCATATCGAGCTGCCCTTCGGTCTCGACGCCCTCGGCGATCACATCGACCTTGAGCGAGCGCGCAATGTCGCAGATGGCGCCGACAATCATCGCATCGATCCGGTTGTCGCCGAGATTGGCGACATAGGTGCGGTCGATCTTGATGATATCGAAGGCAAAGCCGCGCAGATATTGCAGGCTCGCATGCCCTGCCCCGAAATCGTCGATGGCAACCTTGACGCCAAGAGCGCGGATCGCGTCGAGATTAGCCTGCTCGATTGCGCCGGCCACCATCGGCACGGTCTCGGTCACCTCGATGATCAGCCTGCCGGGATCGACACCCATTTCCTTAACCACCTGCCCGAAATGCCGGGCAAAGTCGGGGCGACGCAATTGCGCTGGCGAGACATTGACGGCGATCGGCGTGCCGAGCCGGTCGAGATCGACACAGGCGCGGCGCAGGACCCACTCTCCGAGCTTGTCGATAAGGTCGCTTTCCTCCGCAATGCCGATGAACTGCGACGGCGGTATCATACCGCGTACCGTATGCCGCCAACGCAGCAATGCTTCGTGCGAGCGCACCCGCATATCGGTGCCGAAGACCGGCTGGTAGTGCAGTTCCAGTTCGTCCATCAGCAGGGCCGCGCGCAGTTCGCGCTCGACGAAACGGCGGTGACGTTCGTCACCCAGCATGTCGGGGTCAAAAGCCACGACTTGCCGGCGTCCGGCCTTCTTGCCCTTGTAGAGCGCGAGATCGGCCTTGGCGATGAGGTCGTCCACATCGGTCGCATCGACCGGAGCCAGCGCAAAACCAATCGTTGCGGAAAGACGCACCGGTCGCCCCGCAATGTTGACCGGCAGGTCGAGCCGCCGCAGCAATTCCTCGGCAAGCCGACGCAGCGCACCGCGATTGTCGCAAGCTGGGATGGCGATGCCGAACTCGTCGCCGCCCAGCCGCCCGATGACGGCGCCCGGCATCACTTGGCCGATGACTTTCGCCAGATGCGCCAGAGCCGCATCGCCCGCCGCATGGCCGGCGCCATCGTTGAGAACTTTTAGATTGTCCATGTCGAGCAGCATGTAGCCCAGCGACTTGTCCGATCCGTGATGAACGTCATTGCGCAGCGCTTCCATGAAATAGGAGCGCGTGAACACGCCTGTCAGAGCATCGCGATGCACCGCCGCCATCACCGCCCGCGTGGCCCGTGCCGCACGCAACAGATTACGGCGAGTCATCCGGTGTCCCATGACGAGCCCGCCAAGGCCAAGCCCCACAAGGCCGATAGAGAACAGCGCCATCAACGGATCCCAGCGAGAGCCTGCCAGAAACGCCGTGCAGACTGCCCCAAGTAGCGCGACCCCGGCGACGACGGCAGCATGGCGATAGCTTGAGAGAATAGGGACGAAATGATCAAGCTGGCGGATGTGTCCGTCGGAGGCGCTGCTGCGCCGAATGACCCGGCTCGACCGGGTAATACCCCGCGCTAGCATCGCTCGGCTCCGCTCTATTGACGAAAAATTCATAAACAGTTCAGGGGCTTGAAGGCGCATTTAGGCGCACCATAAGCCATGCCGGCCCGTACTGAATGACAGTGATATGACAACCGGCCGGTGCCGATCATTTAGGTATACGGTGCGTAAACCGCCCGATCAGGGCGCGCTACCGGTCCACTTGCGCCAGAGATCACCGCGCCGGGCGACGAAGCGCGCCGCCACATCTTCGACGGTCGCCCCCGGTTCGTTGAGCTGGGCAAGCAACCGATCCATTTCTCCGACGGGCATGGTAGCCCGCTGCAAGTAGGAGGCGACCGCGGGCGCCTCCGCAAACACCCATTCGGATACCGCCACAACGATCATCTCGGCCGGAAAGGCAGAAGGTTTTGGCGCGGCACAGGAGAGCAGCGCCAGGCACTTCATTGCCTCTTCGTCATAGCCACCCATGTCGAGCGGCCGAAAATCAAGCTGAGCCAGTACTGCATTGGGCTGCCAATAATAGAAGAAGAAGTTCTCGTGCCGGCTGACAGCCTCAGCGATCAGCGTATCCATTTCAAAGCGATTGGCCGGCTCCACCACCTGCAACAGGTCCGTCAGGCCATAGGCCTTGATCAGATTGCGATTGATGACCGAGCAGGCCCAGTCGAGCGGACAGGAAATGAAACGCACCGGCGTTTCGCTGGTCTGGGTCGAAAGCAGCGGCTGCAGGGCCGCAGCACTTGCCGTACCCGAAAACGCCCCCTGCATATAAGCGGGAATGAACCAGCCTTCTGTCGTCGCCTCGGCAAAGGTTGGCGCGGCGCTGCGCAGCATCTGCGTCTGGATGGCACCATTCCACACATCGGCGATCCGCGTCACCCACATTTCCGGCGCCACCGCCGGCTGTCCAGTCGAGCCCATGGACGATGCCGTCGCCGCGAGGTCTCCGGGCACCACCCGCGCCTCGCATCCGAACTCTTGGCTGAGAAGGCGTGCGTGAATTTCCGCCAGAAGGCTCGCCGACGGCCAGCTCATGCGGGCAATAGTCATGTTTTGGGTGCCGCAAGGCGGTGGTGGGGCGGGAGCGACGGGCGTTTCCGGCACCGCAGCCGGCGCCGGCGACTGAGTCCCTGGCGCGCCGTTGACGCGATCCTGCGCCGTGTCGAGGATGGTGATCTGTGCCAGCGCCGGCCCGACAAGCAGCGCCAGCAAGAGACCGCCAATGACAGGGTGCCTAAATCGCATTCGCATCCTCATTCCACTGGTGCCAGTCTATGCGCAATCGGCTTGCCTTAAGCAACCGCACCCGTTCACCATTTTGCCCAAGACCCCCGGTGACTCGTGCCAATAAAATATGCAACAGTCCGTGCCAGCGGGGCGCGTGAGGCGCCCCTGCCATTTCGTTGCGCGCCGTAAGAGGGGGGCTGGCAAGGCCATCCGGAGCGCAACGCCAACAGAGGGACGTCCATGTTTAAGAAAACCCTGACCCTGGCGGTTGCCGCCACTGCCCTGTCCATCGCCGCTCCGGCTCTGGCCCAGGACACCGGTGCCACCATCGGCTTCATCGGTGGCTTCACCGGTCCGATTGAATCGCTCACCCCGCCGATCTTTGCCGGCGCCCAGCTGGTCGTGAAGCAGATCAACGAGCAGGGCGGTATTCTGGGTGGCGAACTCAAGCTGATCTCCGCGGACGGCGCCTGCGATGCGACGGCCGCCGCCGCTGCCGCTGACAAGCTTATCAACACCGACAATGTGACTGCCATCGTCGGCGCGCTCTGCACCGGTGAAACCATCGGCGCGTTCAACGGCTCGGGCCTGTCGGGCAATGTCGTGTTCGTGTCGCCGGCCTCCTCGGCCCCTGCCCTGACCACGCTTGTAGACAATGACCTTGTCTTCCGCACCACCCCGTCCGACGCGCTTCAGGGCGAGAAGATGGCAGACCTGCTGCTCGCCAAGGGCGTCAAGGACATTGCCATCACCTATGTCAACAACGACTACGGCAAGGGCTTTGCCGATGCGCTCTCCACCGCCTTCACCGCCGGTGGTGGCACGGTCGCTGCCAACCTCGCTCACGAAGAAGGCAAGGCCGACTACCGCGCCGAACTGGGCAACCTGGTCGCTTCGCAGAACCTCGTGATCCTCGCCTATGCCAACGCTTCGGGTAACACCGTGCTGCGCCAGGCCGTGGAATCGGGCAACTTCACCACCTATGTGGGCGGCGACGGCATGGTTGGCGACGACCTGCTCAACGGCATCGACGCTTCCGCTGTCGAAGGCCTGATCGCGACCCGCGCTGGCGCCCCGACCGGCGAAGCCGTCGACATCTACAACGCCTTCACCGGCGAAGGCTTCACCGCCAACGCCACCTACGCTCCGCAGGCCTATGACGCCGCCTTCCTCCTGGCTCTCGCCATCGAGAAGAACGGTTCGGCCAGCCGTGAAGGTCTCTCCGCTGCCCTGCGCGATGTCGCTTCGGCTCCGGGCGAAAAGATCCTCCCCGGTGAATGGAAGAAGGCTGTCGAGCTGATCAAGGCCGGCACCGACATCGACTATGAAGGCGCCGGTGGCCCGCTCGATTTCGACGCCGCTGGCGACGTTGACGGCATCATTGTCGAACTCGCTGTCGAAGGCGGCAAGTTCGTTGAAAAGGGTGCCATCCAGTAAGCTGGACCCTCGACGGGCAATTGCCCAAAACATCAGGCCCGGGAGCAATCCCGGGCCTTTTTGCTGGAGACCGCCATGGCCGACGACACCACGCTGCGCTTTTACGCCAAAAATGCCGAGACCTATGCCCAGCACGCCACCACGCCCAATGGAGCACAGCTCGACGGCTTTCTTGCCCTCGTCCCTGCGGCGGGAAAAATTCTTGAACTCGGTTGCGGCAATGGCCGTGACGCCGCCCGCATGCTCGAACCCGGCTTCGATGTCGACGCGACCGATGGCACGGCCGAACTTGCGGCCGAAGCCGAAAGACGCATCGGCCGAAAAGTGCGCGTCCTGCGCTTCGAACATCTGGACGCAATTGCCCTTTATGACGGCATCTGGGCCTCGGCGAGCCTCCTACACGTGCCGGCCGAAACCCTCGTCGACATCCTCACCCGCATCCGCAAGGCGCTGCGCCCCGGCGGCATCTTCACTGCCAGCTTCAAGGCCGGAACGGGCGAGGGCCGCGACGATCTCGGCCGCTATTACAACTATCCGAGCGCCGAACGTCTCCTCCAAGACTACCGCGCTGCCGGCTGGAACAAAGTGACGATCGAAAAGATCATGGGCAGCGGCTATGACGCCAAGCCCACCGAATGGCTCTGGGTCACGGCGCGCCACGCCGCTTAGCTACTGCGATAGCGTCTCAACCTCGATTCGCGGCCCATCGGTCCGCACGGTCACCGACAGGTGCTGCGCCTGCACCACGTCCAGCACCTTGCTCGGCCTATAGGCACAGACCGCCGTGCCGCCGGCGAGGCGCAGGCT
>NZ_JAFKHD010000452.1 GCF_017307565.1 Devosia sp.
GCGATAAAAGCTCTCCGAGGTCGCCAGCATCGCCCCGACTTCGGCAGGCAGGGCGATCTCCTCGGCGATCTCGCGCGTCAAGCTCAGATGACTATCTTCGCCCAGTTCAACCCGGCCGCCGGGCAGCATGGCATAGTCGTCGTCGTCCTCGCGGCAGATCAACACATGGCCATCGGCCACGATGATGCCGGCAACGCGATAGTTAAAGCGGCCTTCCTCCATGGGAAAGCTCAGGACGTGGCGAGCAGTCACGCTTGACCTCCAGGCTCGATCAGAACGATTTCGGGCGCCGCATCGAACCGCAGCGGCAGGCCGGAATGGCCAAGACCGGCCCCGACAATGAGGTGCCGGTCATCTTCGACAATATGCCCGTGCAGGTAGCGCTGGCCATACCGCGAGGGCACCACCGGAGCAAAACCGAAGAAGCGGATCTGACCGCGATGCACATGGCCCGAAAGTGTCAGGGCGACGCGCTCGGGGACATGGGGAAAAATATCGGGCTCATGCGCCATCAGGATCACCGGCGCATCGTCGGTCACCTGGGCAAGGGTGCCATCGAGATCGGCGAGGCGGCTGCCATCGGCATGCTCGGCAATCTGATCGCCAAGCCCGGCGAGCCAGAACGGCCGCTCCTGCCAGGTCAGCCGCACGGCCTCGTTCACATAGGTGCCGATATCGGTTTCTTTCAGCGCGCGCAGCGCTTCGGGCGCCACGATGGCCTTGTGGCGCTTGCGCGCAAAGCGCGGATAGTCGTGATTGCCGAAGACAGCATGCACCCCAAGCGGCGCCTGCAGCCGCGCGAGCCGTTTTGCCCAATCATGGGGCGGCACCGGGCGGCTGAACCGCGGCCCTTCTTCGAAATCGCCGAGCAGGAGCACGATGTCGGGCGCCAGCGCATTGGTCTTGTCGACAATCGCCTCAAGCGCCTCGAGCCCGGTCCAGGGCTCGGAGAAATGGAAGTCGCTGAGCATAGCGATCCGCGGCCGCAATCCCACCGGCCAGTTGGGCAGCGCCGGACTATAGCGGCGCACCACAATGCCATGCTCGTCGATCCAGCTATGGGCACCGAGGCTATGGAACAGGCGCTGCAGCCGACGCGCCATGGATCAGTCCTCGCCCCCGGCATCCTCGAAGAGGTTCGCCTGCAGGCCGACAAAGCCCTGCGGCACGACCTTGCCCAGGTGCTGGAAGGCAATGGAGGTCAACATGCGGCCACGCGGCGTGCGCTGAATAAAACCCTGCTGCAACAGATAGGGCTCGACAATTTCCTCGATGGCATCGCGCGGCTCGCTGAGCGCGGCCGCAATGGTCTCGATGCCCACCGGACCGCCATTGTAGAAATCGGCGATGGTGTTGAGATAGCGCCGGTCGAGCTGATCGAGCCCGCGCGCATCGACATCGAGCCGCAACAACGCCTTGTCGGCCAGCGCGCTATTGACCTCGGGAACCCCTTCGACAAGCGCAAAATCGATGACGCGCCGCAGGAGCCGCCCGGCAATACGCGGCGTGCCGCGCGAGCGTCGGGCGATCTCCATCGCCCCGTCGGGCGACATCGGCGTGCCCATCAACCGCGCGCCGCGCGTAACGATCTTCACCAGTTCCTGCGGCGTATAGAAATTGAGTCGCACCGGAATGCCGAAGCGGTCGCGCAGTGGCGTCGTCAACAGCCCCGCGCGGGTCGTGGCCCCGACCAGCGTAAACTTGGCGAGATCGATCCGCACCGAGCGCGCCGCCGGACCTTCGCCGATGATGAGATCGAGCTGAAAATCTTCCATCGCGGGATAGAGGACTTCCTCGATGGCCGGATTGAGACGATGGATTTCGTCGATGAACAGCACATCGCGCTCTTCGAGATTGGTGAGGAGCGCCGCAAGATCACCCGCCTTGGCAATCACCGGGCCAGACGTAGCGCGGAATCCGACGCCCAGTTCCTTGGCAATGATCTGCGCCAGAGTGGTCTTGCCCAGACCCGGCGGGCCGACGAACAGCACATGGTCGAGCGCGGAGCCGCGCTTCTTGGCGGCCTCGATGCACACCTCGAGATTGGCGCGGGCATCGGCCTGGCCGACAAAATCGGCAAAGCCGGACGGGCGCAGCGAAACGTCGAGATTATCGTCGCGGCCGGCAGATGCTGAAGTGAGTTCGGTCACGCTTTCATCCTAGTCAATTGCATTCACGGCAGCGCGGCAGCGGGTTGTCCGGATCGGCCTCGTCTCCAGCCGTCCATGGATCACGAATAACCGCTTCCGCCGGCAAGCTCTAGGTGCTGAGCTCGCGCAGACCCAGCCGGATCAGTTTCTCGGTCGCCGCATCCTCGCCTTCCTTGGCAACGACACGGGCCAGCGCGGCAGATGCCTGGGCGCTCGAATAGCCAAGATTGGTCAGCGCCGAGACGGCATCGGCGACATTGGACTTGGCAACACCTTCCCCCAGCGCCGTTTGCAGACCAAGCGTGCCCGCATCGATCGCCCCGATGGCCGGCACCTTGCCCTTGAGTTCGGTGACGATACGCACCGCCAGCTTGGGGCCCACCCCATTGGCGCGCCCAACCATCGCCTTGTCCTGCAGCGCAACGGCGCTCGAAAGTTCGGCGGGGGTCAGCACCGAGAGAATGGACAGGGCCACGCGGGCGCCCACGCCCTGCACGGTGGTGAGCAGCAGGAACCAGGATTTCTCCGCTTCCGTCGCAAAGCCGAAAAGACGGATCAGGTCCTCGCGCAAAATGGTCTCGATAAAGACCACCGCCGCTTCCCCAACGCGCGGCAGCGATTGAAGGGTGCGGCTCGAACAGTGCACCTCGTAGCAGACCCCGCCACAATCGATCAGCACCCAATCGTCGCCAAAGCTGTCGACCATGCCCTTGAGCTTGCCGATCATAGAAGCGCTCCCATGCGGCGTGCCGAGACCCGGTGATGGGCGTGGCAAACGGCAATCGCGAGGGCGTCGGCCGCGTCGGCGCCCTTGAAGGTGGCGGCAGGGAGCAAGGTTCTGACCATCAGTTCCACCTGCTTCTTCTCCGCGTGGCCGGTGCCGACCACGGATTTTTTCACAAGATTGGTCGCGTATTCGGCGACATAAAGCCCGTGCTGTGCCGGGGTGACCAGAGCGACGCCGCGCGCCTGCCCCAGGATCAGCGCCGAACGCGCGCCGGCATTGACGAAGGTTTCTTCCACGGCCGCCTCGATGGGCTTGTGCAGCGCCAGCACTTCGGCGAGTCCGGCAGCGAGCGCTGCCAGTCGGTCGGCCAGCAGTCCATCGATCGGCGGGGTGACCGTGCCGGCAGCCACAAAGCTCAAGCGGTTGTCGACAGCGTCGACAATCCCCCAGCCACAGCGCCTCAGGCCCGGGTCGATGCCGATGATTCGAACGGACTTGCTCATGGCGATCCTTCTAGCAGTTTCCGCAACCGTACCAAGGCCAAAGTGAACAAAACAGAAACTCTCAACCGCATTCGCCCAATCCGGACAGGAAAATGTGACAGCGGACACACTCCCTCTGTAACCAGCTGAGATAGCTCAAAATTTACCTTTTTCGGAAACGAGGTATTCAGAAACAGCCCCCTAGTTTGCCCGTGGACGCAGGGACATTGATTCACACGATGACGGGGCTGGAAACCGCGCTGCCCAAGCAGGCGTGGCTTTGGATTTACCGAAAAACATTGTTGATCATGGGCGTCTCGGTCGCAGCCTCAGTGGTTGCGACCGTGGTGTTCATGGGCACCTTTTCGGCTGGGGTAAACCTGCCCGGATTGGTCATCGCCATCATCCTGCCGATAGCTCTCGGCGGTCCGATGACGTTGATCTTTGCCATCGGCACCGAGAAAATGCGCCATGCCAACGACCAGTTGGGCCGCTTGGCAACGCTTGATGGCCTGACCGGACTTTTCAACCGCCGCGCCTTTACCGCCGCTGTCGAGAAACACTGCGCGAGCCCACATCGACAGGGCGTACTGCTGGTCATCGATGCGGACCACTTCAAGTCCGTCAATGACCGCTTTGGGCACGACCAGGGCGATGAGGCGCTGCGCGACATTGCCCATGCTCTGGAACTGACCGTCGGTCGCCGGGGCCTTTCAGGCCGTCTCGGCGGCGAAGAATTCGGCGTCTACCTGCCGGATGCCGACCTTGGCCGCGCCGAAGGCATGGCCGACGAAATTCGCAGATCCATCAATCACATCGATTTCACCCCGGAAGGCGTGGCCTGCCCGCTTTCCGTCAGTATCGGCGGCGCCTATCACAACCGCCCCGCTCCCTTCAGGGAACTCTATCGAGCCGCCGACGAATGGCTCTACAGCGCCAAACAACAGGGCCGCGATCGCGTGGCCCTTCCCCAGGCAGCCTAAAGGTCCGTTTTCCAGCGCTTCTACTCCCACCACTTACCGAGCAAAAGGTCACCAGGATGATGTCACCGCGCACGGTCAGTGCTCTGCAGAGTTGGTCCAGCGTCGCCAGATGGACCCTGTTCGGCCCGCTGGCCTGCGTGATCGTCGCGCTGACTTATAATGCGGTGAGTTTTTCAGATCTCGGTCCGGAAGCTCTGCAGCGCGCCATGGCGTCAGCCATCATCCTGCCGTTGCTGATGGCAATCCCGCTCTTCTTCTTCCTCTCCATGCGCATTCGGTCGCTAGCCATCACCAATCGCCGGCTGGGCCTCGTAGCCCGCACCGACAGCCTCACCTCCTGCCTCAATCGCGGAGCCTTTACCGCCCGGGTCGAAACGCAGCTGACGACCGATGAAGGCCCTCGCACCGGAGCGCTGCTCATTATCGACGCCGATAACTTCAAGACCATCAACGATCTCTATGGCCATGATGCCGGCGATGAGGCTCTGACCATCCTTGCCCGTTCGATCCGCTCGGTGCTGAGCGCCGGCGATCTTATCGGCCGCATGGGCGGCGAAGAATTTGGCGTCTTCCTGCCTGGCGTCGATCAGAATGCCGCCGAGCAGATGGCTGAGCGCGTGCGCCGGGCCGTGCAACTGGCTCAATTCTCTCCGCGCGGCGACGCCTATATGCTCTCAGTCAGCATCGGCGGCGCGGTCTTCGCCCAGAGCACCAATTTCACCGAACTGTTCCGCATTGCCGATCAGCGGCTTTATGGAGCCAAGCGCTCCGGCCGTAACCAGGCCGCTATCGTCCACACGCTGGATCAGCCCCAGGTAGACATCAGAAAATCGGCATGAAAAAGGGCGGTGTGAACCGCCCTTATCGCTTTCAGCTATTTGCCTATTGTCCGCTCGATCAGCCGGCCAGCTTGGCGGCTTCTTCGTCCGACATGTCGAAGTTGGAATAGACGTTCTGCACGTCGTCATCTTCTTCGAGCGTGGCGATCAGCTTCATCAGCGTCGCGCCCTTTTCGGCGTCGATCGGCGTCTGGTTCTGCGGACGCCAGATGGCCTTCACCGATTCAGCTTCACCCAGCACCTTGTCGAGCGCGGAGGAAACTTCCGCCATCGCTTCGAAGGAGGTGTAGATGTAGTGACCGTCTTCATCGCTCTCGACATCGTCGGCGCCGGCCTCGATGGCGGCTTCCATGACCTTGTCTTCCGAGCCGGCAGTGACCGGATAAGTGATTTCGCCGACGCGATCGAACATGAAGCCGACCGAACCGGTTTCGCCCAGGGCGCCGCCGTTCTTGGAGAAGTAGGAACGCACGTTCGAAGCGGTGCGGTTGCGATTGTCGGTCAGCGCCTCGACGATGACGGCAACGCCACCCGGGCCGTAGCCTTCATAGCGGATTTCGTCATAGTTCTCGCCGTCGCTGCCCTGCGCCTTCTTGATGGCGCGGTCGATATTGTCCTTGGGCATGGACTGGGCGCGGGCATTGGTCACGGCCAGGCGCAGACGCGCATTGAAGGCCGGGTCCGGCATGCCCATCTTGGCTGCCACGGTGATTTCGCGAGCGAGTTTGGAGAAGACCTTCGAGCGGGCGGCATCGCTCTTGCCCTTCCGGTGCATGATATTCTTGGCGTGGGAATGGCCGGCCATTCGGTACCTCGGATTTTCTGATTTTCGGCGGTGCTTATAGGGGGCAAAGCGGAAAAATGGAAGGGTGCGCGGCTTGGCGCCACCTCCGGTTCTGCGCAGGCAGCCCCATCCCTTGCCGTCTCGCATCGCGTTTGTGGCACGCCCTGGTCAAATCACCAGCGCGCCAATGCCAATCAGAAATCCGGAAATGCCTGATTGAGCGTTCCCCCGATCCGCACCGGCAGGACCTTCCGTGCCAGCCCCGTCTTGGGGTCCGTTTCCACCGCCACGCCGCAAAGCGTCGCCTCCCCTTCGGCCGGGGTGAACCTGCCATTGGGAATCCCCGTCAGAAAACGGTTGAGCGGCTCCTCCGCATCGACCCCAATAATGGAGTCGAAGTCCCCGCACATGCCGGCATCGGCCATCAAGGCCGTACCGCCGCGCAGGATGCGCTGGTCGGAGGTCGGAATGTGGGTATGGGTGCCGACGACAAGCGTGGCCTTGCCGTCGAGGAAAAAGCCCATGCCCTGGATTTCCGAGGTCGCCTCGGTGTGAAAATCGACAATGATGGCATCGACGACTTCACCGAGCGGCGCTGCCGCAATGGCGGCCTCGACGGCGCGGAACGGATCATCGGCAGGCTGCATGAAGACCCGGCCCAGCGCATTGACCACGAGAACGCGATGACCATTGCGGCCCTCGACCATCATGGCGCCACGGCCCGGTGCGCCGGGGGCAAAATTGATCGGCCGGATCAGGGTGTTTTCGCGCTCGATATAGGTCAGCGCCTCGCGCTGGTCGAAAGCATGGTCGCCCAGGGTGACGATATCGGCGCCCGCATCGCGCAGGCCGCGAAAATGGGCCTCGGTAAGGCCACGACCATGGCTGGCATTCTCGCCATTGATGACGACGAAATCGAAGCCATAGGTGCTGATGATGCCCGGCAGGCGCTCGGCGACGGCATCGCGGCCGGACTTGCCGACCACGTCACCCAGAAAGAGTAGTTTCATATGTGAGCCTCGAAGAATTCGACACCGCTTTCGGTGACGACCGCATCGAGCGGAACGTCATGCGCTTCGCGCGGAATGTGCTCGAGAGCCTGTGCCGAAAAGGCGAGCCCGACGAGCATGGGGCGTTTGGTCATCGCGGCCAGCGTGCGGTCATAGTAGCCCCCGCCATAGCCGAGCCTGGTTCCGGTCCGGTCATACCCCAGCAGAGGCATGAGGATCAGGTCGGGCTCCGCGCGTGGCGCAAGGTCGGACGGGGCGAGCGTGCCGAAACCGGCCTCGTAGAGCGGCGCGTCGGCGCCCCAGATGCGGAATTGCAGCGGCTCTTCGGCCCCTGTCACCACCGGCAGGATCACCGTCTGCGCGCTGTCCATCAGGCGCACCAGAATGGGCTGGCAGTCGACCTCGTCGCGAATGCGCCAATAGCCGGCAATGGCGTCTTCGGGGCCGAAGGCGACCTTGTCGAAGAACTGGAAGGAGATGGATTTCGAAGCCTCGGCGCGAAATTCGGGAGAAAGGGCTTCGCGGCGCGACCGGGCCGTCCTGCGCAGGAGGGCCTTTTCGGCCTCTATTCCGTCTTCCACCATCAGCGCCTGTCTTTGGATATCCCTGGCAAGAATAGGCGCCGCCCTGGCCGTGGGACTTGCGATCCCGGGAACCTACTTACGTAGGTGGGCGCCGTATGTCCGAGCCCACGGGCCCGGTCAGGGACAGCTCCCTTAGGATCGATTAAGGCCCCGGGGATATGTGTGTCCTCACGCGCCGGGCAGCCAGCAAGATATAGGCGCTTCCCTGCCCCCACGCAAATATCAAGCGCAGAGAATTCTGTCGGTTCCAACGAAGTTTTCAGGAGCGCGGGCTTTAGCGCAGACCAAGCCGGTAGATCAGCTCGGGGTCGCCTTCATCCAGACCCTCGACGAAGCCGCTGCGCACAAAGCCGAGTTCGGTAAGAAGCCCTTGCATGGGCAAGTTGGACTGGTTCGTCGAGGCCCAGAGCACCGGCCCCGCCGTTTCGGCCATCGCCCGACGGATCAATTCCCGCCCGATGCCCTGCCCGCGGCAAGATCGGTCAATCATCACCATTTCAAGGATCGGCTGCCCGAAAAAGTGCGGGCCGATCACCGCATAACCAACCGGAACACCATCTCTGGTTGCGCAAAGGCAGGCGCTGCTTTCAACCCACCGGGCAATGGCCCTGGCGCGGTCGGGATCGTCGGGCACGACACTGTCGAGCCGCTGCAGCGGCAGAATGTCATCCGGCCCGGCGGGCCGGATGACGAGCCCTTGGGGCTTCACTTCTTGAGAGCGTCGACACCCGGCAGGGGCTTGCCTTCCATCCACTCGAGGAAGGCGCCGCCGGCGGTCGACACATAGGTCAGGGCATCCTTGACCCCGGCATGGGCCAGCGCGCTGACTGTGTCGCCACCACCAGCAACCGAGATCAGGTGGCCATCATGGGTGCGTTTGGCGACGTGCTTGGCAATCGCCACGGTGCCCGCGTCGAACGGCTCCATTTCGAAAGCGCCGACCGGGCCGTTCCAGATCACGGTATGCGCATCGTCGATAGCGCCATTGATGCGCTCGATGGACTGTGGGCCGATGTCGAGGATCATGCCATCGGGATCGACAGCATCGACGCCATAAAGGCGCGTCGGCGACTTGGCCTTGAAGTGCCAGGATACAACTGCGTCGACCGGCAGGATGATGGCGCAATTGGCCTTGTCGGCCTTGTCCATGATGCGGCGCGCGGTATCGGCGAGATCCTTCTCGCACAGCGACTTGCCGACCCCATGGCCCTGGGCGAAGAGGAAAGTATTGGCCATGCCACCGCCGATGACGAGCCCATCGACCTTGGTCACGAGGTTTTCGAGCAGGTCGATCTTGGACGACACTTTGGCGCCGCCGACAATCGCGACCACCGGCTTCTTCGGCTTCCCAAGACCCTTTTCGAGAGCTTCGAGTTCGCCCTGCATGGCAAGACCGGCCGCGGCGGGCAGAAGATGGGCCAGCGCTTCGGTCGAAGCATGGGCACGGTGGGCAGCGGAAAAGGCGTCGTTCACATAGACATCGCCCAGGCTCGCCATGCGCTTGGCCAATTCGACATCATTGGCTTCTTCGCCCGGATGGAAACGGGTGTTTTCGAGCACCAGAACGGCATCCGCGGGCGCTTCGTCAATCGCCTGCTTGGCAGCGGAAACATCGTTCCAGTCGGTGGCAACAAAGCCCACGGGATGGCCGGTGACATCGGCAACGGCCGAGCAGACCTGCTCGAGCGAATATTCGGGATCAACCTTCCCCTTCGGGCGACCGAAATGGGAAAGCAGCACGACCTTGCCGTCGTGGCGCATGATTTCGCGAATGGTGGGAAGCAGACGCTCGATGCGCGTCGCATCGCTCACCTTGCCATCGGCCACGGGAACATTGAGGTCCGCTCTAAGGAGCACGACCTTGCCGTTAAGGTCGAGTTCGTTGAGGGTCTTGAAGTCAGTGGTCATGGCCAGGCTCCGAAAGGCATACGAAACTTGGGCCTTGGCCTATCAGAGGCAGAGGGATCGGAAAAGCGCCGAGAGAAAGATTCTAGAGCGCAGCGAGGATGAAATGGCGCATTTGCACGCCCACGAGATAGGGCAGCGGGCTGATGACGACGCGCCCGGCAAGCCGCAGGAGATCATCGACCATGACATGGCGGGCAAAGCCGACGCTGGCCCAGGGCGCCACCCCGACCAGCCCCACGATGCGCAGATGCCTCAGCACCAGCCAGCAGAGCACGATCACCGAAGAGGCCATCAGCAGCGCAAGACTTTCCGCCAGCCCGGCGACAATCCAGGCCAGGGGCAGTACCGTCTGAATGCGCCGGGTGAGGTGGAACATGCCTCGCTCCATGCCGTGCTGACACCAAAGGGATAGGCCGATTTGGTGACAGCGCGTTGACGGGGCTTGACCCGGCCCCTGGGGCCGCCCTGATGGGTACAAGGGTCAACAGAAAAGGTGATTCCTTGACCCATCCCGACCAGGTTTTTTCGCCCGCCGAGGCCGCCCGCGCGCTCGGCATTTCCGCCAAGGCCCTGCGCCTCTACGAGCAGCGCGGCCTTGTCTCGCCCATTCGCAGCGCCAATGGCTGGCGCCACTATGGCCGTGACCAGATGGCCCAGGTCCGTGAGATCGTGGCGCTGCGCGGCTTGGGCCTCAGCCTTGCCCAGATCGCCGCCGTACTCTCGGGCGACCGGCGCGGCCTGACCACGGCGCTCGCCGAACACCAGACAAGACTCGAGGGTAATCTCGCCGGCCTCCTCAACGCCATCGATCGCGTCCGCCTCTGGCGCAACGATCTTGACGAAGGCCGCGTCCCAAGCCTTGCCGATCTCGCCACCGGCCAGCCGGCCGTCTCGCTGACCTTGCCCTGGCCATGGAATGGCGAACTGTTCGAACTGCGCCGCCTCGCCCCCGTCACCTACCTCGTCGGCCCCCTCGGCAGCGGCAAGACGCGCCTCGCCAAGGCCTTGGCCGAAACGCTCAACGGCCGTTTTGTCGCGCTCGACCGTGTGGAGCCCGAAACCATGGCCGAGACCGCAGCAACAGACCTGCAATGGTTCCTGGAAGACGGCGCCACGGACACCCCCGCCCTCCGCGCCGTGCTCGGCGCCATGGCCATTACGGACGAGCGCCCCGTGGTGGTCGACCTGATCGAAGAAGGTCTTGATGAACCAACCCAGCTCGCCCTCGGCAGCTGGCTGCGCCGCCGCAGCGAAGCGGACACCCAACTGATCGTCATGACCCGATCAAGCGCCGTGCTCGACCTCGAGGCTGTCAGTCCTGGTCACGCAATCCTTTATTGCCCGTCCAATCACAGCGTTCCCTTCGAGGTGCTGGCTGTACCCGGCTCACCCGGCCACGAAAGCGTCGCCAATTGCCTGGGAACGCCAGAAACGCGGGCTAGAACTGCCGGGCTGGTTGCGCGGATCGGCTAGGTCCGTGCGCGCCGCCCCCTCCCGTTCTCGCCCTAGATGGGGGAGGACGGTAGGGGGTGATGGCAAACTCAAACCCTCACAAACAACCCCGGATAATCGCTCACCAGCCCATCGCCATCCACCGCCAGCACCGCCTCGAAATCATCGGACTGAAACCGGAAATGCCCCGCATCGAGCCGGGTATAAACCTGCTCGGCTCGCCGAACTTCCATACTCGTCGCATCGATCCAGACCATGGCGAATTTCTGTGGCTTTCCGTCCTGCCACTCGCTG
>NZ_JAFKHD010000453.1 GCF_017307565.1 Devosia sp.
CTGGAACAGGAAGACGTAGCGCGTGTACAGAACCATGCCCAGTTGGCGCGTGTTGTCCATTGCCGCATCGATCGGCAGACCGGAACCACCCGCAACTTCAGGCGAGATGAAGAAGCTGCCGGCAACCAGCAGCAGTTCGAGCAGCAGCACGACGCCGACAAGAATGCCGATGGGCGCATATTGCAGCATGCCCTGGCGCATCTCGGCGAAATCGACGTCGAGCATCATGACAACGAAGAGGAAGAGCACGGCGACCGCGCCCACATAGACGACGATCAGGATCAGCGCGAGGAACTCGGCGCCGGCCAGCATGAACAGACCCGCGGCATTGACGAAGGTCAGGATCAGGAAAAGCACCGCATGCACGGGGTTGCGCGCCGAAATGACCATGAAGGCCGAGACGACAGCAACCGCCGCGAAGAGGTAGAAAAAGAACAGTGGAAGGGTCATCCTCTTCCCTCTCAGCGGTAAGGCGCGTCGGCCGCAAGGTTGGAGGCGATTTCACGCTCCCAACGATCGCCGTTTGCAAGGAGCTTCTCCTTCGAGAAGTAGAGCTCTTCGCGCGTTTCAGTTGCGAATTCGAAGTTCGGGCCTTCGACGATGGCGTCGACCGGGCAGGCTTCCTGGCAGAAGCCGCAATAGATGCACTTCACCATGTCGATGTCGTAGCGCACCGTGCGACGGGTGCCGTCGTTCTGGCGCGGGCCGGCTTCGATGGTGATGGCCTGGGCCGGGCAGATGGCCTCGCACAGCTTGCAGGCGATGCAACGCTCTTCGCCATTGGGATAACGGCGAAGGGCATGCTCACCACGAAAGCGGGGCGAAACGGCGCCCTTTTCGAAGGGATAGTTGATGGTCGGCTTCGGCGAGAAGAAGTAACGCATGGCCAGGAAGAAGGCCGATACGAACTCCTTCAGGAGCAGCGTGTTGACGACTTGAGCGGCGCGCATCAGACGATTCCTCCGTGCCAACCCCAGCCCGTGAGCTTGAGGACGAAGGCAACGATCACGACCATCACGAGCGAGAGCGGAAGGAAGACCTTCCAGCCGATACGCATGAGCTGGTCATAGCGGTAGCGGGGCACGATGGACTTGGCCATCGCGAACATGAAGAACACAAGCGAGAGCTTGATGAAGAACCAGACCGAACCCGGGATCCAGGTGAAGGGCGGCAGGTCGATCGGCGAAGCCCAGCCACCCATGAAGAGGATGGTGGTCATGGCGCACATCAGGAGGATCGAGATGTACTCGCCAAGCATGAAGAGCATGTAAGGCGTAGCCGAATATTCGGTCATGAAGCCGGCGACGAGTTCGGATTCACCTTCCGCCAAATCGAACGGCGGGCGGTTGGTTTCAGCCAGGGCCGAAACGTAGAAAATCACGAACATCGGGAAGAGCGGGATCCAGAACCAGTTCAGGAACGAGAGCCACGGCACGCCGAGCATGTGGGCCAAGCCCATTTCCTTCTGCGCGATGACGATCTCGTTGAGGTTCAACGAACCGACGCAGAGCAGCACGGTGATGATCACGAGGCCGATCGAAACTTCGTAGGACACCATCTGCGCGGCCGAACGGAGCGAGCCGAGGAACGGGTACTTCGAGTTCGAAGCCCAGCCGCCGATGATCACGCCATAGACGCCGAGCGAGGAAATACCGAGCAGGTACAGGATGCCAATGTTGATATTGGCCATGGCCCAGCCATTGTCGATCGGCACGACGGCCCAGCCGGCGAGAGCCAGCGTGGCCGTAAGCAGGGGCGCGAGCAGGAACAAGGCCTTGTCGGCGCCGGCCGGAATGATCGGCTCCTTGAAGACGAACTTCAACAAGTCGGCGAACGACTGCAGCAGGCCGAAGGGACCGACAACGTTGGGACCGCGGCGCATCTGCACGGCGGCCCAGACCTTGCGGTCAGCCAGAAGGATGAATGCGGTGAAGACGAGCAGCACGACGAGGAGCAGCAGCGCCTTGTAGATAAAGCCGATCTGCACGCCCCAACCGAGGAAGGGGATGCCGAGCAGATAGTCGAGGGCCGAGAGAAAAGCGTCCATTATGGTCCCCTACTCCGCTGCCTGCCGGAGACCGGCAGCCAACGCGGCGCATTCACCCATGACGGCCGAGGCGCGTGCAATCGGGTTGCTGAGATAGAAATCGGCGACGGCCGAACCGAACGGCGCCGACTTGGTCTTGATGGCGGCCTTGGCGAGCTTGCCGAGATCGGCAACCTTGCCTGCAGCGATTTCATCGACATTGGCCAGATGCGGGAATTCGGCATAGAGGGCCGAACGCAGCTGGGCCAGCGAGTTATACGGCAGCGGCTTGCCGATGGCGCCGGACAGGGCACGGAAAATGGCCCAATCTTCCTTGGCGTCGCCGGGCGGGAACACGGAACGAGCGGTCTGCTGAACGCGACCCTCGGTATTCACATAGGTGCCCGACTTCTCGGTATAGGTCGCGGCCGGCAGGATGACGTCGGCGCGGTGTGCGCCATTGTCGCCATGCGAGCCGACATAGACGACGAATGCCTTGCCCATGGCGGACATGTCGTATTCGTCGGCGCCGAGCAGGAACAGGACGTCGAGTTCGCCCTTGCCAGCCAGAGCGATCTGGTCAGCAGAGCAGACGCCGCCGTCATGCGGCACGAAGCCGATGTCGAGGCCACCAACGCGGCTGGCCGCATTGTGGAGGAGCGCGAAACCGTTCCAGCCTTCGGCGACATTGGCGCCGGTAGCGAGCTTGGCAGCGAGCGCGATAACGTCACGACCGACCTGCTTGCCGAGATCAGCATGCGAGACGGCGGCTTCGCCAACGATGATCAGCGGACGCTGAGCCTTGGCGAGGATTTCGCCAAAGGAGCCCTTGCCGGCAGCCACGTCGACGAGGGTTTCAAAGCCTTCGCCAAGATAGTCGTAGGTGTAGGTGAGGTCGGCGCGTTCGCCGATCACTGCCACCGGAATATTCTTGGCGCGCCAGGTCTTGCGGATGCGTGCGTTGATCAGCGACGCTTCCTTGCGCGGATTGGCACCTATGATGAGAACGGCGTCCGCTTCTTCAATGCCGGCAATGGTCGGATTGAAGATATAGGCCGAGCGCGGCATCGAGGGGTCGATACCGGACATGGCGGGGCGCACGTCGGTCATGCCCGAACCGATCGAAGCGAGCAGGCCCTTGAGGGCGTACATTTCTTCAACGGCCGCAAGATCGCCAGCGATGGCGCCGACCTTGTTGCCAGCCTTCTTGATGCGCGCGGCGACGGCGGACAGGGCTTCTTCCCAAGTTGTGGGCTGGAGCTTGCCGTTCTTGCGAACATAGGGACGATCGAGGCGCTGGTTCTTGAGGCCATCCCAGACGAAGCGGGTCTTGTCCGAGATCCACTCTTCGTTGATGGCTTCGTTGACGCGCGGCATGATGCGCATGACTTCGCGGCCACGGCTGTCGACGCGGATGGCCGAACCGACGGCATCCATCACGTCGATGGATTCGGTCTTGTTCAGTTCCCACGGACGGGCGTTGAAGGCGTAGGGCTTGGAGGTGAGAGCGCCAACCGGGCAGAGGTCGATGACATTGCCCTGGAGTTCGCTCGACAGCGCCTTTTCGAGATAGGTGGTGATCTCGGCGTCTTCGCCGCGACCAAGCAGACCCATTTCGGCAATGCCGGCAACTTCGGTGGTGAAGCGGACGCAACGCGTGCAGTGAATGCAGCGGTTCATCGAGGTCTTCACCAGCGGCCCGATGTACTTGTCTTCGACAGCGCGCTTGTTTTCGTTGAAGCGCGACTTATCTACACCGTAGGCCATGGCCTGGTCCTGAAGGTCGCACTCGCCGCCCTGATCGCAGATCGGGCAGTCCAGCGGGTGATTGACCAGCAGGAATTCCATCACGCCTTCACGGGCCTTTTTGACCATGGGCGTGTTGGTGAACATTTCGGGCGGCTCGCCATTCGGGCCGGGACGCAGGTCCTTGACGGCCATGGCGCACGAAGCCTGGGGCTTCGGAGGACCGCCCTTCACTTCGACGAGACACATGCGGCAGTTGCCGGCGACCGAAAGACGGTCGTGGTAGCAGAAGCGCGGAATTTCCGCGCCGGCTGCTTCGGCTGCCTGCATGAGGGTGTAGTAGTCAGGGACTTCGACGAGCGTGCCGTCGACCTTGATAGAAGCCATTGCCCTACTCCGCAGCGATCGACGGAACTGCGCCGTCGCTGGTGGAAGAATAAGTGTACTGGTCGATACGCGCTTCGATGACGTCACGGAAGTTGCGGATCAGGCCCTGGATCGGCCACGCGGCCGCGTCGCCAAGGGCGCAAATGGTGTGACCTTCAATCTGCTTGGTCACCGAGAACAGCATGTCGATTTCGCGCTTCTGGGCGCGGCCTTCGACCATGCGCTCCATGACGCGCATCATCCAGCCGGTGCCTTCGCGGCACGGCGTGCACTGGCCGCAGCTCTCGTGCTTGAAGAAAGCAGCGATACGCCAGATGGCACGGATAATGTCGGTCGACTTGTCCATGATGATCATGCCGCCGGTGCCGAAGGACGACTTCTTTTCGCGCAGACCGTCAAAGTCCATGACGGCGTCCATCATATCTTCGCCGCGCACGACGGGGCACGATGCGCCACCCGGAATGACGGCGAGGAGATTGTCCCAGCCGCCGCGGATGCCGCCGCAATGCTTTTCGATGATGTCCTTGAAGCTTTCGCCAAGGGCTTCCTCGAAGGTCGCCGGACGGTTGACGTGGCCCGAGACCATGAACAGCTTGGTGCCGACATTGTTCGGACGGCCGATGGACGAGAACCAGCCGGCACCGCGACGCAGAATTTCCGGAACGACGGCGATCGACTCGACGTTGTTGACGGTGGTCGGGTTGCCATAGACACCCATGCCGGCCGGGAACGGCGGCTTGAGGCGGGGCTGGCCCTTCTTGCCTTCAAGCGATTCCATCAGCGCGGTTTCTTCGCCGCAGATGTAAGCGCCGGCACCGTGATGGACGATGATGTCCAGATCCCAGCCGTGGATATTGTCCTTGCCGATCAGCTTGGCGTCGTAGGCTTCCTGAACGGCTTCCTCAAGGCGCTGACGTTCGCGGATGAATTCACCACGGACGTAGATGAAGGCGAGGTGCGCATCCATCGCGCGGGACGCGATCAGGCAGCCCTCGATGAGGTGATGCGGATCGTGACGCAGGATTTCGCGGTCCTTGCACGTGCCGGGCTCGGATTCGTCAGCGTTCACAAGCAGATAATGCGGCCGGCCATCACTGACCTTGGGCATGAAGCTCCACTTGAGGCCGGTGGGGAAGCCTGCGCCGCCACGGCCACGCAGACCCGACCCCTTGACCTCGTTGGTGATCCAATCGCGGCCCTGATCCAGAAATTCCTTCGTACCAACCCAGGAGCCACGCGCGCGCGCGCCTTCGAGACGCCAATCGTGCTGGCCGTAGAGGTTGGTAAAAATGCGGTCTTTATCAGCGAGCATTAGCGCGGGTCCTTCCCGAACACCTTGCGATATTCCTCAACCCCGCCACGGGCGAGGACGTCTGCCTGTTGCAGCCAGTTGTCACGCGCAACGCGACCTTTGAAGTTGAGGCTCGACTCGAGAGCCGCAATCTGGTCCGGCGTCATCGTCGCAACCTGGCTCCACTTGGTGATGCCGATGGCGTTGAGTTTGCCTTCAAGAACCGGACCGACGCCCGAGATCAGCTTGAGATCGTCGGCAGGGCCTTCCTGCTTTTCGAAGAGCGGCTTGCCGCTTGCGGCGGGGCCACCGGCCTCGGCAGTCGGGCTAAGGCCTTCGGCAGGCGCGGCGGCAGCCTTCTTGGACTTGCCGGGAGCCTTACCGCCATCAACCTTGGCCGCCTTGGATTCGGCGCCAACGGCGTCTTCACGCATTTCGTTGGCAGGCTTGCCGTCTGCCTTGGCAGAAGCGTTCGCGGCCTTGCGCTCGCCTTCAGCCTTCGCTTCGGAAACCTTGGCAGCCTTGGGCGTCCCCTTGAGAGCCGGAGCGGATTCTTCCGAAACGTCCTTGGGCTTGGCGGCCGTAGTCGGCGCGGGAGCGGCAGGTGCTGCAGCGGCCGGAGTTGCGCCTTCCGCGGGCGGGGGCGGAACGAACTTTACGCGCTTTGCCGTCGGCTTTTCGAGGAGGGTCGTCTGACCACCTTCGGCAGCGGCGTTCAGGCGCTCGATCTGAGTGCCCGGCTTGATGGTGTCGCCCTTGCCGGCCTGGAACGCATCGATGATTTCTTCGAGGCGACCAGCGGTCAGGTCTTCATAGGTGTCGTGGTAGATGGTGACCATCGGTGCGTTGACGCAGGCGCCGGCGCATTCGACTTCTTCCCACGAGAGCGTGCCATCTTCATTGAGATGGTGCGGATCGTGGTGGATCCGGCTCTTGCAAACCTCGATCAGCTCCCCTGCCCCGCGCAGCATGCACGGGGTGGTGCCGCAGACCTGAACGTGGGCACGGGTGCCGACGGGCTGCAGCTGGAACTGAGTGTAGAAGGTCGCAACTTCGAGCACGCGGATATAGGGCATGCCGAGCATCTCGGCGACCTTTTCAATGGTCGCACGGGAAACCCAGCCGTCCTGATCCTGCGCACGCATCAGCAGCGGGATAACGGCGGATTGCTGACGGCCGGTGGGGTAAAGCGCTATGCGCTTTTCGGCCCAGGCCTGATTTTCAGCACTAAAGGCGAAACTTGCCGGCTGGACCGACTCGTCTGCAAGGCGTCGCACGCTCATCAGCGATCAACCTCTCCGAACACAATATCAATCGACCCGAGGATCGCCGTGACGTCTGCCAGCATGTGACCGCGGCAGAGGTAATCCATGGCGCTCAGATGGGCGAAGCCCGGAGCGCGGATATGGCAGCGATAGGGCTTGTTGGTGCCATCGGACACCAGATAGACGCCGAATTCACCCTTGGGCGCTTCGACGGCGGCATAAATGTCGCCAGCGGGCACCTTGTAGCCTTCGGTGTAAAGCTTGAAGTGATGGATGAGTGCTTCCATCGACTGCTTCATCTCACCGCGCTTGGGCGGAACGACCTTGCCGTCGACAGAGGCCACCGGGCCCTTGCCTTCCGGCGCGTTCAGTTTTTCGATGCACTGCTTCATGATCTTGTTGGCCTGCCGCATTTCTTCCATGCGGATCAGGTAGCGATCGTAGCAGTCGCCATTGGAGCCGGTCGGAATATCGAAATCCATCTCGGCATAGGCGTCATAAGGCTGGGCCTTGCGCAGGTCCCAGGCAGCGCCGGAAGCGCGGACCATGACGCCCGAGAAGCCACGGGCCCACGCTTCTTCGAGCGGGACGACGCCAATATCGACGTTACGCTGCTTGAAGATGCGGTTTTCCGTGAGGAGCGTGTCGATGTCGTCGAGCGCCTTGGGGAATTCTTCGCAGAAGGTGCCGATATCGTCGATCAGCGCCTGCGGCAGGTCCTGATGGACGCCACCGGGGCGGAAATAGGCCGCGTGCATACGTGCGCCGGAAGCGCGCTCATAGAAGATCATGAGCTTTTCGCGCTGCTCGAAGCCCCAGAGCGGCGGGGTCAGCGCACCGATGTCCATGGCCTGGGTGGTCACGTTCATAAGGTGAGCGAGGAGACGCCCGATTTCGGCATAGAGCACGCGGATAAGCTGACCACGACGCGGCACTTCGATATCGAGCATGCGCTCGACGGCCAGGGCAAAGGCATGCTCCTGGTTCATCGGGGCCACGTAGTCGAGGCGGTCGAAATAGGGAACCGCCTGGAGGTAGGTCTTGTATTCGATCAGCTTTTCAGTGCCGCGGTGAAGCAGGCCGACATGCGGATCGACACGCTCAACGAGCTCGCCATCGAGCTCGAGAATCATGCGCAGCACGCCGTGGGCCGAGGGGTGAACCGGGCCGAAGTTGATCGTGAAATTGCGGACGTCGACTTCTGACATCAGTTCTTCGCCTTCTCGTCACCGGGCAGCACGTAGTCCGTACCTTCCCAGGGTGACAAATAATCGAACGAGCGGAATTCCTGGGCCAGGGCAACCGGCTCATAGACCACGCGGCGGCGCTCTTCGTCGTAGCGCACTTCCACAAAGCCGGTGAGCGGGAAGTCCTTGCGCAGCGGATGGCCATCGAAGCCATAGTCCGTGAGGATGCGGCGCAGGTCGGGGTGGCCGGAGAACAGCACGCCATAAAGGTCGTAGGTCTCGCGCTCGAACCAGTCGGCACCGGCAAAGATGCTGGTGATCGACGGAACCGCGGTCGCCTCGTTGGTCTGAATCTTGACGCGGACGCGGTGATTCAGATGCGGGCTGAGCAGGTGATAGATCACGTCGAAGCGGAATTCGCGCTCCGGATAGTCGGCACCACAGACGTCCACGAAGGAAATGAAGCGGCACTTCGCGTCGTCGCGCAGGAACGCGACGACCTCGAGGATCGACTCGCGCTGCGCATTGATCGTCAGATCGCCATAGGCAAACTCGAAGCCGGTAACGGCCTCGCCGAGCGAAGCCGCGATGTGTTCGCCCAGTGCAACCAGCGGGTGAACCTGGATAACGGGCTCGACGGTTTCAACAGTATCGGTCATGGCCCGGCCCTATCGCTCGATCGTGCCGTCGCGGCGGATTTTCTTCTGCAGCAACAGGATGCCGTAAAGAAGCGCCTCGGCGGTCGGGGGGCAGCCGGGAACATAGACGTCCACGGGCAGGATGCGATCGCAGCCGCGCACCACCGAGTAGGAATAGTGATAGTAGCCGCCGCCATTGGCACAGGAGCCCATGGAGATGACGTAGCGCGGCTCGGGCATCTGGTCGTAGACCTTGCGCAGAGCGGGCGCCATCTTGTTGGTCAGTGTGCCGGCGACGATAAGAACGTCGGACTGGCGCGGCGAAGCGCGCGGCGCGGTGCCGAAACGCTCGATGTCGTAGCGCGGCATCGACATCTGCATCATTTCAACAGCGCAGCAGGCCAGGCCGGTCTGCATCCACATCAGCGAGCCGGTACGGGCCCAGGTGATGAGCTGCGAAACAGTGGTCACGAGGAAGCCCTTATCGGCCAGCTCGTTGTTCACACCAACAAAAAACGGGTCGTCGGCGCCTACGGGCTTGCCGGTTGCCGGGTCGAGCGCGCCGGTCGGACGGGGAGTCACCAGCGTCGCATTGGAGGGGCTCAATCCCATTCCAGAGCTCCTTTGCGCCATTCATAAATAAAGCCGACCGTCAGCACACCAAGGAAGGCCATGACCGACCAGAAGCCGAACCAACCGATGTCGTGGAAAGCCACAGCCCAAGGGAACAGGAACGCGACTTCAAGATCGAAGATGATGAAGAGAATCGACACCAGATAGAATCGGACGTCGACCTTCATGCGCGCGTCGTCGAAGGCATCAAAACCGGCTTCGAAGGCCGAGAGCTTCTCAGGGTCGGGACGGCGGTATGCAACCAGCCACGGAGCCACGAGAAGAGCCCCGCCGATAATGGCGGCAAGGCCGATAAACAGAAGGATTGGCAGGTAATTGCTGAGCAAGTCAGTCATGCGGCAGCCCAAGGTTCGAGCCGGAGGGAGAAGGCCGGCGATCCGCGAGGCGAGCAAGCAATTGGGGCGAGCCGACCACCGCGTCAGGTTGATGGCTAGGGCTTAGACCTTCCCCCCAATGGTTTCAAGGGAAAGAAAATATGACATGGAAAATCATATATCTAAGTCACATGGCTAAGCAAGCTTATGCCGCGACAGACGTGAGCGCACCGTAAATATTGGCGTGAAAGTGGCGTTTTTTGGAAGTGTCGAAGCATCGGAGTGAACTGCAAAAACCACAACCAGGCCCCTGCCCCGATCAACTGCGAGGTCAACCGGACCGACGAGCTTTCAGTTGCACAGGCGTCGCGGGAATTGGTCGATCTGGGATGAGCCGAATCTGCAAAAGAAAAAGCGGCGAGCCGAAATTTCGACTCGCCGCTCTCGAAGATCAGAGGAAGAGCGGGAGGCCCGCTCAGCCAATCTTAGAAGTGGTAGTAGACGCCGATGGTTGCCTTGGCGGCTTCGAAGAACGGATCGGCAGCGCCGGCCGTCGAGAAGTCACCCTGGCCGACGACTTCACCGCGGACGGTGATCGCGTCGGTGACGGCAACTTCAACACCAGCGCCGAGCTGGTAGAGGCCGGTCGAGGTATTGTTCGAGGTCGAAACGCCAACACCACCGATCGCGTAGATCAGGACGGAGTCGGTGACGACAGCACCAGCGCGCAGGTTGGCGAAGAATTCGCCAGACGAGGTCACGTTGTTGCTCCAGAGGTAGTCAGCGGTGACTTCAACGCCGAGCAGCAGCGGATCGACGGGCAGGAAGTTCACGCCAACGGCGCCACCGATGAGACCATAGGTGGTGTTGTTGACCTGGCCGGCGTACTGCTGACCAGCAGTGTTGCCGACGAACTGGCCGCCAGCGCGGATACCAGCATAGAGGCCTTCCCAGCCAAAACCAGCGGCCTGGTAGATCGGCTGCGGGGTGGTCGGGATGATCAGGTCCGCTGCCGAAGCGGCGGCGGTACCAAGAGCGGCGATCGACACGCCAATAAGCAGAGAACGAACAGACATTTTTAGCCCTCGAGAATTTCGTTGGTAGGAAACAGCCTGACAGAGGCGCAGAGTCCCTGCAATGGGTTTGCTGTTCACATCGCCAGATTTGCGCCGCCTTTTCGCCAAGTGTAGCCAAACCACCACACCAAAACGCCCGACCGTTAATACCCTGGCAACAAATACAAACGGCGAACCGGAAATCCGGTTCGCCGCTGTGGGTTTGCAAGAATTGTGCCCGCGGCGTGGACGCCGCGAACTCAGCATTCTTAGAAGTGGTAGTAGACGCCGACGGTTGCCTTGGCGGCTTCAAAGAACGGATCGGCAGCGCCGGTGTTCGAGAAGTCACCCTGGCCGACGACTTCACCGCGGACGGTGATCGCGTCGGTGACGGCAACTTCAACGCCAGCGCCGAGCTGGTAGAGGCCGGTCGAGGTGTTGTTCGAGGTCGAAACGCCAACACCACCGATCGCGTAGATCAGGACGGAGTCGGTGACGACAGCACCAGCGCGCAGGTTGGCGAAAAATTCGCCAGACGAGGTCACGTTGTTGCTCCAGAGGTAGTCAGCGGTGACTTCAACGCCGAGCAGCAGCGGATCGACGGGCAGGAAGTTCACGCCAACG
>NZ_JAFKHD010000392.1 GCF_017307565.1 Devosia sp.
GCGAAAACCGTTTCAAAAACCGTTTCAAATTGCGAGGCTGTAGCTATGGCGACCCTCCGTATCCAACTCAATGACAAAGCAATCGTCCGGCTCCCGGCACCCGATAAGGGGCGCTACATTGTCCGTGACACTGATCTCAAGGGCTTCTTTCTCTTGGTGGGTATCAAGAAAAAGACCTTCATGATTCAGGGAGATCTTCGTGAGCAGGGCAAGCGCGCTTCTACTCTCCGACTGGCGATTGGAGATACGACTGAACTCTCCACGCGCGCCGCGCGTGCAATTGCAAAGGAGTATATCGTCCAGATCAGCCGTGGACTGCATCCTAAGTCCAATGAGCGCGTGGCCAAGGCATCGACGATCGCTGACCTGAAAGCAGACGAGGCTACGGGTGAAGATCTAAAGTCGGCTGGAATCACTCTGCGAGAGGCATGGAAGCGCTATCGACTTGCCATGGAGCGAAAGAACCGAAGCGAACGTACAATCGAAAGCTATCGCGACCACGTAGAGAGGGTATTTGAAGATTGGCTGGACACGCCGTTAATCCAACTCGGTGAAGACCCCGCTCAGGTTGCGACCAAGCACGACGCCATCTCCGAAAAGAACGGCCCTTATATCGCGAATGGGAGTATGCGAACATTTCGTGCAATCTACAATCACGCTCGCAAGACCAATCGCGATCTCCCCGCTGACAATCCGGTGGACAGCGTGGATTGGAATCATGAGAAGCGCCGGAACAGCGGCATGGGCCTGGCCGACCTCAAGGCATGGTTTGTCGAAGCTGCCAAGCTTGATAATCCGATCCGCCGCGAATTCCATCTGTTCACGCTGCTCTCTGCATCTCGGCCCGCAGCCCTTAAAGAGGCACGACTGGTCCATCTGGATCTCAAACGTCGGGTGCTTCACATTCCTCGACCGAAAGGCGGCGCAGACCGTGCCTTTGATATCCCTCTGTCTCGCCAGATGATTTCCTGCCTCATGCGGGTGATTCGTTTTGGGCGGTACATCCACCCGCTCGAAGCTAGGGATTGGCTGTTTCCCGCCGATAGTGCCGATGGCCATCTCGTTGAACAGAAGGAAGACCGGGAGGTGCTGTCGAAGTGGGGTAACGAATTGCGCCAGACATATCGCACTGTAGCAACCCCTGCGGGTGTCTCGGAGCTCGACGCACGTATGCTGATGAATCACTCGGTCCCGGGAGTGAACTCCGGCTATATCA
>NZ_JAFKHD010000393.1 GCF_017307565.1 Devosia sp.
TTGAAGTAATGACCACTCGTATCGACCGCGCCTTTGCCGCCGCCAAGCAGGCCAATCGCCCGCTCTTTGCCGCCTATGTCATGGGTGGCGACCCGGACCTGGCCACCAGCCAGGCCATCATGAACGCCCTGCCGCAGGCCGGTGCCGACATTATCGAACTGGGCCTGCCCTTTTCCGACCCCATGGCCGATGGCGTTGCCATCCAGATGGGTGGCCAGCGCGCCCTCAAGGCCGGGCAGACGCTGCGCGGCGTTCTCGGCATGGTCGAGGAATTCCGCCGCAAGGACGAGACGACCCCGGTCGTACTGATGGGCTACTACAATCCCATCTATAGCCTGGGCGTCGACACATTCCTGACCCTTGCCAAGGAAGCAGGCGTTGATGGCCTGATCATCGTCGATCTGCCGGCCGAGGAAGACAATGAGCTTTGCATTCCCGCGATCAAGGCGGGCCTCAATTTCATTCGCCTGACGACGCCCACCACCGACGACGCGCGCCTGCCGACCGTGCTCGAAAACACCTCTGGCTTTGTCTACTACGTCTCCATGAACGGCACGACCGGCGCGGTCATCAAGTCGCGCGGCGCCGTCGGCGAAGCCGTGCAGCGCATCAAGGCCCATACCGAGCTGCCAGTGATCATCGGTTTCGGCATCAAGACGGCCGATGACGCCGCCGAGATGGGGCGCCACGCCGATGGCATCGCCGTCGGCACAGTGCTGGTCGATGCGGTTGCCAAGTCGCTGGTCGATGGCAAGGCCACCGACAAGACCGTCGCGGCTGTGCGCGATCTCGTGGCCGACCTCGCCGCCGGCCTCAAGCGCTCGAGGACATAGGCCCTCCTGCCAGGGCCCGTTCCCGCGAAAGCAGGACAGCCCGTTCGGCCGGAGATCCCCGCTTTCGCGGGGAAGACACCCAGGAATGAAAGTGGATAGCGGCGAGCCAGCCTTTGCCGCGCCCCTTCCCACCTGATAAGAATTGCCACAATTGACGTTTAGGTGACTTTTCCTGAGCGTTTCGCTGAAACGCACTCGAGATCACCGCGAAAGGCCGCGCCATGAACTGGATCGACAATTTCGTCCGCCCCAAAATCCGCTCGTTCCTCACGAACAAGCGCGATACGCCGGAAAACCTTTGGGTAAAGGATCCGGAATCGGGCGAGATGGTGTTCTATCGCGACCTCGAAGCCAATCAGTGGGTGGTGCCGAATTCGGGCTA
>NZ_JAFKHD010000394.1 GCF_017307565.1 Devosia sp.
CGCGCGAGGACGCAAAGGAGGGCATCGCGCTTCTTCGCGAACTGGGAGCGGACGCGATTATGCTCACGGGTGACAACACCCGCACCGCGAAAGCCATCGCCGCTTCGCTCGGAATGGAAGCCCGCGCCGAGCTGATGCCGCAGGACAAGCAGAGGATGATCGGAGAAATGCGGCAGGAAGGCCGCTTCGTGGCGAAGGTCGGCGACGGCATCAACGATGCGCCCGCGCTTGCCGCCGCCGACATCGGCATTGCCATGGGCGGTGGAACCGACGTCGCGCTCGAAACGGCGGATGCTGCGATCTTACATGGCCGGGTGAAGGACGTCGCGAACATGGTTTCCCTGTCGCGGCTGACGATGAACAACATCTGGCAGAACATCGTCATCTCGCTTGGGCTGAAAGCCGTGTTCCTCGTAACGACCGTTCTCGGGATTACGGGGCTCTGGCCTGCGATCCTTGCCGATACCGGCGCGACCGTTCTCGTCACCGCCAATGCGATGCGCCTTCTCGCATGGCGAGGTATCCGTACCTAGGGAGCGCCCGGTAGTGGTTCAGACGCCGCAGCATCTGACGTTTCTTCGCCAGTGGATCGCCAACCCGCTGATGGTGGGTGCGGTCCTGCCTTCAGGAGCTTCGCTGGCCCGGTTGATGACAAAGGCTGTCGATCACACCACCGGGCAAGTTCTCGAGCTCGGCCCGGGAACAGGCGTCTTCACCGGTGCGCTTCTGGCGCGGGGACTTGCCGAGGAGCAACTGACACTGGTCGAACTGGATGAAAGCTTCGCAGAGCTTCTTACCAACCGCTTCCCCGGTGCGCGGATCGTCCGGGGCAGCGCTGCCCGGCTGTCGGCGGCAGGGATCAGCAAGGCTGCCAGATATGATGCCATCATCAGCGGACTCCCGCTTCTGTCGATGCCAACCCGGACTGTGTATCGGATCATCCGGGGCGTAGCGCTCAGGCTTGAGCCGGGCAGCAGTCTGTTTCAATTCACCTATGGCATGCGGTGTCCGGTCCCGGACGCCATCCTTCATAGAGCCAGGTTGGACGCAGTATTGCTCGGCACCGTGTTCCGGAACATGCCGCCCGCATCGGTCTACCGGATATCGCATTCGCGATCGCGAACGCCGGCTGAACGGACCTCGCCTGCACGACAGGCGGAATATCGAAATAACCTGACCATGACGAGTCAGGAAGGGGAACCGGTTCATCGGTAA
>NZ_JAFKHD010000395.1 GCF_017307565.1 Devosia sp.
ACGCCCTCGCCCAGCGCCTCGACTACCCCCACGGCCTCCGTGCCCGGTACCGCAGGCAGGCTCGGCTTGAAGCCATATTGGCCGGCAATGGTCATCAGGTCGTGATTGTGGACAGGCGACAGCACCATCCTGACCAGAACCTGGCCGGGTCCCGGTTGCGGTCGCTCCACGTCCTCTGTCCTCAGAACTCTTTCCGGCATGCCGAATTCGGAATAGATGGCGCTTTTCATTGCCGGGCTCCTGCAAATTACTATGCGACAAAGATATGTCTCGCGTTTTGGTGTTCAACCCCGGCTTGCCATCCATGGATGCATGGAATAATTGCTGAGTATATTATTCAGGATTTAAGCCATGACGACCGAGACATCCGATCCCCGCGCACCACAGCGCGTTCGCCACGAGACGAAACTCCGTCTGCTCACCGTCACCGCCGTCACCGACATCACCCCGCTGATGCGTCGGGTTCACCTGACCGGCGACATGGAAGGCTTCGTTTCTCCCAGCCATGCCGACCACATCAAGGCCTTCTTCTTCCCCGCCAGCGTGACCCCGCTGCTGCCTCCGGTCGGCCCCAACGGCGCCGAATTCGCGCCGGGCACGCGGCCCGAAATGCGCGACTACACGCCCCGTTTCTGGAATGTTGCCGAAGGCTGGATCGAGCTCGATTTCGTGCTGCATGGCGATGGCCCTGCCTCGAGCTGGGCGGCGTCGGCCGAACCGGGCAAAACGCTGGTCATCGGCGGCCCGCGCGGCTCGGTGGTCGTGCCCATGACTTTTGACTGGTATCTGCTGGTGGGCGACGAAACCGCCCTGCCCGCCATTGGTCGCCGCATCGAGGAACTACCCAAGGGCGCCCGCGTCGTCGCCGTGGTCGAGGTCGATTCTCCCGCCGAGGAACAAAAGTTCGAAACGCGCGCCGATCTCGATCTCATCTATCTGCACCGCAACGGCGCACCTGCCGGTACCACCTCGCTGCTGCTCGACCAGGTCAAGGCGCTCGACCTGCTAGAGGGCGATGCCTATGCCTATGTCGCGGGCGAAAGTTCGATGAGCAAGTCGGTCCGCCAGTACCTGACGGAAACGCGCGGCTTCAATCCCGAATGGGTCAAGGCCGCCGGCTACTGGCTGCTCGGCACCGCCGACGCTCACGAGCCGCACTGAGCTTGAAAAAAGGCGCCGGCCTCACGCGGCCGGCGCCCACAAATCACT
>NZ_JAFKHD010000454.1 GCF_017307565.1 Devosia sp.
GGCGCCATGGCATCGCGCCATTCCTTGTTGTCCGGCCAGCGCTCGGCCGGCACCGCCGCCCACCAGAGGCCACGACGCTGCGTGCGCACCAGTGCCCCCGCCTGGCTCAGCTCCCCCACATGATAGGGTCGCGTCGCCAACCAGAAAAAGCCCTTGGCCCGGATCACCCCCGGCCAGGTCGAGTTGATAAACCGGTCGAGCAATAGCGGATTGAACGGCTGGCGGGCGCGATAGACGAAGGAGCGCACGCCATATTCCTCGGTCTCGGGCACATGGTCCTTGAACCCGTTGAGCTCCTTGAACCAGAGCGGATGGGTCTCGGCCACTTCGAGGCTGAACAGCCCGGTATCAAGCACTTCATCGAGCGGGGTGGCGCCGAAATCGGTCTCGACGATGCGCGCCGCCGGGTTCAGCGCCTTGATGATGGTCCGCGCCGCCTGCCGATCCCCCTCCGTCGCGGTCGAAATCTTGTTGAGCACCACGACATCGGAAAATTCGATCTGCTCCACCAGCAGGTCAACCAGCGCCCGCTCGTCACCCTCCCCCGCCGTTTCGCCGCGATCACGCAGAAAATCGGACGAGGCGTAGTCCTTGAGCAGGTTCGCGCAGTCGACCACCGTCACCATGGTGTCGAGCCGCGTGATGTCGGAGAGCGAAAAGCCCTGGTCGTCGCGAAAATCGAAGGTGGTCGCGACGGGCAGCGGCTCGGAAATGCCGCTCGATTCGATCAGCAGATAATCGAACCGCCCATCGCGAGCGAGTTTGGTCACCTCGGCCAGGAGATCATCGCGCAGGGTGCAGCAGATGCAGCCATTGCTCATCTCGACCAGCGTCTCCTCGGTGCGGCTGAGATTGGCGCCACCATCGCGCACCAGCGCGGCGTCGATATTCACTTCGCTCATGTCGTTGACGATGACAGCGACCCGGCGCCCCTCGCGATTGTTGAGGACGTGGTTGAGCAATGTGGTCTTGCCCGCGCCGAGAAAGCCGGAGAGCACGGTGACGGGGAGTTTTCTGGGGGCCATGGTTCTGTCCAAACTGGAAAAATGCCCTGCCGTCGGGGGCGGCGGCAGGGCCTGCGATCAATGCTGGCTGCCCGAGCCGCCAACGGCGACTATGTTGTAGGGCGCGCCATCGACCGCGATTTCACCCGCGGGGGTAAAGCCGGCCACATCGACCAGATGCACCACGCTCTTGAGCGGATCGGTCACGGCAACCTTGTCACCCACCAGCGCCAGACGCGGCCGCGGCAGGCTCCACTCGCCATCCATGGAATAGGGTTCTGTCACTTTCACTGACTGGGTCAGTTCGCCCGACACCACATCGAGCTGCCGCAGGAAGCCGTCCTCGGTGAAGATGTAGGCGAACTTCGGCCGCACGGAATCGGTGATGAAGTGCACGCGCCGGGTCGGCAGATCGACCAGACGATAGGGCTCTGCCTCGGCCGGATCGATGATGACCACCTTGTCGGCCCCATAATTGCCGAGGAAATACTGCATCCCCTGCCCGCCGATCAGCGTCGTGGTCTTGCCCTCCGGCAGGCCCGAATAGTCGAGCTTCTTGACCTGCGGTTCGCCGGAGCCCGAAACAACAAGCACGCCATCGCCGCAACCGACGATCAGCAGATTGCCCGAAGCAGCCTCCCCGTGGAGATCGGGGCAGGCATGGGTTTCGCCCACAAGGTTCCCGGAAGCATCAAGCACATTGAGCCCAATCCGCGGCTTCTTCTCGTCCTCGGCATTGGCGGTCGACACCAGCGTAAAATCACCCCACGGCACGGCCAGCCCGTGATGCGGCGTGCCGCTGTCGAGCTGGGAAGCGGTGACCTTGCCTTCCTCCGCCCATGCATGGGGGCTGAAGAGATCGACCTTGCCCGAACCGTCGAAGAACAGCGCCACCTTGCCGCCGTGCTCGACAAAGTGCGCCGGCTTTTCGCCAGTGATTACCGCCTCGACGAGTGCCGGCTCTGAAACTTCGATATCGCCGTGATCTCCGTGGTCATCGATGGCAATGCCCGAGCGAATGGCCGAAACCTGATTGGCCGCACCCTGCA
This sequence comes from Devosia sp., assembly GCF_017307565.1. GTDB lineage: Bacteria > Pseudomonadota > Alphaproteobacteria > Rhizobiales > Devosiaceae > Devosia. Next base: position 2,054 of record NZ_JAFKHD010000454.1, read on the forward strand.
CGGCAAACACCGCTTCGCCCGATGCACCGGCCACAAGCGAGGCCGGACCCTTCAGGGCAAATATGCCCAGCGTGTCGCCGCTGATCGCATCCAGGGCCGTCACCTTGCCCTCGGCATGGTCGGCGACAAATAGCCGCCAGGCCGTGACGTCATCGGCCATAACCGGCGCCGTCAGCGCCGTGGCGAGAAGAAGCGAAGTAAAGATATGACGCATTTTTAGTCTTTCTGATATGTTAGCACATTACGTATTGTGTTGAGAATCGAACGCGTGTTCGCCCGCTCCCGGCCTCCCCCCGTCAAGGGGAAGGCGCGGGGTCAGTGCACAAGGCACCATCCAGTCACAAACTCGACGCAACACCTCCCCTTGCCGGGGAGGATAAGAGGAAGGGCGGCAGGCGCCTTACTTCAGGCAGTCCACCAGGTTCGCCGCCAGCCCGCGCAGCAGGTCGGCGTAGAGCTCCGGCCCTTCAGAGAGCGCGCTGCCCTCCGGATCAAGCACACCGGCCTTGGCATCCGTACCTTCCACTACTGTACGAACAATGGCCGGCTCGAAATTAGGTTCGGCGAAAACGCAGGTCGCGCCAAGCTCTCCGACCTTGCTGCGCAGCTCGTCGACGCGAGCGGCGCCGGGCATGACCTCGGGCGACACCGTGATCGTGCCCGCAACTTCAAGCCCAAACCGCTTCTCGAAATATTGGTAGGCATCGTGGAAGACGATGAAGGGCTTGTCCTTCACACCAACGAGGCTTGCCGAAATCTCGGTTTCGAGCGCGCCGAGGGCAGCAATTTCGGTCTCAGCATTGGCCTTATAGGTCGCCGCATTGTCGGGATCTGCCTCGGACAGTACCCGCGCAATATCCGTGACCATCAGCTTGGCATTTTCCGGGTCGAGCCAAAAATGCATGTCGGCCTCTTGGTGGCCGTGCTCATGCGCATGATCGTGCTCTTCGTGCCCATAATCCTCATCGCCATGCGAGTGCGGCTCGAAGGCCCCGCCTTCCCGCATGGGCAGCAGTTCAATACCGGGCGCCTCGGCCAGTTCCACCGTCTCGGCCTTGGTCGAAAGCGTTTCGAGGGCATTGGCCAGGAAGAGTTCGAGACCATGACCGGTCCAGAAGACGATATCGGCGCTTTCAAGCGCCGCCGCATCGGAGGGGCGCAAGGAATAGGTGTGCGGAGACGCCGCGCCCTTGACGATCAGGGCAGGCTCGCCCACCCCGGCCATGACCGCGGCAACCAGCGAATGCACCGGTTTTATCGAAGCAACGACGTTGGGCGCGGCAAGCGCCGTACCGGTCAGCATCAGGCTGGCGAGCGTCGCGAAGGGGATCAGCCGGTTCATTGAAGGCACCTCTTGTCGTCGACATATCGGGAGACGATATGTTATGTTATTACACTTGCAGCAGCGTTATGCTATAACGTAAATGACGACGTCAAGTGCGGTTGTGGAAACTTTCATGGATATGCGAGCCAAGGGCGAAACGCTGATCACCCTGATCAATGCCGGGGTCAAGAGCGGCGGCCGCGTGCTGGTGGAGGGCGTTGACCTGTCCATCGCGCGCGGGGAAATTGTCACGCTTATCGGCCCCAATGGCTCGGGCAAGTCGACCACTGCGAAGATGGCAACGGGCGTACTGAAGCCCAGCATGGGCAAGGTCACGCGCAAGTCGGGCCTGCGGATCGGCTATGTGCCGCAAAAGCTCAGCATCGATTGGACCCTGCCCCTCACGGTCGAGCGCCTGATGACGCTGACCGGCCATTTTTCGCGGGCCGAGATCGACGCCGCGCTTGCCGCGGTGGGCGCGGGCCGCCTGCTCCACGCCGCAGTTCAGGAACTGTCAGGCGGCGAATTCCAGCGCGTGCTCTTTGCCCGCGCCATGATCCGCAAGCCCGATCTCCTGGTGCTCGACGAACCCGTGCAGGGCGTCGATTTCTCGGGTGAAGTGGCGCTCTATGAACTGGTCCGCCAAATTCGCGACACCACCCAGGCCGGCATTCTGATGATCAGCCACGACCTGCACGTGGTCATGGCCGAAACCGATACCGTTATCTGCCTCAATGGCCATGTCTGCTGCCGCGGCACGCCCGCCGCGGTCAAGCGCAGCCCCGAATATCTTGCGCTCTTCGGCGCCCGCGCCGCCGACACACTCGCCATCTACGAGCACCATCACGACCATGAACACCATGACGACGGTTGCGTAGTGGGGAGGCATGGCGAACACGAGCACCCGCACGGTCATGTGCATCACGATAACCTGGCGCAAAACCATGCTCGATAACACTACGAATTTCTGGGCTGGCCGCCCCCCCTCCCCATCCCTCCCCGCAAAGGGGAGGGTGCCGGACCGGAGGCTTTGGCAGCATAGCGTCCCAATCTCGATGCAGCACCTCCCCCTTGATGGGGGAGGTTGGGAGGGGGTGCCGGCAACCTCGATGCCAAAGAAGGGAGATCAGTATGCTCGGTGATTTCTTCTCACGCGCCATTGTCGCCGGCATTGGTCTCGCTGCCGTCACCGGGCCGCTTGGCTGCTTCGTCGTCTGGCGCCGCATGGCCTATTTCGGCGACACGATGGCCCATTCGGCCCTGCTCGGCGTCGCCATTTCCATTCTCCTGTCAGTCAACATGACGCTCGGCGTCTTCGCCGTCGCCGCCCTCGTTGCCGGCGCGCTCCTGTTGCTGCAGCGCCAGAACACGCTCTCCACCGACGCCCTCCTTGGCATTCTCAGCCATTCCTCGCTCGCCGTCGGCCTGGTCCTTGTGGGTTTCCTCACCCAGATCCGCATCGACCTCATGGGCTTCCTCTTCGGCGATATCCTGGCCGTGTCGATGGAAGACATCGCCATCATCTATGGTGGCGGCGCGGCGATCCTGGCACTGCTCGCGCTCTATTGGCGCCCGCTGCTCGCCGCAACGGTCAGCCCGGAACTGGCAGAGGCTGAAGGCCTCAATCCAGAGGTCAGCCGCATCCTTCTCATGCTGCTCATGGCCTCGGTCATCGCCATCGCCATGAAGCTGGTCGGGGTGATGCTGATCACTTCCTTGCTCATCATCCCTGCCGCGACAGCGCGCCGCCTCAGCGCCACGCCGGAAATGATGGCCGTGGCGGCCGCAGGCGTCGGTGTCGCAGCGGTCGTCGGCGGCTTGTATGGGTCGCTCACCTGGGATACCGCTTCGGGACCGTCAATCGTGGTCGCGGCGCTGTTGATTTTCCTCGTCTCGCTGGCGGTGCCGACCGCAAGATTGTTCGGCAGGAGAGAAAGCCATGGCGCATAGTCACGACATGCCAACCGATCTGACGCGCAATCAGGAACTGGTTCTCGGCGCGCTCACGGGCTCCGCGAGCCCGCTCAGCGCCTATGACATTCTCGACAAGCTGCGCGGCGAGGGCCTTCGCGCCCCGCTCCAGGTCTATCGCGCCCTCGCCAAGCTGCTCGATCGTGGCCTCGCGCATAGGCTGGAATCGATCAACGCCTTCGTCGCCTGCGCCGACACACGCTGCCACCGCAAAGGGCTTATCGCCTTCGCCATCTGCGAGAGCTGCGGCAAGGTCGATGAATTCGCCGATGAGGTGATCGAGGAACGTCTCGGCGCCTGGGCCAAGACCGGCGGCTTCAAGGTGGAACGGACCACCATGGAGATCCGCGGCCGCTGCGCGGACTGCCTGCAAAAGGCGGCCTAACTCGGCCCGAGCGCCTCCCCTCCCCTTGTGAGAGAGGGTGCAAGGCGCGAGATGGGTGAGGGGTTTTACCCCTCCACCCCAAATGTCAGGAACCGCACGGCCGCCGCGCCATATTCGCGCTCGTCGTCGAGCGAGAACCCTGCGGGCACCGTCACCGGCACATCGGCGCTTTCTTCCCAGACCAGGGTGGCACCCGGCTTCAGCCAGCCATTGGCGGCAAGCTCGGCCAGCGCCTTCTCACCCAGTTGCTGCCCATAGGGCGGATCGAGAAAGACGAGATCGAACTGCCCGAAGGTGCCTGGCGTCCCGAGCCCTGTCGCATCGCGGCGCAGGAGCTTGGTGATCCCCGCCACGCCAAAGGCCTGGATATGGTCGCGGATCAGGCCGCGCGCCTCGGCACCCACATCGACGAAGGTGACATGCTCGGCGCCGCGCGAGAGGGCTTCGAGCCCCAGCGCGCCGGTCCCTGCGAACAGGTCAAGCACGCGCTTGCCTTCCAGCACCGGCCCAAGGCGCGATCCGAGGATGTTGAACATGCTTTCGCGCACGCGGTCCGCCGTCGGGCGAATGGAATCGTCCGACGGAGAAGAGAGCTGCTTGCCGCGAAACTTTCCGGCGACAATCCGCATGGTTTAGCCGCGCGGCTTGCGCGGACCGGTCGGACGACCGCCCGAAGGCTTGCCGCCAAAGGGCTTGCCACCGGCCGGGCGGCCACCAGTCGGTCGACCACCTTCCGGACGGGCACCGCGCGGCTTGTCGCCAAAGCTCTTGCCGGCAGGACGGCCGCCCTGCGGGCGCCCCTGGCCGGGACGGTCATCGCGACGCGGCGGACGGCCTTCCTCGAAACCGCGCTGCGGGCGATCGGAACGCGGGCCACGCGCCGGCTTGTCGCCAAACGGGCGCGACGGCCGGTCACCACGATCCGGACGGTCGCCACGGGCAGGACGGTCGCCGAAGCTGCGGCCCGGCTTATCACCGAAAGACCGTGCCGGACGATCACCACGATCCGGGCGATCACCGAAGCTACGGCCGGGCTTGTCGCCAAAGGACCGCGCGGGACGGTCGCCACGCTCCGGACGAGCACCAAAGCTACGCGCGGGCTTATCACCAAAGCCGCGCTGCGGGCGCTCGCCGCCACCACGCCGGTCGTCATCACGACGCGGGCGGTCACTAAAATTGCGGGCCGGACGCTCATCGCCATCCGGACGGCGGCCGCGCTGCGGACGGTCGCCGAAGGACTTGTCGCCATAAGGCTTGCGATCGCCAAACGGCTTCTTGTCCCCATGGGCGCGCTTTTCGCCGAAAGGCTTCTTGTCACCGAACGACTTGCGATCGCCCCGCTCGGGACGATCCCCACGCTCCGGCCGGTCACCGCGGGCCGGACGTTCCGCCGGGCGACCAAAGGTGCGGGCGGACTGATCGTCCTTATCGAAGCGAGGCTTACCCGGGCCCTTGGGTTCGTATTCTTCCGGCGCACGACCATCGTCGTCGAAGTGAATGCGGCGCGGACGGACCGGACGATCATCGTCGCGGGACGAGCGACGGTCATCTCCGCCGCGTGCATCAAAACGACCACCACCGGCGCGCGGGCCGCGGCCACGCGGCGATTCGCTCATGGCGCGCGGCGGCGGGAACAGACCTTCGGGCATGTCGCTGTCGAAGTCGACATTGGCCGCCTCGGCCAGCTTCTTGCCGAGCTGGTCCTTGAGCATCTTTGCCTTCACCACCTCGATCTGGCCTTCGGCCAGGTCGCCGAGCTGGAACGGACCATAGGACACGCGGATCAGGCGGTTCACCTCGAGGCCGAGTGCGCCGAGCACGTTCTTGACTTCGCGGTTCTTGCCTTCGCGCAGACCGACGACGATCCAGACATTGTGCCCCTGCTCGCGTTCGAGCGTGGCTTCGATGGGGCCATAATTGATGCCTTCCACCGTGATGCCATCCTTGAGCGCATCAAGCTGCGCTTGCGTCACAAAACCATAGGCGCGCACGCGATAGCGGCGCAGCCAGCCCGTGGAGGGCAGTTCGAGCACGCGCTTGAGCCCGCCATCATTGGTCAGGAGCAACAGGCCCTCGGTATTGATATCGAGACGACCGACGGTAACGACGCGCGGCAAGCCCTGCTCTTCGAGCGCCTCGAAAATGGTCGGACGACCTTCGGGGTCCTTCTCGGTCACCACGAGCCCGGCGGGCTTGTGATAGAGCCAGATGCGGGTGCCCTGGCGCTCGGCCAGCGGCTGACCGTCAACGGTGATCTTGTCGCGGCTCGTCACGTTGAAGGCCGGGGTAATCACTTTCTTGCCATTGACCATGACGCGGCCAGAGGCAATCCAGCCCTCGGCATCGCGGCGGGAGCAGAGGCCGGCGCGGGCCATGACCTTGGCAAGACGATCGGCGGTTTCGGGTTTTGGTGTGTCGCTCATGCGAACAGGACTTCCATAACATGCGGGACCCGGATTGGGCGGCGCGGAGAAAGCGAAAGGCGGCCGGATCATCCGGCCGCCAGACAGAATCGGATTATCGTCAGGCGTTTAGTTCTTGAGCGTCGTTTCCGACGACGTCAGCTTGGTGGAGGCGCCACCGCTGAGCATGTTCGAACCCTGACCCTGACTACGGAGCGCGCGGCGCACTTCCTCGGGGCAGCGTGCGTCGCTAAGCGGAACCAGCTCACCCTTGGCGGTGCGACAGACAAGGTTGGCATCGCCGACGCGGGTAAAGTAGTCATCCGGCGGCAGATAGAGCGGGCGCGCACCAGCGGCGCTCACCTGCATGCCTGCAGCGCTCATACGAGCGGTCAGGGCGCGGGCTTCCTCGGGTGTCAGCGGACGGCCCGAGAGCGAACGCAGGTCGACGACCTTGGCATTGCGCAGGCGCTGGATATCGGCCTCGCTGAGATTGGTCGTGTCGATCCGCACCGTGCTGCTGTTGGCGGGCAGCTGGGCGGCCGCAACCTGAGTGCTCGGTGCCGGAAGATTATTGCCATCGCGCGGCAACACCAGCGGCGCACGCGCCTGGGTGGGCTCGGCCTTGGGCGGCGTTCCGGGGATCAAACCAATGCCGCGCGCCGTGTCATTCATCACGTCGCGTTCAAAGGTGCCAAAATCGGTCAGCGCATTGGTGCCTTCGACGGTGGTGCAGGCGCCCAGCGCCAGAGTCGCCGTCAAGGCCAGGCCCGCCAGCACCGCACGCGCGGCGGCCGAAATACGGCCTTCGTGGCCGATCAATCCAATACGCATGAAACGTCCCTTACAATTCTGGCCGCGCTTATAGCGCATTTGTGGCCCTAAGACCAGATTTGGGCAGCACAATGATGCGCGAGCCCTACTCGCTCGTCTTTGCCCTGGCTTTCCCAAGACCTGAAAGATCGATCAGCAACAGGATCACGCCCAGCGTGATGGCCATGTCGGCAATGTTGAAAATATAGAAGGACCAGGTGCCCCAATGGAAGTGGAAGAAATCCGCCACCGCACCATAGATTAGGCGATCCAGTGCATTGGAAAGCGCCCCGCCGATGGCAAAGGCGAGGCCCAACCGGGTCAGCGGCGCATCAGTTCGCAGCCACCAGATCGAGAGGCCGACAATGGCCGCCAGCATGATGGCGCCCAGCGTCCAAACCGGCAGCCCATCGAGCAAACCGTAGGAAATTCCGGTATTCCAGACGAGCACATAGTCGAAGAACGAGGTGACCGGCACGATCTCGCCACCGCGCCAGCCCGTCATCGAAAACGGCATGTAGTTGGAAAAGATCGAGACGCAGTTTGCCTGCCCGATCGCATAACATTCAGCCGCGATATGATAACCCTTTTGCGCCCGGTCGATGCCGAAGGCGAGGACCGCCGCGACGAGGGACCTATAGATGGCGGGGGATGGCTTGGCTGTCATCGCGCGGAACGCTCCCGATTGTCATGACCAGTCACGGCGTCATTCCACCTAACGTAGAACGACGCCGTCTGAGGCGATCAAAGCCCTGCAGCTGCCCGTTCGCGCAGCGCCTGGGCGTCGCGCAGGGTCACGTCGGGATATTCGGCATCCGACCCGACCTCGGGCAGGATCTTCCACGAGCGGGCGCAACGCTGGCCTTCGGCCAAAGCCGGCACCACCGACACACCCGGTACGTCGTCGAGGCGGAAAGCCTCGGCCGGGCCTTCGGTCTCGGTGACCGCAATCGCCGAGGTGATGGCGATTTCAGCCAGGTCTTGCCCTTCGAGCGCCTCGACATAGCGAGCGTCGGCGACAAAAACCTGCGGCGCCGCTTCGAGCGACGAACCGATGCGCTTTTCGCGACGCTCGATTTCCAGCGCGCCGGTCACGACGCGACGCACCGCGCGGATCAGTTGCCACTTGTTTGCCAGATCCTCGTCCAGCCAATCAGCCGGAATGTCGGGGAACAGACGCAGGTGCACGGATTCATCATCGCCCGGGTGACGCTCCAGCCAGCACTCTTCCATGGTGAAAACCAGGATCGGGGCGAGCCAGGCGGTCAGCGCGTTGAACAGGTGATCGAGCACCGTCAGCGCCGAACGGCGTTTTACCGAGGAGATCGGGTCGCAATAAAGCGTGTCCTTGCGGATGTCGAAATAGAACGCCGAAAGCTCGATGTTCATGAAGTTCGACAGCAGCGAAACGACCTTGCGGTAGTCATATTCCTTATAGGCCGAGCGCACGCCCTCATCGAGCTGGGCCAGACGATGCAGCATCAGCCGCTCGAGTTCGGGCATATCTCTGACACCGACGACATCGTCGGCCTTGAAGTGAGCGAGATTACCGAGCAGCCAACGCAGCGTATTGCGCAGTTTTCGGTACGCATCCACGGTCGTCTGGATGATTTCCTTGCCGAGCCGCAGGTCTTCCGAATAGTCGGACGAAGCCACCCACAGACGCAGGATATCGGCACCGTACTGCTTGATGATGTCCTGCGGGGCAACGGTATTGCCGAGCGACTTGGACATCTTCTTGCCTTCGCCATCCATGGTGAAACCATGGGTGAGAACGCTGTCATAGGGCGCATAGCCATTGGTCGCGCAGCTTTCGAGCAACGACGAATGGAACCAGCCGCGATGCTGGTCCGAGCCCTCGAGATAGACGTCCGCCGGCCATTTCAGGTCCGGACGGTCCTCCAGCGTGAACGTGTGCGAAGACCCGGAATCGAACCACACGTCGAGGATATCCTTGACCATGATCCAGTTCTCGTTGGCGCGGGAACCGAGGAAACGCGCGCGCGCGCCTTCCGCGAACCAGGCGTCGGCGCCTTCCTTCTCGAAAGCCTCGACGATGCGGGCGTTGACGGCTTCGTCCTTCAGGACATTGCCGTCGGCGTCGGCGAACAC
>NZ_JAFKHD010000455.1 GCF_017307565.1 Devosia sp.
TGCGCGACAGCAGCAGGTAGATGGGAATGATGAGCACCTGGCTCGGGATCAGCATGACCGACACGAACGTGGCGTTGATCGCCCGCGCGATCTGATTGAGGTTCACACCAACCGCGCGAAATTCCTCCGCCAAAGCTGCGAAAACCAATCTGTCCTCGTAGGACAGGAAGGGTTTTACCCCTGCCCCCTCCAGGCTTAGGGACCGGATAAAGCTCGAAATGGTCAAGTCTGCTGCTTCTGCCGCTGCCTCGATCTGCTGCAATTCGTTACCGCTAACGCGCACCCGCACCACTTCCGACTTGGATTTCTCGCTGGTCGGGTAGCTCAGGACGCCGGCCGTTGCGGTTGCATCCGTCTCACGGGGAGTTCCTTTGCGTCGGACCATTTACTGCTCTGCCTTGCCTACAACGGCCCGCCAGCGGGCCAAATCGAGGGCAGGTCCCTCGATCGTTGGCAGGTTGTACCACAAACATGCGTATCCTGCCAAAACAAACCTACACCTAATGCTTTCAAACTCCTCTAAGGCGCGCTGTCAAAAGCACATCGCCAGACGTCATAAGGAGGGGGGCCAAAGACGCACTGGTGTGAACCTAAAGCCTTCGTGGTTTTCTGGTGACCTGGTTCGATACAACCTGGTTAAATGCAAAGCACCAATTCACCAGAAAACCAGACATGCAGATTTACCCAACTGGTTAAATGGGTTTATCATGATCACCATGTTCGCAGACCTGCAGGATTTGGATCTACCAGGTCACCATTCGATCAAAGGGTGTTGCGAGCGGCTTTGTGCGGCACTACGCGAGGAAGAGCGATGGCGAAGGTAATTTCGTTTGTCAGTGGCAAGGGCGGGGTCGGGAAAACCCTCGGCGCGATCCTGACCTCTGGCGAATACGCGCTTCGAGAGAACCAGGTGCTCGTCATTGATGCCGACCCGACACAGCGGTTCTCTGACTGGTTTTCCGAGTCCGTGCGCCGAGGCAATGGTCCAGAATTTATCACAGTCACAACGGCGTTGACCAAAGCTGCGGTTGCCCGTGAGGTACAACTCGCTCACGCCAAATTCGACTATGTGATTATCGACGCCCCAGGCACCGAGGGCGCCGTGAACCAAGAAGTGCTGCGCCAATCCGATATTGTAGCGACCCCGGTCAAAATTGGCCGCGATGAAGTCAAGGCTATGGCGACTGTTGCGGCAGAAGTGGCTCAGGTGAGCGACGAACTTGGACTAGAAATCCCTCACGTCACCTATGTCACCGAGCTGGCAGAAGTCCAAAAGTCGCTGTCGGCCTATGCCACCCTGCACAACTTTATCGTCAAACTCCAGGGAGACGGCTACTCGACACGGATTCTGAAAACCGAACTCTATTCGCGCAACATCTACAAGGAACTGCGAAACGGTTTAGGTCCGCTTCAAATCATCGACCCCAATCCGACGATCAAGAAAGCCCGACTTGAGGTCCAAAGGTTCGTCAAAGAATTCGACGAAATCCTTGCGGTCGACAAAATCACGATCAGTGCCTAAAGGAGCCCCAAATGGCAGGTAAAGACGAACTGCTCGATAGTGTTCCCACCATGCGCCGCAGGCCGGCCACCAGCACGCGCCCTCGAGGACATCCGGCGTCTCCCCCCAGCGAGGCGGCGCAGTCGCCCGAACCCACTGTTGACGCTGTCATCCCAGAGGCCCGTCCGAGGAGAACCGACGCCGCGCCAAACATAAAGAAAGGTTCGCTGTTTGATCTGAAGGCTGCTGAACGCCCGAACTCAAAAGGGGCGGTCAATCTCCTCCTAGCGCCTGAGTTGAAGGCACGGCTGGATGCCGCCAATTATGCGTCAAAAGTGCCACGCGTTCAGATCGTCATTGCCGCGCTCGATGAGTATCTCGAAAAGAATGGCTTTTAGCCGTTATGAAATCGGGACGCATATTTTTCACCGGGCTTGCTGTCGGGCTTTTGATGGGTGTCTTCCTGTCTCCCATCATGACCAGCTCGAATTTCGCCGGCGGGGCCCTCGCACTAGCAGTCAACGGGATGGCTGCGCAAATGGCGCCAAGGCCGCCGGTAACTACCTGGCCCACCGGCCCGGAAGCCCTGGCCGCCCTCTTTGAGCTTTCCGACTGGCCTGAATCCAAGGCCGGCGACTCGTCGAGCATTAGCGTTGACGACTGCCTGTCGAATGGCGGCGACTTTGTATGCAAAATGACTTTGCACCTGTCATGGGTGGAAACGCCGCACATTGTGGAAGCCACTCTGAGAAAATCATTGGATCGTTGGTCCATGCTCGGCTTGAAGGAAATTAAGTCAACGTGAGTCAGACGCTCCGGCCGTCTCTACAGCGCTATTTGGTTAGCGCGTTCCGGCCTTCGCGAGGCCAACCTGTCAGCAGGGCGTTTTTTGCACGATTCAGCAAAGAATCTGGGTCACAATGGCCAAATGCTGAGCTTTGGCCTATTGGGCTTTGGCAGCCTAAAATTCAGAAGAACCAGAAGACTTACGCCCCATGATGATGACGTTTTGCTGGACATTGATGTGAAAGAGATTGAGCGGCACATCAAATTGCTCGGCTTGATCCCCGTGTTGGACGAGGAATCGGGCAAGACGATCTATCGTCGTAAGACCAGTCTCCCTGTCCCGTCTCCTGAAGAACTCGAAAACAGAATTTCGGACCACCTCGCTGCAACACGCGAGAACGCCAACATCACCAAAGAGGAAATGGCGGAACTGTTGGGACTATCCCAACAATTCTACGGCCGCGCCGAACGACGCGAAGCCCATTTGCGAGTGACCCGGCTGATCCTCATGATTGAGATTCTCGGTCCGGAGATGTTCGACGTTCTGGCCGAAGTTGCACCGCAAATTTTTGGGACGGATGAGGCCGAAGCAAAAGCCCGCGGCAAGCTGGTCAGCACTGTCATGAGGCTGCCCGCCAAGAACGTGCACGAGATCCTGACCTATGTTTCGCTGATCGCTGACCTCGTCCAGCGTGAACGAGACGAGGCCGACCATGCCGTTGTTCGCGATGTCAAAGAGATGATGGACAAGAATGGTTTGACCAGTGAGGACGTGAAAGGACTGATCCTCGCTGAAAAGGCTAAACGTGGTCCTCCTAAACCTCGCAAGCTCAAGGCTTCGGAAACCGATAACTGAAGCGGCCGTGTCTGCAAGGTCGCAACAATTAGGTTGGCCCGGGCGCCAAGCGCCAGGGCCGGGTCACATTAGTCCTGCGGGTCCCAGGGGATGATCGCCTGCACCAACTCGTCGTCCTGGCCGGGAAAGCGACCCAGATTGGCGTTGAGCTTTAGGCCTTTGATGCTGAGGGTGTAGTAGGGTTTCTTGTCGTTGCTGAGCTTCTTCCAGATGCCGCCAACTTCGATGTCGAGGCCGCGTGGTGATTTGGCGAAAACCCTGTGCGTCGGGGCTTTGGGGTTATCGGAGATGAATGGCACAACCTTGATATCGAGATCACGATCGAGGGTGGACACGAGGCCAGTGCCGGTGGCTTTGGTGAATTCGTCGGTGTCGAACTTGATGTAGTTGGTGATGGTCATTTTCGCTCTCCTATTGGGCGGTTGCAATGTCGCCGTTAACGCAGGGCGGATAAGGCAAAAAGCGCTCGACGGAGCGAAGCGGAGAAGCCCAAAAGGGCTCTAAAATTGTTGCGCGAGGAAGCCTCAGGCGGGGAATTTTAAGGCCTGCCGGGCTCGATTTTTGACGACGCCCTGCGAACAAGTTCAAATTGCAGATGCCCCCTTCCGAGAGCGAAATCTCACCGCCTCATCCAGCTCGGACGACTTCTCTAGCCACAACCTAGTCTGAACCAAATAAGGTATCATTATCAAGGCGAATTCCTGCCCCGGATTCCTCTAAGCAACGATTGGTCGCCATTTCCAGAACTCTGGCCTGGAGTTTTAGGCTGTGAAGTTCAAGAATCCGGAACCTTACGCGCTACCTCCAATCGCATTTTGGCGCGGGCATAAATCGATTTTTCTAGGTGCAAGTTGCCGTTCTTAGCGCGTTCAATCAGCGCCCGCATGAATCCACCGGCAGATTTGATTTCGCCCGCCTCTCGGCGCTCAATGATAAGTGCCGCGGCCATAGCCGCTCCGGTTTGCCCCAATACGCTGGCCGCATGATCGCGCGCATCGGCAGATATGCCCACCAGCACGCACAGGAGCGGGTATTTGTCGATTAGGGCGGGCCAACTCGTCGGGGCTGCACCCAGCCACGACTTCAAGGCCGGGCAGGCCGCCGTCAAGGTCTCTATCTGCATTGCACGGCCGGGCTCGGGCCGCGTTCTAAGGCTGGATTTTGCCTCGCCCCTTCTTTCATCCCAAGCCCTGCGAGCGAAGCTCGCTCCATTCAGGATAACTGGTCCGGCGTTGGCCGGACGCCATGCCTCTTCACTACAAGATACTAATTGGTTGAGATTTGTAGTCTGTATGTGGTCACGAGTTTCGAGCGTCCTGCTCATGATTTTACCCGATGCCAGGCTGTCTTCACGACCCTTGTTAAGGCCATACGCCCTCTCGGCAAGCCAACGACAAAGGCGCGCTGCTCGACCAATCCGGGCTGCCGTCGATTTCTTGCTCACATTGGCTAAGATGATGTTGAACCGGCGCTTCAGCGTCGCAAGGATACGGCAAGCTAAGTCTTCGACGCTGCTCAGCACCAGGTGCAACTGCCGGACGGCGCCGCGGTACTCGCTCCAGGCAGCCTCCCTTGCGTTGCGGTCGCTACGCGCCTTTGCGACCAGGGCACTAAGTTCCCTATAACGCGCAACTAGCACGCGAAGGTCGATGCCAGAGACAGCGGCCACATTCCCCGCATCGTCGCGGCGCGCGAACCGCTTATAGTTTCCGCTGTCCCGCATCGCGATTAACCCAGCATCAAATAGCCGGGACAGCAGCGCTCCCGTGTGATTGGGCGTCTTTCCGATCTCGAAGCCAAGTGTGGCGTTTGACTTGAAGACGATCGGCAAGCCGCCCGCCTCAAACTGTGGGCTAGGCGCGCTGTGGACCAGAGTAACGAGCAACATGGCTTCGGTCGAGTTGACCAAACCCGTCTGTGGCAGGTCCTTTGCCAGCACTTGTAACTGCGATCGGGTAACGGCACCCAGTTCGGCCTCCTCCGCCATTTTCCGGTAATGAGCCCGGGCGTCGGTCTGTCGACGTCCTCTTGAATATGTCGTCACCACTGCTCTCCAACAGTTGTGACCAGGGCGCGCGAAATCCCTCGCCGAAATGACGCCGAACTCTTGACGGAGAAATGGGGAGGGTCTAAAAATGAACTACCACATTCGAGTTTTTAGACGATCTCCCCGCTTCGGTTCATTCCGAGGCGGTTTCGTTTTTGCCGGCTGGTCAGCTCCAAATTTTGACTACGGGATATGAAAACCCATCGCTGTCCGTGAGGATTCGCGTTTGTTGAAATTACATGCAAACGGGCAAATCGCAACATTTTCGCGTTAGTACTACCCAAATTGGGTTTCATAAGAGCGCGATAAAAAGGGGAATGAGGCAAAATCTGGTGCATTCTGGCTAGCGCGGCGGACCGGGTCACTTTGCGATACCGATTTCAGAATGTTCTAGTTTAGTGGGTCAAGCTCGTGAAAAGCGCCGGAGTTATGGTAGGCACACTTTATGATCAGCACCCGAGTCATCGCCGCCATCGCACTGCTCGCCGCTACCCTTGGGATTTGGCCCGCCCATGCACAGGAATGGAACCTCCGCATCTCGATGTGCGGGCGAGATCGGATTACATGCGTCGTTGATGGAGATACGATCTGGTTGCAGGGCGTCAACCTTCGGCTTGAGAGCTATGACACCCCAGAGCCGTACAACGACATTTGCGGCGGCCAAGCCGAGATTACTTTAGCGAAGCGGGCCAGTGCCCGACTGCTTCAGTTGTTGAACGGCAATACCTTCACTGTCGAGACTGGCGGCAAGGATCGATACGACCGCGTGCTCGCCAAGATCCGTATCGGTGGGACGGATGTTGGCGACATCCTCATTGCCGAAGGGCTGGCGCGAAGGTGGCCCAACGGCGAGGAGTTCTGGTGCTAGTCAGCGACCAATGGCTGGCAATGGCTTATGTGGCTCAGCCGGAGGCAGCCTTTTCTAGGGCACCTCCCGGTTAGGAGGACTAATCAAAAAGGTGCCACGGAAGCCAACAGAATGGCCGGCTTAAACGCCTTGACTGCCCTAATGAACTTTTTACGGCACTGACCAGCGGCGCCATGAGGGTGGCAAGCCGCCTGTCCGCTTTCAGGGTCGCCTCTGGAAAAAGCAGACGTTGTTAGTACGACAAAGTTGGGGCCTGCAGCAGACTGGCAGGTTTTAGGAGCTAAACGGGATAGCTGTCGTTCAATCGGAAGGGACTCCGGTCTGCCATCGACCCCATATCAGCCGTGGCATCGACATCTTGCTGCCGAACAGCGGACTTGTCCGAGCCCACTGTCTCCTGCCAAATGCTGGCCATTCAGCTCGTCAAATCCTTCCAGCCCTGATCGAGGGCCGCTGAATAGCGCCGGAGCAGATAGGCCTCGGTCAAAAGCCCTATGACCTTTCTGCTGGTAATGTTTTCCACGACGGCAAGCTCTTCACTGCCTTCCCGCTCAAACATGGCAGCCGCATCACTGGCATTGATGCCCGCTAGCAGGAAGCGGTCCTTATGCCGCAACAGGGGTTCGATCGTTTCCAGCGGCTCCTCGCCTTCCCAAGGTTGATACGCTTCTGCGACAAGAACAATACCCTCATAAGCGCCATTGCTGTCCATCGCCACCACGCGTTCCGTCGATCCCAGCGGAAAACGCTGGCGAAACTCCGACAATGACGTTTCCTTCTCTATGGTCGTTATGTCCCGGCGCATAATTGCGCCGACCGTGAGGCTGCGAATTCTGCCTATATCATACGGCGCACGAATGCTCTCGCCACGTAGATGCAAGCGCCAGGTGGAGAATGAGAAGCCAAACATTTCCCGGACCAAGACGCCAGAAATCGCAGACGCGACCATTACGGCACCAGAGATTGCAAGATCGTTGGTCGTTTCCAGGATCAGGAAAGTCAGGGTGAGGGGGCCGCCAACCACCCCGGTGGCCACTGCCGCCATTCCGACTACGGCCGCCAATCCCACATCCACCTGCATACCGAAAAGGGATGCGCCCATTGCGCTGATCTTCCCGATCAACGCGCCTAAAAATAGCGACGCGAAAAACAGGCCGCCGCGAAAGCCGGCGCCCAAAGATATTGCTGATGCCATCGACTTCAAGACCAGGAGACCGACGAGCGCGAAGAGCCCAAAGGACTGAATGAATTGAAGATGCAGAGCACCGTGGCCGGAGGAGAGCACTTGCGGCGTGATCAGGCCCAATCCGCCAACAGCAAGTCCCCCTATTGCCGGCCTTAACCAGATCGGCAACCTGCTTGCCACAAGGGCGCGTTCCACCAAGCCCACGAAACGCATCAGCATCACGGCAAAGCTTCCGCCAATGAGACCTAAGGCAACGAACGCCACGATGTCGGACGGGCCGACGGCGGCGATGGCCCCCAGTTCAATATGGGTCTGGACAGCACCGAGTTGCACGGCCAGCAGGTTTCCGGCCAAGGCGGCTCCGACCACCGGGGCGAGAAGACCAATGGAGTATATCCCAACGATGAGTTCGAATGCATAAAAGGCGCCTGTTAGCGGTGCGCCGAATGCGGCGGCGATGGCACCAGCGGCACCGCAGCCGACCAACATACGCACCTCGTTCCGACGCAGATGAAATCTTGTAGCGAGCCAGGAACCAGCAGCGCTTGCCAACTGGGTATATCCGGCCTCGAGTCCCACGGACGCGCCGAAACTGCTCGAAATCACTGTCTGCGACGTGATGACTGCACTCTCCCGCATAGACATTCGGCCACCGTGCAGAGCGTTAGCCTCGATGGGATCGACCGGTTGGCGCTTCCTGTACTTGCGATTGAGCACAATGGTGGCTCCCATTAGTATCCCGCCTACAGCGGGAACCATAGCCAACAGCGGGTGCCCCAACGCGGCCTGTTCGCTCAGCCGCGCCCCAGCTCCAAGTCCGAACAGGGCGTGATGTAGAACTTGGGTTAGATTACTGACGCCCGTAACGACCAGTCCGCCGAGTGCGCCGACAACCGAACCCAGCACGAACAAGAGCGTGCTCCGCAGGTGGCCGAAACGCCCCGCGAGTTTGGGTAGCCGGAAGAAGCCGCGCATAGCAATATCGTTCCATTGGGAGCGTCAAACGGCGACGAAGCGGCCGGTTCCAGCAATATCGTTTAGCACGTCTTTGCGAAGATAGGAGGCCATGGCATCGATCGCCGACATCTCCAGATTGGCACGGTCAACGCCAAATTTGGCTGGCACCCCCTGCTCGGTGACGTAGGCGACCCTGTATCGCTTTTTTGCATCGAGCACCTCCTGACCGGCATGGATATCTACCACGCGATGTCCTGGCGGGTTTTCGATGCGCCCAAACACCGTGAGGCCCCGGAAGCGCTTCACATAGCCGCCCATCTGGCCAAAGGGATCAGCGGAAAACGTGCGCTCGAGATTGTCTTCGACCATCTCCCATATTTCTGCGCCGGTCAGTTCCACGGTCGAAACTGCAGGATTGGTGGGAATGATGTTCCACAAGTCGTTTTGCGATATTGGGCCGGGCGGAATGGGCGCGCCGTAGCGCCAGCCGTTAGAGAAGCCGATTGCGGTTCCGGCCACGTCACAGATCGCAGCCAAGAGAAAGTCATCCATCGGTGCGTCCATGCTGGTCGCCCGGTGCAAGGGCTTGGCGGTGGAGCCGACGATCTCGCTCAGCATTGCCCGATGCGGCGCCATCGCGCGCTCGACGAGCTCGGCAATGTCGGCATGCTCCGGTATCGTTTCGTCGATCGGGATGAGCTGGTGCTCGACCAAATCGATGCGCCCATCATCAATGCTCACGGTCATCTTACCGATGAAAGATCCGTGGCAGCCCGATTGCATGATCAGAGTCTGACCAACCCGGGCGGGATGAGACAGCCGGTTGTGCGTATGGCCGCTGACGATGATGTCGATCCCAGCGACCGACTCCGCCAGCAGGCAATCCTGGGGGAACCCTTGATGCGACAGGACAACAACGATGTCGGCTGCATCTTTCTTGGCCTGCTCGATCGCAGAGGGCAACTCACTTATTCCAGACGTAAACTGCAGGCCGCCGGCAAAGCGTGGTGGCATGGACTTGTCGATTATGGTGGCCGTGAGCCCGATTACAGCCACGCGTATCCCTCCGCGCTCAAAAATCATCTGAGCTGAGAAAGGTCGTTCGCCCGTGGAGGGGTCAGTGCAATTCGCGGCGAGCATGGGGTAGTTTAGCTTTGACGCAAGGGACTTCAGATGCCCGGGGCCCCACGCGAAATCCCAATGTGCGGTCATGGCGTCGATTCCCAACGCATTGAGCATTGGGATCAGCGCCTCGCCCTTTGACTGCACGGCAGGAAACGTACCGTGAAATGTATCGCCGTTGTCGAGGAAGACGAGCCCACCAGCAGTTTCCTGCCGTAAACCGGCCACGACGCTTGCAATCCGGGCAAGTCCACCCATTGTTGGAAACTGTGGGCCACCGGGCGACCAGATGATCTCGGCATGTGGTTCAAGATAGCCATGCAGATCATTCATCTGCACAACAGTGAGGAGACGCTTGCTCATGGTCTTTGTCTCCATTCTCTGTCCTAAAGCACTACGACGTTAGCGCCCTGCGGCACGCGGCCGTAAAGATCGATCACGTCCTGGTTCATCAAGCGGATGCAACCCGAAGACACCGCCGTGCCGATCGTCTCCGGCTGCGTGGTACCGTGGATGCGGAAAAGCGTGTCTTTGCCATCTTTAAACAAGTAGAGCGCGCGCGGACCCAACGGGTTTTCGGCGCCGCCTTCCATGCCGCCAGCCCACTGAGCGTAACGATCCGGCTCTCGCTTGATCATGTCCTGCGTGGGTGTCCAGCGCGGCCATTCCCGCTTCAGGGCAATGTTCGCGGTGCCCTTGAACTCAAGGCCCTCCTTGCCCACACCCACGCCGTATCGAAGGGCCTTGCCGTTTTCTTGCACCAGATAGAGGAAACGGTTGGTCGTATCGACCACTACGGTACCTGGCCGTTCGGTCGTGGGAAAATCCACGATCTGTCGCAGGTATTGCGGGTCCACCTTGGCAACGTCGATCGGAGCCACGGGAAATTTCTCGTCGAGCGGTGCGGCATATCGCATGGCATCGACGGGATTGATCAACGGTGCGGCAGTTTGCTGGATCGGCGCGGTCGTTGCACAGGCGGCCAGTAGCGAAGCAGTCGAAGCGACAAGCGCAAAGTCTCGAATGCGAAGAAGAATCATTTTTTTTGACCGCAGAGTTGAAGAGTTCCACCGCATCGGCAGGGCCCACCTTAAGGCAGGCTTAAACGTCGGCACCTCTTTCAGGGTTTCCTCGGCTTGACACCACATTATATTAGACTATGCTAATTTATGGAATAACAAAAAGGGTGATGCCATGAATCAGGAATTGAGGTCGGCTTCCATACGGATCGGAAGCACAGCTCCAAAGTTCGAAGCTCGCTCCACGATGGGCGTGCGGAAGCTGTCAGATTATCGAGGGCGGTGGCTTGTGCTGTTTTCCCATCCAGCCGATTTCACGCCCGTCTGCACCTCGGAAATCCTGGCTTTTGCCCGGCTCCATGGCAAGTTTCTGGCACTGAACTGTGATCTTCTTGGACTGTCAGTGGATAGCTTGTTCGCCCACATGGGATGGATCGGCGCCATGGAAGGTACATTCGGCGTCACGATACCATTCCCCTTGTTGGAAGATCCATCCATGGCCATCGCCAGGGCTTATGGCATGCTGGACCCAGATGCAGCCGACAGCGCCACTGTGCGCATGACCCTGATCATCGACCCTGACGGGATAGTCCGGATGACCTCGACCTATCCTATGACAACCGGCCGCAGCGTGCATGAGGTGCTGCGGACGGTGCAGGC
>NZ_JAFKHD010000456.1 GCF_017307565.1 Devosia sp.
TTGTTCTCACCGATATGTTTGGCGGCACGCCGTCGAACCTGGCTATTTCGGTGATGCAAAACCGCAATGTCGAGGTGATCGCGGGCGTCAACCTGCCCATGCTGGTCAAGCTCGGCCGCGTGCGCGCCGATCTTGGCCTGGCCGAGGCCGTGGCGCTCGCTCAGGAAGCGGGCCGTAAATACATTACCGTGGCCAATTCCATTCTCGGGGGAGCCTCGTAATGGATGGCGATCGTGCCGTTGCGCAGCAGTTGACGATCGTCAACCGCAAGGGCTTGCACGCCCGTGCATCGGCACGCTTCGTGCGTACGGCAGAGTGCTTTGACGCAACTCTGCACGTCATCAAGGACGGCCAGTCGGTCAATGGCAATTCCATCATGGGCCTGATGATGCTTGGCGCGGGGCCTGGCTCGACCATTCTGGTTCAGGCCACCGGCAAGCAGGCCCGTGAAGCGCTGGAAGCCATTGTCGAGCTCGTGAACAACGGCTTTGACGAGGACAATGAAGGGGTTTGAGGCCTAGCCTCTCCCCTAAGCTGCACGCTGCCGCGGGAACGGCGCGGTGAAAATTCGGAAGCCTGAAACACAAAAGCGGCCGGCGGGGAACAAACCCCTCAATTGCAGCCGCGCGCTTTCTCCACCGAGGCGATGGCCGCGACGTTGTCGCGCTCGACGGCGTTGAGCTTCACCTGGCTCTGATTGGTGATCCAGCAGCCCTGATTGCCGAAGGCGTTCTTGGCGCGTTGAGTGGAGAAGCAATACCCGTTCTGCTTGTAGATCCAGTTGCGCACTTCCCAGAGCGACTGGCAGGACAATTGCTGCAGGTCCGCGCGCCTGAAATGATCGCTGTCATCGCAGCCGATGACTTCATAGCAATTGGCCATTGCGCTTGTCATGCCGGCGAGCAGAGCCAGCGTCACCACGAACCCTCTGAGCATGGTCATCCTCCTTGGATAGGTGGATGAAAGCACGGAAAGACTAAAGCGGGAAGACGCTCGATTGTTGTGCTGCGGGCGAACGAAGCCTTCGTCATCGTTTCCATAGAAGTCGAGATACCGGCGGCCTAGATTCAGGGCAGTTCAATTCAGGGAGGTCAGCATGATCGACACATCCGTACAGACCGTCGTCAAGTCCAAGCCCATCCTGCCTCTCACCACGACCCTGGGGCCGGTGCATCTTGCGGTGACCGACCGGGCGCGGGCGCTGGCCATCTGGCAGGACGTCGTCGGGCTCGACCTCATCGCCGAAACCGGCAACCAATTGCAGCTGGGTGCCGGCGGCAAGGTGCTGATCGTCCTCGAAACCGGCGCGGTGCGCCCGTCGGTGCCGCGCAGCATCGGGCTTTATCACGTTGCCATTCATGTGTCCCATCGCGTTGACCTGGCGCAGATGGCGGTGCGGGCGCTGCAGCGTAATGTTCGCATTTCGCCCACCGATCACCTCGTCAGCGAGGCCATCTATCTCTGGGACCTCGATGGCAATGGCATCGAGATCACCTTTGAAACGCCCTGGCGCGGCTCGCTCGGCGATCCGGAAAAGGGCGAGACCTATGCCCTGACCGCGGACGGAAAGGCGCATTCCGGGCGCGAGCCGATCGATCTCGACGGGCTTCTGGGCGAACTCGGGCCGAGCCCGGTGCTGGCCGCGCGCATGCCTGCCGGCACACGGATCGGCCATGTCCACGTGCATGTGAATGACCTCCACATGGCGATGGATTTTTATCGCGACGTCATCGGCTTTGCCGGCTTCCTGCTGATCACCTCCTTCGGCATGGGCGATGTCGGGCTCGACTACATGCCCCACACGATTGCCTTCAATATCTGGTCCGGACCCAATGCGGCGCTGCCGCCGGCGGGATCGGCTGGGCTACGCTGGTTCACCATTGCCGTGCCGGGCGCTGAGCACTTCGACGCGCTCCTGGCGCGGCTCGAAAAGGCCGGTGCGCCCATCGAGCGGCTGGACATGGGCGTCGAAACGAAGGATCCCTTCGGCAACCGGATTCGGTTGGTGCGGGTAAACTAAAGCCGCCCAGCCGCGTTTCGCTTCAAACTGGGCAAGGGGGAAGACATGCGCACAGCCGATGATGTCCTGAATTTCTGGTTCGTCGAGCACGGGCCGGAGGACTGGTTTGCCGGCAACGCCGAGTTCGACGCCAGGATTGCCGAGCAATTCACCCAGACCCATGCCCATGTCGCGCGTGGCGAAGCCTGGGAATGGCGCGCCACGCCATCGGGGCGGTTGGCCGAGATCATCGTGCTCGATCAGTTCTCGCGCCAACTGTTCCGCAATTCACCGCTGGCCTTTGCGCAGGACAAGATGGCGCTGGTGCTGGCGCAGGAAATGGTTGGGCAGGGGCTCGACATGACCTTCGCCCAGCCGCGTCGGGGCTTTATCTATCTGCCCTTCATGCATGCGGAATCGGCGGCCATCCAGTCAGCTTCGGTGCGCCTCTATGAGGCGCTCGGCGACGACAACCAGCTCAAATATGCGATTGCTCATCGCGAGACGGTCGATCGCTTCGGCCGCTTTCCCTTCCGCAATGGGCCGCTCGGGCGGCAAAGCACGACCGAAGAACTGGCCTATATGGAAGAGCACGCCGAACGGAAATTTTAGGCCCTCGGTCCCCTAGTCGCCGTCACCACCGGGCTTGTCCCGGTGGTCCAGGCGGAGGCGAGATGGATTGCCGGGGCAGGCCCGGTAATGACGAAAGAGGGGGTGGTGTGGGTGTTCCTAGAACGCCCACTCACCGCCGCGCATGACCGGCTCGCTCGAGCCATCGGCATGGACGCCGTCGATGTCGATCTTGTCCGAACCGATCATCCAGTCGATGTGGATCAGGCTCTTGTTGCCGCCCTGGGCAAAGATCTGGTCAGGCGAGAGTTCCTTGCCGCCTTCAAAACAGTCGGCATAGCACTGGCCCATGGCGATGTGGCACGAGGCGTTCTCGTCGTAGAGCGTGTTGTAGAAGAGGATCCCCGAGGCCGAGATCGGCGAGGAATGGGGCACAAGCGCCACTTCGCCGAGGCGACGCGCGCCTTCATCGGTGTCGAGCACCTTGTTGAACACGTCCTGGCCCTTGGTGGCTTTCAGCTCGACCAGGACACCGCCTTCAAAGCGCGCCTGGATGTTTTCGATCAGCGTGCCGTTGTGGCTGAGGGGTTTTGTGGCCGCCACGGTGCCTTCGACATGGAGGCGATGCGGGGTGGTGAACACTTCCTCGGTCGGAATGTTGGGATTGCAGGTTACCCCGTTCTTGGCTTCCGATGCGCCGCCCTTCCAGCGGTGACCGTCGGCAAGACCAATGGTGAGATCGGTGCCCGGGCCCTTATATTTTAGGGCAGAAAACTTCTTGCCGTTGAGCCAGGTCCAGCGGGCCTTGAGGTTGGCATTGTGCGCCTTCCAGGAGGCAATCGGATCATCCTGATCGACGCGCGAGGCCTTGAAGATGGCATCGGCGAGCTTTGCGACCGCAACCTCTTCGGGATCGTTCGGGAAGACCAGCTTTGCCCAGGCGGGGGTCGGGTAGGAGACGATGTTCCAGTTGATATCGAAGCCGGTGATCAACTCCAGCGCCGGGCGATAGGCGGCCGAATTGGCGCGGTTGGCGCGCGAGACCTTTTCCGGGTCCTGGCCGGCCAGCATCATCGGATTGTCGCCCGAAATGGCGAGGCGCGCGGCATTGTTTTTGTAGGCCTCGGCCATGCCCGAATAGAGCCAGCCGGCGGCGCGGTCGAAGCTCTTGTCATTGGCATATTTGTAGCGGGCAAGGGTCGCTTCCTCGTCCGAATAGATAGAGGTGACCAGACCCGCACCGGCCTTGTAGGCGTGCTCGGTGATGCGGCGCACGAGGGGCGCCGCGACCATCGGGGCGGTAATGATCAGGTCCTGTCCCTCGGCCAGCTGCAGGCCGACCTTGATGGCCACTTCGCCGAGCTTGTCGAGTTTGATGGGGTCGATGGGGGAATTGCTCATCGGGCGAATGCCTCTTCTCATTGATTCATTGGGACAAAGCCTATCCGCCCGAGGCGGGCGACGCCACCCCGCGGGAAACGCAAAATCTCTTGACCTGGATCAAGGTTGAGACGGCTCGGAGGGCCGATAGAGAGGCATCACCGCTGGAGGTTCAGATGACTTTTCTGCTCGCTGCCGTTCTCACGATCTTCGCCGCCTTTGCCGCCGCCATGGCCTATGCCGAGTTCCAGACCCGCGGAATCGTCGCGCCCGGCGGCAAGAAGCCCAACTAGAGACAGGGATTCCATACCGGCTCACGCGGCACCGACAACAGATCGTCGGTTGCCGCAACGAGATCACCCGCCAATTGCTCGCGCATCTTCGCCACTGTTTCACACACGGGTCGTCATCTGTGTGGATTGCTCGTAGCCGCCTGACTTTTGGCGATCGAGCGTTTCCCGGGTGATACCCCGAGTTGTGTTCCTGAGGAGAAATTCTTCTCACCCGGGCTATGGACGGCGCCAGGTTTTCATCGCCCGCCATTGGGGCAGGTCGCACAATTCTATCCCCTGCTGAATGCCGACATAGATGGGCCACAGGCAGAGAACAGTACCTTTTCCGGACTGATCGGCTTTGGGCACGCCGGGATCGGCACTGACCGCTGCAGTCGTTCCCGCCAGAATAGCCCACGCCAAAAGCAGCCGCCGCAAGGCTGTCTCCTCGGTGCATCACTGCGACGCCTTGCACGTCAGCACGCACAAAAACTATTGGCAAAGGCGAACGGTTTGGCTATCAACCGTTCACCGCTTCATTTTTGAACCATGGGAGGCGTTGCATGACAGCATTTATGTTCGCTTCCCCGTTTGGCAACGGCCGACCTTAGGTCCCTGCCAACCGCGGCCCGCCGTTTAGGCCTGCCGCCCGCGGTTTCTCTTTCTTTCCTTCTGCAGACCCGACCGGCCCGACAGGGTCATTGTCTCGACCGGTCAGTTTTGCGCCTTTCATAGTTCCCTTTGAGGAGCCGGCTGCCGGAGAACGGGGTCGGACTGCCAAATGAGTCGCAAGAAACTCGATTTTCGTGCCGACGCCTTTCGACAGGTACTCGGATTCACCTTCCGTCACTGGGCCAACCAGCCCAAGCGCATCGTCCTGATCGCCGGCCTTGTCATGGTCGCGACCATTGCCGAAGTGCTGGTGCCGATGTTTTCGGGCCGCATCGTCGATGCCATCAGTGGTGGCCAGGATACGGCGTTGAACGACGCCCTCAAGGCCTTCGCCATGGTGGCGGGCCTTGGCGTCACCAGTGTCGTGCTGCGCTTTTTCGTCTTTAACGGCATCATCAAGCTGACGCTCAAGATGATGGCGCAGATCGTCAATGACGGCTTCTACCGGGTGCAGCGCTTCTCGACCGACTGGCATGCCAACAGCTTTGCTGGCTCGACGGTGCGCAAGGTCACGCGCGGCATGTGGGCGCTCGATGCGCTCAATGACATCCTGCTCGTGGCCCTGCTCCCGAGCGTCGTCATGCTGGTGGGCGCTTCGATCCTGCTCGGTTCCTATTGGCCGGTCATGGGTCTCGTCGTGGCACTGGGCTCGGTTGTTTACATCACCTTCACCGTGCTCATGTCGGTGGGCTTCGTGGCTCCGGCGGCAAGCCTTGCCAATGCCTGGGACACGCGCCTTGGCGGTGCCCTGGCTGATGCGGTGAGCTGCAACTCGGTGGTCAAGGCGTTCGGTGCGGAAACGCGCGAAGAGGACCGGCTGCGCCATGTCATGTCCAAGTGGGATTCGCGTACCCGCCGGACCTGGCGCCGCGGCACGCTCAACGGCACCATTCAGGGGTTGCTCATGACCCTGATGCAGGCCGGCATTCTGGGCACTGGCCTCTATATGTGGACGATCGGGCTGGCTTCGGCCGGTGACATCACGTTCGTGCTTGCCATGTTCTTCGTTCTGCAGGGCTACCTGCGCGACGTGGGCATGCACATCCGCAACCTGCAGCGTTCGGTCAACGACATGGAGGAACTGGTCGCTCTTTCGTCCATGCCGCTTGGCGTCGACGACAAGGCAGGGGCCAAGCCGATTGCCATCGGCAAGGGCGCGATCAACTTCGATCACGTCACCTTCCGCTATGGCAGCCATCCGACCCCGCTCTATCGCGACTTCTCCGTCGCCATCCAGCCGGGCGAACGTGTCGGTCTCGTGGGTCACTCGGGTTCGGGCAAGACGACCTTCGTCAAGCTCATTCAGCGGCTCTATGACATCAATGACGGTGCCATCACCATCGATGGCCAGAACATTGCCGAGCATCAGCAGGCGAGCCTGCGCGGTCAGATCGCCATCGTGCAGCAGGAGCCGATCCTGTTCCACCGGACCCTGGCCGAAAACATCGCCTACGGCCGCCCCGAAGCCAGCCGTGCTGAAATCATTGCGGCGGCCAAGCAGGCCAACGCGCATGATTTCATTTCTGGCCTGCCCAAGCAGTATGAAACGCTGGTGGGCGAACGCGGCGTGAAACTGTCGGGTGGGGAACGCCAGCGCGTTGCCATCGCCCGGGCGTTCCTCGCCGATGCGCCGGTGCTGATCCTCGATGAAGCCACATCGAGCCTCGACAGCGAGAGCGAGGTGATGATCCAGGAGGCGATGGAACGGCTGATGGTCGGCCGGACGACGCTGGTCATCGCGCACCGCCTCTCGACGGTCCGCGCCCTTGATCGCCTGCTGGTCTTCGACAAGGGCATGATTGTCGAGGAGGGCAACCACGAGGCACTGATCCGCCTCCACGGCGGCATCTATCGCCGGCTGTTCGAACGGCAGGCGCTGGAACTGACCAAGGGCCTCGTCGCCTAGAAGCAAGAAGGCCCGCGGAGCGATCCGCGGGCTTTTTGCCCCTCAGACGACGTCCTCGACGGTAATCCCCAAACGCGGATCGCGCACCACCCGGATCTTGCGGCAATCGGAGCCGAAGTGCCGACGCGAGTCATTGGGATCAATCCGCTCGATGCGGCGGCGGTCGGGGCCGATATAATGTTGCGTCTCGACATAGAGAATATCGTGCCGCAGCTGCTCGTGGAGCTTGTGGGTCATATCCACGAAGTCATCGCTGGCGAACAGCACGTCGTCAAACCCCATTTGCACCAGTGGCACGATCTGATGGCGCGGTCCGTTGGTGACGAAACAGATGATCGGTGCGAACCGGCGGTATACGCTATCCGAGCTGCGCACGCCCTGGATGATCCGGTGCTTGGTGGCGTCGGGCACCTGTCCATGAATCAGGAAATAGGTCAGCCGGTCCTGCGGCTGATCCGCAAGCTCGGTGTATTTCGCCACCGAGCCGAAGCCGAGCCGCATCGCCAGAATGCCGAGCACGCCGGCGCTGGCCTCGTTCGGAGCGAAGATAACAATGCCGCAATCGGCGAGCATGTTGGCAGTGGTCGACAAATTCATAGCCTGTCTCCCGCAAGAAGGCGTGTAAGTCGTCGTCCAGTTCAGCATGCCGAAATTGTTTGAACTTCGGATTAATGCGTATTTGGTGAATTGGATCTAGTAAAAATCCGATCCTGTTCAGTAAGAGCGATAGAAATTCTGGAGCGTGATTTGATTTTGTCCGTCAGTTGCCGGGCCTGAACATGCGCATCAGCACGCCGCTGCGCAGCAAAAATTGCTGCACCAGCGCCCCGGCAATGTGCACTAGCACCAGCGCGATGAGCAGCAGGCGCAGCGGCCCGCCATGCACCAGCGCCGCACCCTGCACGCCGCCGAACCAGGCCACCAGCCCCGAAATCGGGATCAGGAACAGCAGCACATAAATGCCCCAGTGAACGGCGCTGGCGAGGAGGCCAAGCGCAGCCGGCTGCCCTGCCGGCGCTGGCGGCGCGCCATGGCGCAGGCGAATGACGAGGCGCACGGCGGCAAGGATCAGGACGGCACTGCCCACCACGATATGGGGCAGCGGATTGCCGGCCTCCGCCCCGCCCATGTGGCTCGCGCGCCAGGCCTCTTCGATGCCGTCATGCACGAGCAGTTGAAAGAGGATCAACGCAGCAATCAGCCAGTGCAGAATGATCTGGGCGCGCGAATAACCGGCGGAGGCAATGTTCTGGGACATGGGACGACGCTTTCCTTGGGGCCAGGGCGCGTGTCATGCGCCGCAAAACTAGAATTGCGGCAGAGCCAATCCGTTGCAAATGAAGCTTTGGACAGGTTGGCGCGCCGGACGGCCATTTCTGGCTTCCGGTTTTGAGCGGACCCCGGAGCGGCAATCGCCTCGGATGATTTTACATAGGAAGCGATAGCCGCTCCGGAGGCCGGGTTTTTGGACAGAGCCCACAGCACCTAGTTGAACGCTCGTCGCAAGGCGGCCGACTCCACGAACCCGCAGAGAAGGCGACCTCCCTGCGACCGGCTCCCCCCGCCACTGATCGCCTGCAGGCCGCTCGTGCGGGGTGGATGCGACGGAGAATACAACGGGCGCGATGGGCGGGGATAAACGGGACAAGTTTTTGCCGCTTAACCCTTCATTCACCATAAAACCGGCTTTCCGGAGCCGGTCTTGGGGAGATGCATTGTATTTATATCAAATACGAGGCAGCCCCGATGGCTTACCAAAACCCGATGCCCGACGCCCATATCGCCGAATTTTTGGACCTGGCGCGCTCGGCCAATGTCACCTTCGATATCACCGAAGATCGCCTGCACATGCGGATGGTCAATCCCATCTGGTCCATGTGGTCGCCCATCCGGCACCTGCTCGATGAGATCGGGCACGAGCGGATCGAAGCGTTTGTGCGGAGAGAGACGGCCGCGCGGCAGGCGGTGGAAAGCTGGAACGAGGCGAGCGTTGAGCGGCTGAAGGTGGCGGCGGAGGTTATGCGGGAGTGAAAATCCACCACTATACGTCCAAATGTCAAAGCGCCGAAATCATAGCAAATTCAGTAGATGCTCATCCAGTGTTTGCAGTTCCAGTATTAGCTGTCTCATGTTGGATGCCTCAGAACGAGGATCATTCAGTGAGTTGACCTTGCCTATGGACTTGTGTGCTACGTCGCCGCGCTGAACTCCCAGCCGGTCGAGCATGCCGTGCAATGCAGGAAACTCGTCCACAAGTTGAACGCCAGCGGAATACGCGAGAGACTTAATGTTGTCTCCCTTTACGCCATTATTGTCGGCCGCTTCTCTCTCTGACTTCTTCCGGCAGTCTTCTAAGTAGCTCCGCATATCCTGAGCAGTAGGTACTCGTTGAAGTATGTGCTGCGAGGTCTCATCTCTTGGTAGCCATCGGAGACCAAGGAAAAGCAGACACCTATTGGCTTTACCCGCAGCGACAAACGACGCAATACTTTCTTGAATGGTCTGTACGAACCGCTCTTCCAAGAAAGTCTCAATCTCGGAATGCGACAGCAGCTTGAAGGCAGCTATTTTATCTAGTTCGCTCTGTATCGGCCCGCGATCAAGCGGAATGTCGAAGTCTACAAACTCCTCCACCAACTCTTCAATTCTTGCTGAGAGATTTGAGTGCGCCTGGCTCGCCATGGAAGCCTACATATGGACCCGGTACGTTGCTTCTTCAAATTTACCACCTACTAGGTCTGCCAAAGTACGCCCCCAAGTCCTCATACGAGTTTCTACAGCACCAGTTGATTTGGTAGTTAATTCAATCGAGCGCTTAAACGCAGCATCCTCGGTGCACAGCTTTTGCAATGCGGCCACTACTTGAGGGGCCTTTGCAGCCGCGGCTTCGCCCACACGTTCGTCGGAAAAATAACGTATGATTGCGTCAAACAGGGCGCGGTTTATGCGCCTTTCAAAATTCTCTCCGTTCCATTTTCTGAAAATAGAGCGATCATCAAAAACTCTAGACGAATAATATAGGGAAACATCCAGTTTCTTAAGTGTCTCGTCTAGTTCGTTTTTTCTATTCTCCCAGGAACTGTTAAAGTATATAACTGGACGATCTAGGAAGTCTTTGAAATCACCCTCGTATAATTTGGGGTAACCTGTCTCAAAGGCGATGTACCTGAGCACGATTTCAGAATCGCGCATGCGGCGATCTGGAACTTTTATGCCAAGTACATTTTTTGCCTCGGCGCTATTTTCTAGATACGTGTCAATGTAGTTAAGCAACGGGCCGGGCTGAAGCGCTTTCCTCAACTCCTGTGGCGACAGGGGGAGGCTGCCACTATTCAATCGATCAAATATTACATACAAGAAATAATCAGATGGCCAGTTTCTTATAACGATTGTGCGGATAGAGGCATTTTCAAAAAAATTGGCGTCGTCGCCATTGGTGGCCTTGAGATCATCATAGCTCTTCCCGTTTAGATCTGTCCTGATATTAAGTCCGTTCAACTTTAACGGCTGCGTTGTTTCCTTCGACATGAAGTCGAATATGGTGGAAAGTCTCTGTTTTCCGTCAATTACTATGAATTTCCCGCGTCCCTCTTTGGACTCGGCCAGGACAATGTTTGGGATAGGCAAGCCAATTATCAGAGACTCAATCAGTTGGCTTCTTCTGGATGAGTCCCACGCGGACCGCCGCTGAAAGTCGGGGTCTAAATTTATATTGCCGCGCTCAATTTGCTGAACAATGGTTGCAACTGTCCAGTCCGTGTTAAACAGAACGGACTGAGAAGGATCACCCATTTTATTTCGGGGAAGGTCCTCCTCACTTTCCTGCTGGTCAAGGGGGGCGAGTTCTTCAAATTCTTCAAACTCGTCAATTTTTTCGGCCATCAGTAGTCCCCTAGTGCGCTTCGTCCCAATTCTTAGCTGCATGCGCATCGACTTGTATAGGCACGGTTAGCCGTACAGCCGGCTCCGCCGCGTTTTCCATCACCTTCTTGATGACCGGAATGGCCACCTCTTCCGTGCCTTCGGGCACCTCAAAAATCAGTTCGTCGTGGACCTGCAGCAGCATGTCGGCGTCGATTTTTGCTTTTTTCAGTTCCGGCTCCATGCGGATCATGGCGCGACGGATGATGTCGGCGGCAGAGCCCTGGATGGGGGCGTTGATGGAGGCGCGTTGGACAAAGCTGCGTTCGCTGG
>NZ_JAFKHD010000457.1 GCF_017307565.1 Devosia sp.
GACCGGCTTCTCGCAGAAGATGGCCTTGCCGGCGCGGGCAAGGTTCAGATCACGGGCGGCTACGGCGTCGTCACAGCCGAACTCTACCGTCAGGAGGGTCGGCATATTCTTCATCTCAACAACCGCCTCCTGCTCTCGCCTGTGCCGGGTCGCCAATACGACCTCCTGCCGATCGGGCCGGTGGAAATTCGACTTTCGGTTGGCAGCGCCGCAACTGAAGTGTCTCTGCGGGTCGCAGGAAAAACCATACCGACCCGTCGCGACGGCGATGCCCTGGTCTTCTTGGTGGACAAGATCCTTGATCATGAGGTGGCGGTTATCGATTGACCGCCCTGGCCTCAAAACACATGCGGCGCGCTCGGTGAGCGCGCCGCTTTAGCTTCAGGCCCTGCGAGCCTTGCGCAGTGACCAATAGGCAAATCCGGACTCGACCGGGAAGCCGATATCCACCCGCGGATTGCGCGCGACGACATAGCCAAGGGTGATGATCCCCAGCATCGGCAAGTCAGTCAGGATCTTCTTTTCCATCTCCTTGAAGAGCGCAGTGCGCTTTTCAAAGTCCGGCTCCTGCTGCGCCCTTGCGATGAGGTCATCGATACCAGGAATGGCCTCGCCATAATGGTTGAAATTGCCCTGCCCCGTGCCGTCTGCCTTGACGACAGCGCCGGCCGACGCCTGCTGCAGGAAAACATTCATGACGGCCGGCCCATAACTCGAGGAGTTGAGCGGCATGTTGTTCTTGTCGAGCCGATTGTCCCCGTGAAAGGCGTTGTGGTCGATGATCGAGAGGTCGAGCGTGATATTGGCGGCGCGCAACTGCTCCTGGATCATCAGCATGATGGCTGCATAATCCTCGCGCTGGCTGGTGTAGCACGAGATGGTGATGCCGTTTGGATGCCCAGCTTCAGCCAGCAGCGCCTTGGCCTTTTCCGGATTGTACTCATACCGCAGCTCTTCAGGGAGCTCGTCCTTGGTGACGGAGCCCTCGAATTGCGAAGCGACGATGCCGACCATGGGCGCGGCCTGCTCGCCATAGGCCGAAGCCAGCGCCGTATTGTCGATGGCATAGCGGAGCGCCTGACGGACGCGGATGTCATCGAGCGGCGCACGCGTCAGGTTGAGATGCAGGAAGTTGAAGCTGCCCGGCTTGGTCATGTCGAAAAGCGTATCGGCCGACCGCTGCTGCATCGTTTGGATCCAGCCCGGAGAACGCACGCCCTCGATCATGTCCACCTGGCCCGAGGCGAAAGCCAGCGTACGGGCCGTCGTATCGGCAATGAAAGTCACGTTAAGGCGCGCGCTTGCGGCAGGTTCGTCCCAATACTCGTCAAACGCGACAAGCGCGATACCGCCCTGCTCGGTGACGCTTTCGACCACAAACGGTCCAGTCCCAACCGCATCGACGCCGAAGGTCTCGCCTTTTTCCTCAAAGGCCTTCTTGCTGACAATGCTGGCGGCGAGGACCGAGACGGTCGAACCGTTTAGCAATGGATCAGGCTGCTTGAGCTTGATGACGACGGTATAATCGTCCGACGCCTCAATGGACTCGATGTTGGCGAACTGGATCTTGCCGTTGGTGACGATCTCCGGATCGAGCTGACGGCCGAAGGTGAAGAGCACGTCCTCCGAGGTCATCTCGCCATAACCTTTGTGGAACTGCACGCCCTTGCGGAGCTTGTAGGTCCAGGTCTTGGCGTCGGGCGACATTTCCCAGCTTTCGGCCAGGGCAGGCTCGAACTCTTCAGGCCGTGTCGCGAACTTACCGTCCGGATTGCGGACCAGCGTCTCGAACACCTGATAGATGGCCCAGTTGTCGCCACCGGTCAGACCCGTCTGCTGCGGGTTCACCACCGTTGGCGCACGAGCCGCAAGTGCAATCGAGATGGCCTGCTCCTGAGCAAAAGCGCGGCCAACAGGCAATCCAAGGCTGCCTGCAGCGCCAACGGCGCCGGCCGCTACCAGGAAGTTACGTCTAGTCAGTTTCATCGGGTTCTCCTCCCCTGATTGATCTCAGACAGCGATCGGGATCGATCGCCGCCGAAGTTCGCCCTCATCGAACTCCGCACCCAAGCCCGGGCCCTTTGGCAGGTGGAACAGTCCATCCTTCGGTTCCGATGGGTTCTTGAACACGGCACTCGCCCTTTCCCAGCCGTCAGCCAGTTCAACCGGCTTCACGAGGTGCATCACGGTGGAAAGGACGTGCAGATTGGCCAGATGACCAATCGAAGGCTGCGTCTGGTGCGGCACGAAATCGACACCGTTGGCATAGGCAATGGCAGCGCACTGCATGAGCCCGGTAATGCCGCCCATCTTGACGATGTCCGGCTGGACCATGCGAACGCCCGCATTGATCAGGTCCTTGAGACCTTGCAACGTATAGGTCTGTTCGCCAGCTGAGACGGTTATGTCGAGACGCTGGGCTACCTCGCCCATGGCCGAGACGTGGTAGTGCTGCACCGGCTCCTCGAACCAGGCAAAACCGAGGTCTTCGAGAGCGCGGCCAACGCGCATCGCACCGCCAACGGAGTAGCCATTGTTGGCATCGAACCCAAGTACGAAGTCATCACCCAAGGCCTTGCGGACTGCCTTCGCCTTGGCGATATCGCCCTGGATATCAACGTCGAGCTTGGTGCGATCGCCATCCCAACGAATCTTCACGGCCGCCGGCTTTTCCTTGGCAACACGTCGCTCTACGACTTCAACGACCTGATCAACCGTGCGCCAGGCATTGCCGCCGACCGAGGCGTAGCAGGTCAGGCTCTCGCGCCACGCTCCACCAAGCAGCTTGTAGATTGGCACGCCGGCCATCTTGCCCTTGATGTCCCAGAGCGCGATGTCGAGCGCTGCAAGCGCGGCGGTGGTAGCCCCTTCAGGCCCAAGCTTTACGCATTTGTGGAACAGCGTATCGAGCAGCACCGCGTGATCCAGCGGATCCTTGCCCACGAGGAACGGCGCCATGTCCGCCGCGATGATCACGAGGGAAGCCAAACCGCCCTGCATGGGCGAAGCTTCGCCCATGCCGGTTATCCCCTCATCGGTCTCGATCCTGACGAATGCCGACCGCCCTCGTCCCTCACCCCAGTCCAGCTGAAATGGCTCTACCTTAGTGATCTTCAACGCTGTTCCTCCTTCAGCTTTTTCTTGTCGCTACCAATTGGCGGCGATGTATTTGGTCTCGCAGAATTCCATGATGCCGTGATGCGAGCCTTCGCGGCCGAGACCGCTTTGCTTGACGCCGCCAAACGGCGCGGCGGGGTCAGACACAAGCCCGCGGTTGAGCCCCACCATGCCGCTTTCGAGCTTTTCCGAGACGCGCAGACCGCGGGCAAAATCGGTGGTGTAGACGTATGAGATCAGGCCGAACTCGGTGCCGTTGGCGGCCGCGATGACCTCGTCCTCGGTCTCGAATGTGCTGATCGCGGCGACGGGACCAAAGATTTCTTCGCGGGTGATCCGCGCAGAGGCGGAGACATCGCTGAGGACCGTCGGCTGCAGATAGTAGCCGGGACGATCTTCGACCGTGCCGCCTGAAAGAAGCGACGCACCACCGGCGACGGCTTCGTCGATGAGCCCGCCAATGCGGTCCACAGCATCTTGATTGATGAGCGGGCCGCACTGAGTGTCTGGCGCGTAGCCAATGCCGAATTTTAGCGCGCTCATGCGCTCGGAAAGGCCCTTGGAAAAGGCCTCGGCGATGCCCCTCTGGACATAGAAGCGGTTTGCGGCGGTGCAAGCCTCGCCGCCGTTGCGCATCTTGGCGATCATCGCGCCGTCGAGGGCGGCATTGAGATCGGCGTCATCGAAGACGATGAAGGGCGCATTGCCGCCGAGCTCCATCGAGCAGGAAATGACGGTGTCAGCAGCCTCGTGCAGCAGCTTGCGGCCGACTTCGGTCGAACCGGTAAAGGAGAGTTTCCTCACGCGCGAATCGTGCAGCATGGCGCTGACCGTCGCGCCGGAGCGGGAGGTGGTGATGACATTGACGACACCCGCCGGAACGCCGGCCTCGCGATAAATATCGGCGAGGTAATAGGCCGTGAGCGGGGTTTCAGTGGCGGGTTTCAGGACGCAGGTGCAGCCTGCGGCCAGGGCAGGTGCGATTTTTCGCGTCGCCATGGCCGCCGGGAAATTCCACGGCGTCACAAGCACCGAAACGCCGATGGGCTGGTGCTGGACAATGATCCGGTTGGCCCCGCTTGGCGCCGTGTAGATCTCGCCATTGAGACGCACAGCCTCTTCCGAGAACCAGCGGAAGAACTCTGCGGCATAGGCGACTTCGCCCCGCGCATCGCCAAGAGACTTGCCATTTTCAAGGCTGATGAGCTGAGCAAGGATTTCCTGCCGCTCCATCATCAGCACGTAGCAGCGACGAAGGACTTCTGCCCGCTGACGCGGCGGCGTCGCTGCCCAGGCGGGACCTGCGGCATAAGCCGCATCGACAGCGGATATTGCGTCTTCAACGCTCGCATCGGCGACGGACGTGATGACCTCTGCCGTTGACGGATCGATTACATCGATCCGCTTGCCCGTCGCACCCGCTTTCCAGGCGCCATTGATCCAGAGGTCGCCCGGCAGAGTTTCGGGCTCAAAGAGGAGATTTGCGAAAGACGAAGTGGTTGCGGTCATAAGGGGCATCCGGCTGAAAGCGAGGCCCTGTCGCCGGAAAAAGCGGCGCGAACCAGGGCAAGCATGCTGTTCTTGTCGAGAGGGCGAGGGTTATTCTTGACGAGGCGAGCCGCTCCCAGCGCCGCCTCCGCAGTCCAGTCGACTTGGTCTTCTGCGAGGCCAAGGTCCTTGATGGTTCGCGGAATGCCTATGCTGGCGAACAGGGCGGCTACGGCCTCGATTGCGGCCTGCGCGTTCGTCGCGGTGTCATCACAAGATGCAACGCCCATGGCCACCGCGATCTCGGCAAGCTCCACCGCGGCATGACTTTTATTGAACTGCATGACATAGGGCATCATTACGGCGACGCCTGCGCCATGGGGCGTGTGGGTCAGCGCCCCGACCGGGTATTGAACAGCGTGAGCGGCGGCAGTACCGGCAACGCCGAAAGCCAACCCCGCATACGTCGATCCCAACATTAACGCGTCGCGCGCATCCCGGTCGGCACCATTGTCGCAGGCGCGCTTCAGGTTGCCGGCAATGAGGCGAATGGCCTCCCGGGCGTAGTAGTCCGAGAAGGCATTTTTCCCAACAAAGACATGTTCCTGGGCAAGGCCCACATAAGGCGCACGACGCAGGTTTGTGTAGGCCTCGATGGCATGGGTCAGCGCGTCAGCGCCGGACACGGCGGTTAGCCCTGGCGGGCAGGTATCCGTCAGGTCCGGGTCACAAATTGCGACCTGCGGGATCAAGTGCGGGCTCGCGATGCCGACCTTCACGGCGCGGTCTGGATCCGACACCACCGCGACCGGGGTGACTTCGGAACCCGTGCCGGAGGTCGTTGGCACCGCGATGACCGGCAATACCGGACCAGGCACCTTGAACTCACCGTAATAGTCCGAAAGCTGGCCGCCATGCGTGAGGAGAAGAGCGATGAGCTTTGCCCCATCCATGCAACTGCCACCGCCGAGGCCAATGATAACGTCGGCATTGGCCGCACGACCCGCGGCAACGCCGGCCGCGATACTTTCGGCAGGCAGTTCAGCAATCGTGTCGTCAAAAAGCGTCGTCGTGAGCCCAGCGTCTTCAAGGCTCTGCACCAGATCGCGGCACTCGCTGGAGGCGGCCATGCGCTCATCGGTCACAACCAAGGCGTGCTTGCCGAGAGCCGCCGCATTAGCTGCGACGGCACCGCGCTGGCCACGGCCAAAGATCAGGTTGCGGGGAAATCGGGAAAGCCCGAATAGGCTCGTCATAAAATATTTTCCTGCACGTGTTCACTCGCCCCTGCGAGCGCTTGGATCTGGTTCCAGACTGGGTCTGCAATGGGCACGCCCTCGAAACGCCGTTTCTCCCGCAAGGCTCGCCCTCGTTCGCCAGGAATGAGAACGGCATCAAAACCTTCGGCAGGGACCGCGTTGCGGATGGTCTCGAGATAATTGGCGATGCCGATGGCGCGGGCGCGGTCGATGACGATGAACACGTCACCCTTGTTGCAGACATGCTCGGCATCGAGCGTGCCACGTACGTCCCGCCCAAGAGCGGCGCCGGTAAGCGTGGAGACCAGAAGCTCGAAGGCGAGGCCAAGTGCATAGCCCTTGGCTCCGGCGAAAGGCGCGATTGCTCCGGCTTTGGCGGCCTCGGCATCCATCGTGGCTTCCCCGTGCGCGTTTAGCGCCCAGCCCGGTTCGAGCGGCAGGCCGCGATTGGCACGATCGTGGATTTCGCCCATGGAAACGACACTCGTCGCCGTATCCATGACGAAGGGCTCGGCCTCGCCTGTGGGGACACCAATAGCGATTGGGTTGGTGCCCACCAGAGCCTGCCTGCCACCCCAGGGATGGACCAGCGCCTCGCTGGTTGAAAGGACTATCGCCACCTGCCCTGCCGAGGCGACGCGCTCGGCATACCAGGCGAGCATGCCGATATGCTGCGCGTTGCCGACGGCCGCGATGGCAACGCCTGTCTGTCTTGCGCGATCCATGATCGCTTCGAGCGCACCGAGCGCGATGACCGGACCGAGCCCCATTTGTCCGTCGACTTCAAGAAAGCTATCGCCACGCCAGGTCTGAGCGCCGCGCGTTTTGGGATCCGCCAGACCCTGTTTGATCCGCTCCACAATGCGAGGCAGACGCAGCAGTCCATGCGAACCGATACCCCGCAGGTCCGCATCGAGCCAGAGGTCAACCTGAATATCGGCGTGCCCCGGAGGCACGCCAGACCGCAACAGCGCTTCCCGCGCCGCGCTCCGCACCTTTTCTGGTAACAACAGGGTCAAGATATTAAATCCGATCGGATATCTGATTGTTCGAAACGGAGCATGGTGTTATCCAATCGTGAGGTCAATACGGATTCCCGAAAAAAATGAGTTCTGGTCGCGAACGTAGCGGTGGTCCCCTCAAGCGCCCGACGCGGCTCGGGGAAGAGGTCTACAACGTCATCTATGGCCAGCTGATGTCCCGCGAAATTCCGCCGGGCGGCCGGATCGCAGTCGATCGGCTGGTTCGTGATCTCGGCGTCTCCCAGACCCCTATCCGCGAAGCCCTCTCGCGGTTGGAGGCACAAGGTCTCGTCGTCAAAACTCATCTCATCGGCTACAGCGCCGCCGACCAGCTGGACGCTGCCCGTCTCGAACAGCTTTACGAACTGCGCCTGCTCCTGGAGCCCTTCGCCGCCGGCCGTGCCGCTCAGTTCATGGACGATGCAACACTCGAAAGTCTCAAGAAACTGGCGACGGAAATGCAGTCCTGCGCCAATGACGCGCCGGGCGAAGCCTATGGGCACTTTGCCCAGCTCGACACCCAGTTTCACGATCTGATCGCGGCCGCCAGCCGGAACGAACTGGTGCAGGAGACACTTTCGAACCTCCATATCCACGTCCATCTCTTCCGTCTGTTTTACCACACGCGCGTCACCTCAGGCGCCATTGATGAACACCGGCAACTGATCGATGCGCTGGAGCGCCGCGATCCGGCCGCTGCCGAGAAAGCCATGCGATCTCATCTTGAGCGCTCGCGCCAGCGCTTCAACAAGGCCTTCTGACGACCATTTCCGTATGATGGAAACCTTTCGCCGTTCCCTCGACGCAAGGGGAAGCGCGGCACTAGTCATGCCTCAGGTTTCAACGGAGGCATGTCATGACAACCTATTTGGAACGCTCCGGACTTCGGGTTGCGACCGAACTTTGCGCGCTCGTTGACAGCGAAATCCTGCCCGGCACGGGTGTGTCGGCTGACCACTTTTGGCAGCACTATGCCGAAATCCTCGCCGATCTCGGCCCCATCAACCGGGCGCTGCTGGAAAAGCGCGACGACATTCAGGCTAAAATCGATGCTTGGCACGAAGAGCGCCGCGTCAAGGAAATCGATCCGGCAGCCTACCGCGCCTTCCTCGAAGAGATTGGCTACCTGCTGCATGCTCCGGCAGACATTCGGGTCGACACGCAGAATGTTGACCCTGAAATCGCTGAACTGGCAGGTCCGCAGCTCGTGGTGCCGGTGAGCAATGCCCGCTTTGCCATCAATGCTGCCAACGCCCGTTGGGGCAGTCTCTACGATGCATTCTATGGCACGGACGCCCTGCCCGGCTCGACGACTGGCTCAGGCTATGATGCCGAACGCGGCCACACCGTGGTGCGCCGGGTCTGCGAATTTCTGGACGAGGCGCTGCCGCTCCATGGCGGCACGCACGCGGAAGTCGCCGCTATAGCCCTCGACGGCACACATCTCCGCATCACCCTCGCCAACGGCAAGGACACGTCGCTCGTTGACGTCGAGGCCTTTGCTGGTCACCGCAGGGACGGGGATCGTACCGCTTATCTCTTCCGTCACAACGGGCTCCATATCGAGATCCTACTCGACCCCAACCATCCCGTGGGGAGATCGAGCCCAGCTGGTATCGCGGACGTCGTCGTCGAAGCTGCGCTTACTACGATCCAGGACTGCGAAGATTCCGTCGCCGCGGTCGATGCCGAGGACAAGGTGCTGGTCTATCGCAACTGGCTTGGGCTCATGCAGGGCACGCTGGCCGAGACGTTTGAGAAGGGCGGGCGACCTGTCACTCGCACGCTCTCGCCGGATCGCATCTACATCGGCCGCGACGGCAAGGAACTCACCCTGCCCGGCCGCAGCCTGATGTTGGTGCGTAACGTCGGGCACTTGATGACGACTGACGCGATCCTGACGCCGGAAGGTGGCGAAACGCCGGAGGGCATCATGGACGCGATGATCACCTCGCTCGCCGCGATGCACGATCTCAAAAAGACTTCAGGCGTCCGCAACAGCCGCAAAGGCAGCATCTATATCGTCAAGCCCAAGATGCACGGGCCAGAAGAAGTCGCTTTTGCCAACACCCTGTTTGATCGCGTGGAAGACGCATTGGGGCTGCCGCGACACACGATCAAGATCGGCGTGATGGACGAAGAGCGTCGGACAAGTGTCAACCTTCTAGCCGCCATTGCTGCCGTGCGGCATCGTCTGGTTTTCATCAACACTGGTTTCCTCGACCGCACAGGTGACGAAATCCACACCTCGATGCTGGCCGGTCCGGTCGTGCCCAAGAACGACATCAAGGATGCGGCCTGGCTCAGCGCCTATGAAAACAATAATGTGGACGCCGGCCTTGCCGCCGACCTGCCTGGCCACGGGCAGATCGGCAAGGGTATGTGGGCCAAGCCCGACGCAATGGCCGACATGCTTGCAGCAAAGATCGCGCACCCTAAATCGGGCGCCAGCACGGCCTGGGTACCTTCCCCCACCGCCGCGGCTCTGCATGCCACGCACTATCATCAGGTGCAGGTGCGGGCGCGGCAGGAAGAGCTGCGCAGCCGCCAGTTCGCTTCGCTCGACGCAATCCTGACCCCGCCGCTGCTGGGCGGCCGGAACCTTTCAAGCGACCAGATCCAGCGAGAGCTCGACAACAATGCCCAGTCCATGCTCGGCTATGTTGTTCGCTGGATCGACCAGGGGATTGGCTGCTCCAAGGTGCCAGACATCGACAATATAGCGCTAATGGAAGATCGCGCGACGCTCCGCATCTCTTCTCAGCACATCGCCAACTGGCTGCATCACGGCCTGATCACGGAAACGCAGGTGCGTGAGTCATTCCAGCGCATGGCGGTCGTAGTGGATCGACAGAATGCGACAGACCCCGCCTATCGGCCTATGGCGCCGAACTTTGAGGGCAATATCGCCTTTGAAGCAGCGCTTGAGCTCGCCATCGAAGGTGGACGCCAGCCCAATGGTTATACTGAACCCGTGCTCCACCGGCGACGTCGGCAGGCAAAGACGGCGGCCATTGTGCAATAGCGCGCGCCAGCCGAGGTGAAATTGAAGATACTGTTCCCCCTTGATGACCGGTGCAGATACAACCGCGGCCGCATCGAAGCGTTTAAGGCCAAGCACCTATAGGTGCACGCGTCTTGCCAGGAAATGCAACCGCCTTGAAATGAACGGTAGCATTGCGCCAATATCGAGCCATTTCGGCGTCGAACAGACGCCCCCGAAGGCTCCTTCAAAGATATATCGGGCGTGATAGCCGAGGTCGTCTCGGGCCGCCGAGGTGTCGGCGAAGGAGTGGCGCACGTCGCCGGCGCGCGTCTCGGTGTGGATCGGCTCGACCTGGACCTCGAGGATGTCGCTCAGGATGTCGAGCATCTCCAGCAGGGATCGCTCCGAGCCGCCGGCCACGTTGTACGCCTTGCCCGCGCACCGGTCGGCCGGGGCGCTGGCGGCCGCCAGGTTGGCCGCCACCACGTCGCTGACGAACGCGAAGTCACGGCTCTGCCCGCCGTCGCCGTGGACGATGGGCTGCTCGCCCGAGCGGAGGGCGTCGATGAACTTCGGGATGACGGCGGCGTAGGCCGAGCTCGGGTCCTGCCGGGGCCCGTACACGTTGAAGTAGCGCAGGGCCACGGTCTCGAGGCCGAAGAGCTCCCAGTACACCCGGAGGTAGTGCTCGCCGGTCATCTTGGTGACCGCGTACGGCGACTTCGGGGTGAGCGGTGACGTCTCCACCGTGGGGCGGGGGGCGACGCCGCCGTACACGCTGCTGCTCGACGCGGCCACGAGGCGGCGCACGCCGGCGCGGCGGGCGGCCTCCAGCACCGTGAGGGTGCCGCCGATGTTGATGCGGTCCGTGATGAGCGGGGTCTCGACGGACTTGGCCACCGAGCCTCGCGCGCCCTGGTGGAAGACGACCTCGACGCCGTCCATGGCCTCGGCCACCAGTTCCTCGTCACACAGGTCGCCCTCGAAGAAGAGGGCGTCGGCGGGGAGGTTCTCGGCGAAGCCCGTGGACAGGTCGTCGAGGATGCGGACCTCGTGGCCCTGCGAGATGAGTTCGTCCGCGAGGTTCGAGCCGATGAAACCGGCTCCGC
>NZ_JAFKHD010000458.1 GCF_017307565.1 Devosia sp.
GCACCGCAGCTGTTGCGCATGATGCGCAGGACCGCGTGCAGGTGTGCCTTCGCTATGTGGCGCAGGACCCGGCCGATATCGTCCGCGATCTGTTTGTGACTTATGCCGGCGTTCCGGCTGCATTCGTGCCGCTCGCTGACTGGCAATCGGAAACCGGTAGCCATCTGCGGCGCGTCTACACGGCGCTGATCGCCGAGCCGACTTCGGTGAACAAGCTGGTGTCGGAAATGGTGACGCAGGCGGCTCTTGCCATCTGGTGGGATGATCGCAGCCGCCTGCTGCGCCTGCATGTCCTGCGGCAGA
This sequence comes from Devosia sp., assembly GCF_017307565.1. Taxonomy (GTDB): domain Bacteria; phylum Pseudomonadota; class Alphaproteobacteria; order Rhizobiales; family Devosiaceae; genus Devosia. The sequence continues at coordinate 304 of NZ_JAFKHD010000458.1, forward strand.
TTGAAACCAGTGCGGTGCAATGGGGCGATGAGGCGGTGCTGGCGGGCACGCTTTCGATCAAAGAGCAGCCTGACAAGCGCATCTCGCAGGTCTGGGTTTATTTCGGCATGATCGACCCGACCGAAGATGTCGAGGACGCGAGCAACTATCGGTCGCTTCAGGTGACCGTCGCGACGGACGACGAGGCGGACAATGGCTCGCCGGCCATCAAGAAAATCTACAGCCGCTGGATACCCGCCTTTGGTCGCACCATCGCCGACCGCCTCGGCCAGGTTGTCCTTGCCCGTTTTCGTGTCGCGCCGCGCCGGTTCACCTTCGACTTGTTTGCGGATCAAACGCCATTGGTGGGAGGCGGTTACCGCCTCAATGCCGAAGAGCTTCAAACCGACATGGGCGCGCGCGACCAGGTGCCCATGCAGATCACCTCCATCGGGGTTGATCCCGGTCGTCAGCGCGTTGAGGCCGAAGAGCTGAACTATGCCGCTGTCGACGAAGAGGATCTGTCGAACCGGGTGATCATCATCGACGGCAACGCCTTCAATCTGAACCTGCGCGACATCCATGACTCGCTGTATCCGACCATTCGCGTGGGGGACACGGTAAGCTTCGTCGTCAACGAGGGCGTGGTCATAGGCTCAGTTACGCCCGGTGCACCTGCGGTCAATGTCGGCATCTGGCCGGAGTTAGTGCCAACGCTCGACGTGCGCGGTCGCATTGCCGGTGCGGGTGGCTGGGGTGGAACCGGCAAGGGTGGCGACAACAATTCAGGCGGCCACGGCAATCCCGGTGGAACGGGTCTCTTCGTTCGCGATGCGATCAAACTGACGGGCCCTGGTGTCATCGCTGGAGGCGGCGGGGGCGGGGGCGGAGGCGGCGGCGACTGGGCTGGCTGGTTCGGGCCACAAAGAAATGGCGGCGGCGGCGGTGGTGGGGCTGGTGCTGTGCCCGGAGGCGGCGGCGGCTCTGAGGCTGCTGGTCCCGGAGCGGCCGGCGGCCTGAGTAATGGCGGCGGCGGGGGTGGGGGGGACCATGTCGGCGGTTCTGGCGGCGGCCCCGGCGGAGCGGGCGGCTCTTCCTCCGGCGAATTCAATGCGCCTGGCGGTGCTGGTGGCTGGAGCATCGACGGGGCTTCCTTCATCACCAACGCCGGATGGGTCGGCACGCTGCTTGGCGTCGCTGCAAACTGACAATCACTTAATCGAGGACGATCATGGCTTATGCGATCGCGCAGTTTGACGCGACGGACGAGGCTGGCAATCTGCTGACCGACGTAACGGTTGAGGTTCGCCGGGAGAGTGGCGGGCTGCAATCGGTCTTCGCCGACCGCGACGGCACGGTCCCCATGGGGTCACGGTTCACAGTGGCCAATGGGCGGGTCGAATTCTACGCGCCTGGCAACGCTTATCGTATCCGCCTGACTAAGGCCGATTACGTGCGGGAACTTCGCTTCTTCGCGATTGGCCTCGCCTCGGAATCGGACATGGTGATCCGCAATTTCCGCGGCGAATGGGCTGCTGACGAGACTTATCGCACCTTCGAAATGGTGACCCACAACGGCTTGGGCTTCTTCGTCTCGACTATCGAAGAAAACCTCAATAACGCGCCCGATGCGACGACACCGGGCTCGACTGCCGAGTGGACCTTTTGGCAGCAAGAAGCGCCTACGGGTTGGAAGTCTGTAGCGCTCATGACGGTAACGGGCGGGACCGCCGATGCCGTCACGGCCATCGTCGAGGCCGGTATCGATCCTGCTTCTGTGGTCATGTACGTGATCAATCCCGTCTCCGCCAACACAGGTCCGGTGACAATCAACGGTGTTGATCTTCTCGCATTTGATGGTTTGCCGCTTGGCGCAGGATATCTGCAGGCTGGCGCCCCGGTCCTGTTTGAACCGGTGGACAGTGACTATCGACTGGTTCTGGATCACCGGTTTCAGATACTGGCCGACGCGGCGCAGCAAAGTGCAGACGCTGCTGCGGCTGCCTTTGAAGACCTGACATCGCTTTGGCTCGGGCGGTTCACGAATGATGCTGCGGCGAGTGCAGCGGCGGGTGTGGTTGTCGGCGGGCAGATCTACTGGAATACGACAGCAAGCGCCTTCCGGTACTGGAATGGGGTGGCTTGGGCCGACATGCCCTATGCAACAGTTGCTGACGGGTTCGTCACTGCGGCGAAGGTCAGCAACGATGCGGGAGAGCGTGACGCTATCCGCATCAAGCTCGGCGCCGCTGGCGCCGAGCTGGAGTTCACTGTTTCGCAGGTTGCTCTGCTGTTGGCGGATATGAACAACCAAGCTCAGTTTCTTGGCCCGTCCGGCAACCGTTTCGCCGATAGCTTCGACACATTGACCTATGTGGACGTGGCGGGCGCAACGCATCTCAACAGTGCCACGGCGGGGTTGTTGAAACCTACGGTAGCAATTTCGCCTCGCATCGCTACGGGAACCCCGACTGCGCCGCTCGGTGGTACTGCGGCCAATGTCAACGACAACAACCCTGCGACTAACATTGTCGTGAGCCCCGGCAACATCACAGCCTCGCCAGTTGGTAGCCGCATCGTGGCGAAGATTGACTATGGAACGAGTATCACCATTACCAGGATTGAAGCGGTTGGCATTGCCCAGTCAGCAGGGGCGGGAGCCAATTTCACCACTTGGTACTCAACCGACAATACAAATTGGACACAACTGGGCACGGCGGGAACGTCATCCGCGACGCCGTCGACGTTTTTTAACGATGGACTGGTAACGGCGCGTTATATCGCCTTGGTTGTCATCGCTGCCGATTGGACAAGTTTCACAGTTTCCGTTGCCGATCTCAACGGGTATGGCGCCAGCTCACCAAACAACCTGACAGTTCGTTCGGCCGTCTTCACCGCTGCGTCGGTGCCGACCAAGATGAAGGCGCTGATCAACGTCAGGGAAGTCGAGGCAGCGACGGCAGGCACCGACTACACATTTGAATGTTCACGCGATGCTGGCGCGAACTGGACTGTGATGACCCTGTCAGAGCGCTACAGCATGCCGAGTGGTTTGCGGGTTGTCGAAGCGGCAGAGACCGATGTTTCGGGCCAGCCGTCCGGCACCTCGCCGCGTTGGCGCTTCAAGACCCTCAACAACAAGAACGTCGAGCTGCATGACGTTTTTTTCTACTGGAGCTAGGCCATGGGCTATCTGCGCGATCCGGTAACTATCGCGGTTCCACGCCTGCCGAACCTCGAACCCGATCAGTTCTGGTTTGTGGTGAGGGCGACCGGGCACGAACAGCAATTGCGAGACTGGGTGGCCAGTCTCAACGTTCCCGAGAGCGAGCACTATGACCCAGTCGAATGGGCGCAGGTCTCGGCCAAGCTCGACTTCGCCAAGCACTTTGAGCGTGACCACGTCCTGGTGGAAGCTGCGCGCGTCGTGCTTGGGCTCGATGCCGGCGAACTGGATGCACTCTGGATATATGGGGCCGGAGCATGACAACTCTCGATGATGGCTGCACCGGTATTCCCGATGTGATCTTCGGCACATCGATCCGCCACTGCTGCGATGCCCATGACCAAGCTCTGGGCTCCACCATGGACTGGTCGGCCTTCGACCCGGCTAATGTCGCCTTCGCTCATTGCGTTTGGGATGCAGGCCTGTGGTGGTTTGTGTTGCCGGCGCTGTTCGTGGTCTCGACGGCCGGGGCGCTGCTTTTCATGTTCGGGCCGAAAGGTCGACAGAGATCACGCTAGGATCTTCGAACATGTCTGCATGCAGGAGGAATTCTTGCGTCACCACGAGCGGCGATGTCGTGAGAATTTCTTCGGTTGCGGTCTGGAACAGCCCTCTGGTGACTTTCAGATCGGTCCGCCAATAATGATGTGCGACCTGTTCATCCGTCAGGTCTGAAATCGGCGGCAGGCAGGTCATGAATGCATGGTGTTGAGGTGCCAAATCATCGGCCACTTGAACGCAGTAGACGCGGTCGCCCTGACTGAAGTTCACCCAATAGTGCAAGGCATGTTCGAGATGGGGGAAGAAATAGGCGGTCTGCAGTCTGCTCGGCTTTTCAGGGTAATGCGCCACCCGGATGGCTTCCATCAGCTGTTCTCGCTCATACCAGTCATGAGATGCTCCCGTCGCCAAAATGACGGAACCCCAGTTGCCCGGTTCGATGATATCGCCGGGCACCAGCATCCGGTGTGTCAGGTGAAATCCGACCAGCATCAATTCACTCACAGTGGGTTACTTCAACAGGGCCACGTCTCGACAAAGGCTTTGGCAAGGAGGTCGAAGGCAGGTTCGTGCCGGGTCGTGGGGTTATCCCTAAGGGTCTGAACTGCAAAATCCAAAACCTGCTCCAATGCTACCCCTTTTGGTCTGCAGGTGCCTCGCATCGAAGCCGGTAGCGCCTCCAGCGCGTCGGCTACGCCGGTAATGAAGCCTACGCAGTCAGCTGATTTGGTCTGACACACTTCATACAGATCGTTCCCGCTGACGAAAAATTGCCGACTTTGAGCGGTCGCGGACTGGCAAGTCCCCAGAACCAGCGCCGCAAGTATCATCCATCGCATGATTGCATCCCCCATGCCCGCACTGGGCGGCACGGGACGATAACTGTCAATCCATCATCAAAGGAGGCCTGCATGGCCTTTGTAGGAACCGGGCGTCGCCTTGCCCAAGGCGACGTTGGCGACGCTGCGCGCGCAATTGGGATTTCGACGGCCGTGCTGCTGGCGTTTCTAGAAGTCGAGGCTGCAGGCAGGGGCTTCGACAGTCAGAATCGGCCGAAGATGCTCTTCGAGCCCCATGTGTTCTGGCGAAACCTCTCGGGCACACTGCGCGACGCCGCCGCGGCCGCTGGCTTGGCCTATGCCAAATGGAAGCGGAACTATCCCGCCGACAGCTACCCCCGCCTGGCGAAGGCCATCGGTATTGCGCGAGAACCGGGCTACCGCTCCGCATCGTACGGCCTGCCGCAGATCCTCGGCGAGAACGCCAAAGATGCCGGCTTCATCTCTGCCGAGGCAATGTTCACCGCGTTCAAGCAAGGCGAACGCGAGCAGCTGCTGGGCATGGTCACGCTGCTCAAAACGTGGGGGCTGGCAAAGCAGCTTACCGGCAAAGATTTCAGCAAGCCCGAAAGCTGGGTGCCTGCTGTGAGCCGCTACAACGGCAAGGGCTACGCCGCCAACAATTACCACGTCGAAGCCGCCGCGGCCTTCGTCAAGCATGACGAGGGCATCGACGCTGCAACCGGCGCGCCGCTGCCGCCAAAGGCCATCGTGCCGGCCGATGCCTCGATGCTGCTGCCCGGCATGAAGGGCGAGGCGGTTCGCGCGCTGCAGGGTGATCTTGCCGCACTCGGCTTCAAATTCCTCAAGGGCATCGACGGCCGCTTCGGCGACGAGACCGAGGCCAATGTTCGGCTGTTCCAGGCCGGGGCAGGGCTCACCATCGACGGCAAAGTCGGAGACAAGACCCGTAAGGCCATTGCTGCGCGTCTCGCGGCGCTGGACGAAGATATGTCGCCCCCGACCGGCAAGCCTGCGGACAGCCCCGCTTCGGGCCTCCTGGCCCTTCTGCTCGCAATTCTCAACGTAATCTTCAATCGGAAATAGGAGGCCACCATGAAACGCCTTTTGGAAACTCTTGTCCGCTGGCGCACCGCCATCTTAGGCGCGCTCTTCGCGGCGGCCGCGGCGCTGCCGAGCCTGCTTGGCGCTCCCGAGGTGCTGGCGGTGGTGCCAGCCGAATATCGGCCCTACGTGATTGCTGCTGGATATATCCTGATCTGGCTCACCCGGCCGCGCGCCGCGGTGCTGCCCAATGATCCCGAAGTGGACATGCGCCGCGACCGGTTGGGGAAGCGCCGCTGATGCTCAAAACCATTCTCAACTGGTTCAGCGGTGGGCTGCTCGACAAGCTGCTCGGTTTCGTCGAGCGCAGGGAAGCGGCACAGCTGGCCGCCATGAACGATCAGCAGCGGCGGGCCCATGAGGATCGTCAGGAAGCCCGAAAGGCCGCCACTGCCGTTCGGCTGGCGACAGCGGCCCATTGGGAGCAGCGTCTGCTCACTTTCCTAATCGCCTTTCCGTTCGTGATGCACCTCTGGCTGGTTGGCTGGGACACGATGTGGCCTCAGCCATGGAGCGTCGAGAAATGGCCGCCACCATTTGACGAATGGGAGGGCGCGATCCTGCTCTCCTATTTCGGGGTGATTGGCCTCACCATGAGCGCACGGGCGGTTGCCGGCGCTGTTGCAGTTCGAAATCTCGGTGGGCGCTGACCATGACTGACCCGATCCAGACGTACTTCGGCATCAAGGCTACCACGCTGGCGGCATCCTTCATCATGGCGCTTCTGGCGGTTCTGCTCGACATCAAGCGGCACAGTTTCGTCACTGGCGTGCTGGCCGTATTCTGCGGCATGGCCGTCGCCGTCTTGGCCACCGATCCCATAGTCGCCAATCTGAACCTTCCCGGCGACTGGTCCCATGCCATCGCCGGCATCCTTGGCATTTCTGGCCGTAACCTGGTGATCTGGATTGGCCTGGTCAGCAAGGATCCGATGGCCCTGTGGGACCGCTGGAGGGGCAAGGCGCCGCCGTCGAAATAGCCTTGGTTCCGGTGCGCTCCGTCGGTAGGCCTTTGGCAGCGCTCTCGGCGAACCGCTACTCGGAGATTAATCCTTGGGCATGGTGTTGGGATGGTAGAAATAACTTCTGGCGTGAGATGAAGTGCAGGCTTCTGTTGCCAGGTGCCTGCGAACCCCGCCTTACTCCCAGCCATGGGAGAAGGGCTTCATTTTAGGTTCGGCGCTGCGTTACGCAGCGAGGGAAACCTTGGCGTAATTGCTGTTTGCAATTATCAAATTGGCCCGATGGCGGCGGAACCATGCCGAGCGAAAGACAACCCTTTACACCCACGTCGATCCTGTTTCGCCCCCGAGAAAGGTGGTGGAGGCGCCGGGTACTGCCCCCGGGTCCGTAAGGCTTATTCCGATAGCATTTTATCGCCATAGCTCTGACGAGCACCAGCATTTTGATTTAGTCCTTCTGGAAAGTAAACTGGCGTTAAGCTGCATCAACCCGCAATTAAAGGTGGTTGATCGTCTGTTGCAGAAATGCGAGTTGAAAAAAATGTGTGGCTGCTATGATGGAATCGATAGTTGCAATGCGTTTAGCTTTAACTTAACTCCTAGGACGCAGAATGACCCGGTCTGGGGCGCCCAAAGGTGCTGAAAGTTTGGAAGAATGTGTAGCTAGGGGCGACTGCGCTGATGTGTGGCTCGTGGGTGAAGCTCTGAAAGAATGGAAGGCCGTCTGTAAGCGTTCCGACCAAGAAAGTCGGCGCGCTGCTAGACGTCTGGATGGGTTCTTCCCTCGGTTTGCCGACAAGGGTACGGCCGGGTTTACCGAAGAACAATTCAAGTCACTTGGAAGGTTTAGAGCAGAAGGCGGGAACGAGCATCTGCTGTACGAGTTCAAGTCGCATCAGTTTCGCCTTTATGGGGTGGTCCGCACCTACAAAGGCAAGCGCAGTTTCGTGGGTGTGGCCTGCGATCCTGCAAAGAAGACGAATAAGGCAGACCCGAAGGTCCTCAAACGAGCTGCCAATGCAGCTGACATGATTGAGTGGGAGAAATGAAATGACTGCGAAGAACCGTGTTGATTACATCGCCATTGAAGAAGATGCGGTGCTCAAGTTCCAGTTCGCACTCATTGACGCAATGAATGAGGCTGGCCTGACGAAAGCCGAGCTTGCCAAGGCTCTCGGGGTTTCGAGGGCTCGCGTGTCTCAGCTCCTTGATTCGGAGGCAAATCCTACTCTCAAGGTTATGGCCCGGGCGCTGCACTTCCTTGGTTATATCGCTGAGTACGGCGCCATTGAGCGCATTGCTGAGGCGAAGAAAAAACAGGTCGAAGCCAAAGACAAGAAGCTGAAAAGTTTCCTTTCTGTTGTTCAGGAAAGTGAGCCGGCATGGGCCATTAGAGAAGAGCGGCCCCGAGTTGCGGCTAACGAAGACAGGCTGTGGAATTATGTCCACGCAGCACAGGCGGCATGATGAGTGATGTTGCGGCCAATGATGGCCCGGAAGTCGAAGAAAGAGATGAAGCTGAACAGCTTCGCGACGCATATAATGCTGTGGTGCGTGACGCTGATCTCCAGGCCGTGCAACTTCTCAATATCTCTTTCGAGGTTGAACCTGCTTTCTTCGGCGACAAGGCAAAGCGCAAGCTGGATGTAAAAATCGAGCTGGGCCAAAGCGATTTTGACCAAGAAAAGGGAGCGGTTGTCGCTGCAGTGAAGCTCGTGGTGTCGGTTAAGAAATCGCGAACCACGGCCCTGCACAGCAAAGCGGAGTACCTTGTAGTTTACGAAAATCTCGCAGGACACAACCCTGCGGCAGTTAAGCAGTTCGTGGATCGTGTTGCCCCGTTTGCTTGCTATCCTTACTTTCGGTCAGTTTTCGCCACCCTTGACTGGGCCGCTGGAACAAAACTCCCGCCACTGCCAGTGCACAAGGAACAATCCCGCATTGAAAAGGCTGGCTCTCCCTTCTGAGGCGTATTCAGTGAGATGCGGTCTCCAACATGGGAGTCCATGCCTCAATAACCCGATCATCGAGATGGGCGCCCTGTCGCCCTCTGGCTTATCGTGGCGGTGCTGGCAATAGTCCCGGCGGTAGCAGTGACCGGATTTGCGATCACCGCAGAGGACATTGTAGGTAAGCTCTGTTTGTTTCTAGAATTGATCCTGCCCCGGCCTAGCGGTCGGGGCTTTTGTCGTTTGTGGGTAATGTCGTGCCATACCTGTGCTTGAAAATAATCTTTTGCATAGGTCCGCTGCAAAGATGTCAGCCGGTGACCAAGATCGTCAGTTGGGAGCCCTGTCGCCAACCCTGTCGTCAGAAAGAACAAGGGCCTAGTGATTTCTCACTAAGCCCTTGTTTTTATTGGTCGGAGTAGAGTGATTCGAACACTCGACCCCCTGCTCCCGAAGCAGGTGCGCTACCAGGCTGCGCTATACTCCGTCAGGTTTTGTCGCTCGGGATGGCATCGGACGGGCCGGTGCGAAGCGCGACGAGCGGCGTTATAGCTGCGGATGCCGGTGGGTTCAAGCGCTTCCAACAAGCTTTTCTTCGTTATGCGCAAGAGCCGTCAAAAGCCCGGCAAACCAGCGCAAACCGGGCGGATTCTGCGCCCCGGCCGTTTGGAGGGGGCTGGAAAACCCCGACCGCCCTACGCTAATGCGCAATTTCTGGCGGTTGATGAGGGAAAGAATGCTGCGAATTCTGGCGGCCGGCCTGTTCGGATTGCTTGCGGTGCACGCTGTGGCGGCCAAGGATAAATCCGCGGCGACTGCGGCTGCGCCTGCCTGGGTGAGCGCAGCCGTCGACATGTCGGGGCCGGTGCAGGGCGCCTATTTCGCCCCCGAGGATGAGACTTCGAGCGCTTCGCTTGCCTATCATCGGGCAACCGGCTTGCAGGCGGCCTTTATCGGCTTTGGCGAGAACAATCGCGACACGCTTTACTATGCGCTTTGCAAGGGCGGAGATTGTGCCGAGGACGCGGCATGGAGCCGGGTGGCGCTGGAGCTGCCGCAGACCGTCAAGGCGCAGCTGGCGCTGACGCCCGAGGGGGCACCGCGTATTCTGGGGGCAGGCTGGGCGCCGGACCAGGCCAATGGCACCGCCTATTTCTACGCCGAATGCGACACTAATTGTCTCGACAAGAGCAGCTGGCGGATCGGGCAGATTACGACGACCGCTGATGGGCTGATGTCCAATATCGGGCGCGAGCGCCTGCCGGAGCGCACCTTTGCGCTTGATGAAGCGGGCAGGCCGCGCTTCATGGTGTCGGACAGCAACTACGCCGTCGAGCCGGACCACTATGGCGGCTTCTACATGTCCTGCGAGCGCGACTGCACGCTGGCGGCGAACTGGACCGAGACCAACCTGGCCAATCAGGTCGGCTATAATACTGAAAGTTTCAGCTATCCGGTGCTGGCGCTCGGGCCCAATGGCAGCGCCAAGGTGATTGCCGGGGTCTATGCCTTTGACGAAGAGGGCAACGATCTCGAGGATGGGCTCTACTATTACGAATGCGCCGGGAACTGCGCGGTGCGCGCCAATTGGAGCCGCACGCGGGTGATCGCGCAGGGGAGCGGTTCCTACCCCAATCCGACCTGGAGCATGGACCTGACGGCGGATGGGCGGCCGCGCGTGGCGTTGTTCACCGGCTATGGGGTGGATATCGAAGGGCTCGATAGCCAGTTGCTCTATCTCTATTGCGAGCAGGACTGCACGGCGGCCGACGGCGAGAACTGGTTCGGCTATCCGCTGGGGGTCGGAGAGAAGGTGGGCGAGAGCCCCGATATCGCAATCGACTCCCACGATATCCCGCATATCGCCTTTACGACGAACGGGTTCGAGCTGGGTTATGCCGTCTGCACTTCGGCCTGCGAGGAGTCGGGCAAGGCGGAATGGAACGCCGATTTTGCCGAGCGCTCGGAGACGGCGGCGGCGGACAGGCCGACGGCGCTGCCCTTTACCTGCGATGGCGAAGTGTGGAACGGCATGGAGCCGAGCCTGGCGCTGGTCGACGATCAGCCGATGATCGCCTATGGGCTCTCGGTGGAGGCGCGCTGCCTCTACA
>NZ_JAFKHD010000459.1 GCF_017307565.1 Devosia sp.
CTGCTGATGTTCGATGAGCCCCTGTCGAACCTCGACGCAAAACTGCGTGTCGACATGCGCGTCGAAATCCGCCAGTTGCAGCGCGCCAATGGCACGACCTCGGTCTATGTCACCCACGACCAGGAAGAAGCTTTCTCGATCTCGGATCGCGTCGCCATCATGCATGCGGGGCGGATCATGCAGCTCGATACGCCGGAAAACCTCTACCAGCGCCCGGCCAATGCCTTCGTTGCCCGCTTCGTCGGTTTCGAAAACCTCGTGCCCATGCAGGTCGTAGCCCGCGATGGCGCCCAGATCACGGCCGAAGCCGCCGGTGGTGTGAAGCTGACGCTGAGCCTCGAGCATTTTGGTGCGATCCCGGACAATTTTGTGCTCGCCTGCCGGGCCGATGGCCTTGCGGTCACGGACAATATGGCAGCTGAAGGCATTCCGACGACGCTGGGCCTCCGCACCTATCTTGGCCGCGCCTATCAGTACCAGAGCGAAACCGCTGCGGGCATGCTGGTGGCCAATGGTCCGCTGTCGCGGCCGCTGGAACCCGGTTCGAATGCAAAGCTGGTGCCGGTGCCGGATCAATGCACCATCCTGGCGGTTGAATGAGCGTTCTCTTCACCAATGCCCTCGTCGTCACCATGGACGACGCCCTGACGGTTCACGAGAACGGCTGGGTGCATGTGGAGGGCACGGCAATCACTGCGCTCGGCTCCGGCACACCGCCTGATGTGCCGGGTGCAGAGACAGTAGACTGCGGCGGCGACATCGTCATGCCGGGTATGGTCAATGCCCACTGCCACATGGGCATGTCGGTGTTTCGCGGCTTAGGCGAAGATGTCGACGATCGGCTCTATCGCTATATCCTGCCGCTCGAACGCAAGTTCGTTTCGGCGGAGATGGTGCGCGTCGGTTCGGCCCTTTCGGCGCTCGAAATGATCCAGGGCGGCGTCACCACTGTCGCTGACATGTATTACTTCGAGACCGAAGTTGGCGATGTCTGCGACAAAGCGGGGCTGCGTGCCATTGTCGGCCAGACGCTTGCCGATTTCGATCCGCCCGATCACAAGAGTTTTGACGAAGGTTTTGCGCGGGTCGAAGAGCTGGTGGATCGGTTCTCTGATCATCAGCTAGTAACACCGTCCATTGCCCCGCACGCCCCCTATTCTACCGGTCGCGAGACCATGGCGCGGATCGCCCAGTGGTCGGCGGACTACCCCGACGTGCCGGTGCAAATGCACCTCGCCGAGAGCACGCTTGAGGTTAAGTGGGCGCTCGACACGCATGGCAAATCGACCGTGGCGGTCACCGCCGAAGCGGGTCTGCTAAAACCCAATCTCATCTGCGCGCACTGCCTGCAGCTCGATGATGCCGATATCCGCATGATGTCCGAGCATCAGGTCTGCGTCGTCACTAATCCGCGCTCCAATGGCAAGGCCGGTCGCGGCATCTCGCCGGTCGAAAAGCTGCGCAATGCGGGCCTGCCGGCCGGCATCGGCAGCGACGGCGCCATGAGCGGCAATACGCTCGATCTTTTCAGCCAGTTTGCGCCGGTCTCGATGTTTGCAAAGCTGCTTGCAGGCTCGCGAAAGCCGCTGCCGGCCGTGGACGTCATTCGCATGGCCACCATCGAAGGCGCGCGCGCTCTGAGCCTCAATCTCAAGACAGGCCCGCTGGAAGTTGGCAAGCAGGCGGACCTGATCCGTGTCAGCCTCGCTGCCCCCCGCTTCCACCCGATCTACGACCCCTATTCCGCGCTCGTCTTCGCCGCCATGCCGTCCGATGTGACCGACACAATGGTCGCCGGCCGCTGGCTGATGCACGAGCGCAAGGTGCAAACGCTGGATGTCGGCAAGACCGTCGCCGATGCCAACCAGATCGCCCGCCAGTTCAAGGCGGAAATGGATCGGATCGACCGCGAGGGCTAATGCCCCACGGACCCAAAGGACTGCAGACCATGAAGAAGCGCGTCATCATCGATACCGATCCGGGCCTCGACGATGCCATTGCCATCCTGTTCGCGCTGGGTTGCGGCAAGTTCGATGTGCTGGGGCTCACGACCGTTGCCGGCAATATCGGGCTGGACCGCACGACCGGCAACGCCGGCGGCTTGCTCGCCGTGATGGGACGCAGTGATATTCCGGTCATCCGCGGCGCGGACATTCCGCTGACGCGCGAACTGCAGGACCTTATCGCAATCGTACATGGCACGGACGGGCTGAAGGGTGTCCCCCTGCCCGAACCTCTCGCGACGCCGCTCGATAATGCCCCCGACTGGATCGCACGCACGCTTGCCGCGGCGGAGCCGGGCAGCATCGACATTCTGGCGCTGGGGCCGCTGACCAACGTGGCGCATGTACTGACGGAGCACCCCGAGCTGATGGACCGGATTGGCGAGATCATCGTCATGGGCGGCACCATCAACGAGCCCGGTAATTCCGGCCCCAACTCCGAATTCAATTTCGCCACAGACCCGGAGGCGGCGTCTGTCGTCATCGGCAGCCCGGCCAAGGTGACGATCATTCCGCTCGATGTGACGCGGAAAGTGCGGGCGCAGATCGACTATGTCGAGGCCCTGCCCGACACGCAGCACGGACGACTCGCACGCGAACTGCTGACGGTCTATCTCCAGGATGGACGGCAGAGCCGGCCGCTGCACGATCCCTGCGTCATGCTGGCTTCGCTGGAACCAAGCATTTTCACCGTCGAAAGTCTCAAGCTCGACGTCGATCTCGGCGACGATCCGGATGCAGGGCGTCTGCTGATCGATCGGCGGGGCAAGCCCGTCGATGTGGCGCTCGGCGTCGATGCCGAGCGCGCCCTGGCGCTGTTGCGCACCGGCTTTGTCTGATCAGACGGACAGTTCCTGCTCGACCAGGGTCGCCCAGAAACGGGCGCCGGTGAGAATGGCTTCGTCGTTGAAGTCGTAGCGCGAATTGTGGTGCAACGCGCCGTCGATGGCGGGACCATTACCCAGCCACACATAGGCGCCTGGCACTTCGGCGCCGAAATAGGCAAAGTCATCGCCGGCCGTGGAGGGCGGGAAGTCGGTTACGACGGGGCGGCCCGTTGCCGTCTGGGCAGCCTTCAGAGCACGTGCGGTCGCATCGGCATCATTCACCACAGGCGGGATGCGGCGCATGAACTCGTAGTCGACATCGATGCCGAAAGTGGCGGCGACGCCGCGGGCGATGTTGCCGATCTCGAGTTCAAGCTGGTCGCGCACGTCTGCGCGGTAGGCTCGGGCCGTGCCGCCGATGCGGACAATGTCGGGGATGACGTTGAGCGCCTTGAAGTCGCCGGCTTCGAGCGCACAGGCGCTGACGACGGCGGGCTGGAGCGGATCGACGACACGCGCAACGATGGTGTGGACAGCGGCGAGGAAGTGGCCCGCTGCAGTCACGGCATCGCGGCCCAAGTGCGGCTTGGCGCCATGGGTGCCGACGCCCTTGAAGGTAACGGTCCAGCTATCCGACGACGCCAGCTGCGAACCGGCAACGACGGCCATTTCGTCGGTCGCGAGGCCAGGCATGTTGTGGAGACCGTAGACGGCATCCACCGGAAAGAGACGGAAAAAACCTTCGTCCACCATGGCCTTGGCGCCGCCCCTACCCTCTTCGGCGGGCTGGAAAATGAAGTGGACAGTGCCCGAGAAATTTCTGGTCCGCGCCAGGTGGCGGGCAGCGGCGAGCAACATCACCGTGTGCCCATCGTGGCCACAGGCGTGCATAGTGTTGGGCGTTTGGGACTTGTAGGGGCGTTCGGCCAGTTCGGGCATGGCCAGCGCATCCATATCGGCACGGAGAGCGATGCGGCGGGTGCCATCGCCAATTTTGAGGATGCCAACGAGGCCCGTCTTGCCGAGGCCACGATGGACTTCGATGCCAACTTCTTCGAGCTTTTCGGCGACGATGGCGCTGGTGCGGACTTCCCCAAAACCCAGTTCGGGATGGGCGTGGAAATCGCGGCGCAGCGCCGTCATAGCTTCTAGTTCGAAAGGATCGTTGCTGCGCGATTGCATTGGCCTGCTCGTCTTGTCATAGGATCGATGGAGCACCTTTGCTTGCACCGCATCATTGAATCAAGGACTTGGCGTGAGTTTCGAGCCGCATGAATTCTGGCAGGCCTTTGCCGCGCCGGAGACGCATGAGCAAGACCCGGCGGATGGGCATCTAGGCTTTTACCCCGCACTGCTCGCCGATGGACGGCAATTGCCGCTGCCGCTGCGCGTGCTGCCCGGAGACGGCAAATCGGCCGTCGCTTCGCTGATCCTCAATCAGGCCAGCTTTGCCGTGGAGGATGGTCTCGCTGCGGCTTTGGCAAGCCTCTTGCGGGAGCGGGACACGGACATCGTCATTGGCGTGCCGACACTCGGCTTGCCGCTTGCCTCCAACGTGGCGCGGCGGCTGGGACACACGCGCATGGTGCCGCTCGGAACCTCGCGAAAATTCTGGTATCGCGACGATCTTTCCGAGCCGATGAAATCGATCACCAGCCCGACCGCAGCCAAGACGCTCTATATAGACCCACGCATGCTGCCGCTGCTGCGGGGCAAGCGGGTGGCGGTTATCGACGATGTCATCAGCTCCGGCCAATCCATGGGCGCGGTGCTGCGGCTGTTGACCAAGGCGGAGATCGAGCCGGTAGTGATTGGCTGCGCGATGCTGCAGGGCAAGAACTGGCAGGAGCCGCTGGCGCCATGGCGCGACCGGATCGTGGCGCCCCTCATCTCCCCCCGGTTCTTTCTCAACGAGCACGAGCGCTGGTCGCGCGTCGTCTAGCGTGACACTTCGGTGAACAACGCCGCGCCCCGCTTGCCAAGAGCGGGGTTCTTGCTCACAGAATGAGCATACGGGATGCCTGGGTCAGATTTTCGACACGAGGGACAAAATGACGGACAAATTTACGCTTGGACGACGCGGTTTCGTAGGAGCGCTTGCCGCCGGTATGGCTTTGGCCATGGGCGGGGCCAGCATGGCCCAGGACTTCATCAAGGTCGCAGCGGTGTGGACCGTTCCGGTCGAGCAGCAGTGGGCGAGCCGCCTGCACAACGCGCTTATGACCGCCGACGAACAGGGCAAAATCGACTACGTCTATTCGGAAAACATCTCCAACACCGACTATGAGCGCGTGATGCGCGAATATGCCGAGCAGGGTGTGCAGCTCATTATCGGCGAAGCCTTCGGCGTCGAGCAGCCGGCACGCGCCGTTGCCTCCGAATATCCAGAAATCGCCTTCCTCATGGGCTCGTCGCTGCCGCCGGTGGAGCCGAACTTTGCCACCTTCGACAACTTCATCCACGAGCCGAGCTATCTCTCGGGTATCGTTGCCGGCCTCAAGACCAAGACCAACAAGATCGGCATGGTCGGCGGCTACGCCATCCCCGAAGTGAACCGCCTGATGAACGCCTTCAAGGCGGGCGCGCTGTCGGTCAATCCCGATGTGAAGTTCTCGGTGAGCTTCATCAACTCCTGGTACGATCCACCGAAGGCCAAGGAAACCGCCTTCGCCATGATCGACGCCGGCGCCGATATTCTTTATGCCGAGCGTTTTGGCGTGTCCGACGCTGCCAAGGAACGCGGCATTCTAGCCATCGGCAATGTCATCGACACCTCGGCCGACTATCCGGGCACAATCCTCGCCAGCGCGCTCTGGCACGGCGAGCCGATGATCGAAAAGGCGATTGCCGACGTCAAGGCCGGCAGCTTCACCGCTTCGGACTACGGCATCTACGCCTTCATGGAATATGGCGGCTCGAGCCTCGTCGTTGACGAAGCGCTGGCCGGCCCCGAGGCAGTTGCTGCTGCCAAGGCCAAGCAGGACGAAATCCTCGCCAAGACCTTTAAGGTCGAAATCGACGATAGCGAGCCGACGTCCTCGCAATGATTTTTAGGGGGCTGCTAGGTTTGTGGCTCCCTCATCCTCGCCCAGCCTCCCCCATCAAGGGGGAGGTGTCGTATCCAGTTCGTGGCTAGATTTGTTGTGATCCGCCGGACCAGCACCGCCCTCCGAGGGGAGGTTTGAGGGAACGGCAAACACGAAGTCCGAACTCCTTCCGGAGCACCACCCATGACCGATGCCCCAGTGCTCCTCTCACTTCAAAACATCACCAAGCGTTTTGGCCCCCTCATCGCCAACAATGCCATTTCGCTCGATCTGCATCGGGGCGAAATTCTGGCGCTGCTGGGCGAGAATGGCGCTGGCAAGACAACGCTGATGAACATCCTCTTCGGGCACTATGTGCAGGACGAAGGCGACGTCTGCGTGCTCGGCGACGACGGTGCGTTGGCCACTCTACCCCCAGGTTCGCCCGGCGCGGCGCTGAAGGCCGGCATCGGCATGGTGCATCAGCATTTTGCGCTCGCCGAGAACCTGACGGGGCTAGCCAATATTCGCCTCGGCACCGAGCCACTCCTGTCTTTTGGCCGCGAAAGCGCCGCCCGCGCCAAAGTAAGAAAGATCATTACCGAGAGCGGGCTCGACGTCGATCTTGATCGGCGCGTGGCCGATCTGACCGTGGGCGAAAAGCAGCGCATCGAGATTTTGAAGGCGCTCTATCGCGACGCCAAGGTGCTCATTCTCGACGAACCCACCGCGGTGCTAACGCCGCAGGAGGCCGAGGGGCTTTTTGTGGTTTTGCGTCGGCTGGCCGAAAACGGCCTTGGCGTCATCTTCATCTCGCACAAGCTGGGCGAAGTGCTGTCGGTTTCCCATCGCATCCTGGTGCTGCGCGCGGGGACCAAGGCGGGCGAACTGGTGACGGCCCAGGCCGATCGCCGGGCAATTGCCGACCTGATGGTGGGCAAGACCGTCGCCGAAGTGGTACGAGTCCCTGCCGCGCCCGGAAAAATCCTGCTCGAATTCGACAATGTGTCGCTCCAGTCTGGCGGACGACAGGCGCTGAGCCGGGTCAACCTACAGCTGCGCGCCGGTGAAGTCGTCGGTCTGGCTGGGGTTTCAGGCAATGGACAATCGGGGATCGCGGCGCTGATCTCGGGCCTTGCGGTGCCGAACAGTGGCGCGATGCGGCTTTATGGGCAGGATGTGACGCGGGCCAGCCCGCGGGACCTCGTCAACGCCGGGGTCGCACGGATGCCCGAAGACCGGCAGCACGATGGCGTGGTCGGCACGATGAGCGTGGCCGACAATATCGCCATCGAAGACGTGCGCAGCCCGGCCTTTTCGAAGATGGGGCTACTGGACCGCAAGGCCATGCGGGAGCGGGCGACGGCGGCTATCGCCGGCTACGATGTGCGTTGCCCTGGCCCCGATGCCGAGGCGCGGCTGCTCTCGGGCGGCAATGTGCAAAAGCTCATTCTCGCGCGCGTGCTGGAGCGCGACCCGCGTGTCATCCTCGCCAACCAGCCGACGCGCGGGCTCGATGTCGGCGCGCAGGCGGAAGTGCATCGGCGTATCCTCGCGGCGCGCGATCGCGGCGCGGCCGTGCTGGTGATTTCGGAAGATCTCGATGAACTCTTTGCACTCGCGGACCGGTTCCTCGTGGCGCATGCCGGCGAGGTCAGCGATGCCGGACCAAGCGATGGTCTCGACCGCGGCACGATCGGCCTGATGATGGCCGGTCAGGCCCGCCCGCCTGTAGGAATTGCGTCATGAGCCTGCGACTGGAACCACGGGACAACGCTTCCGTCGGCCTCAAACTCGGCGTTTCCCTCGCGGCCGGCTTGATCGCCCTGCTGCTGGTGGCCATACCGGTGCTCTTCGCCGGCGGCTCGCCGCTCAATGCCTACGGGTTGATGCTGCAAGGCGCGTTCGGCTCGATGTTTGCGCTGAGCGAGACGCTCAATCGCGCTACACCGTTGATCCTGACCGGGCTTGCTTGCGCCGTCGCCTTCCGCGCGAAGCTCTGGAATATCGGGGCCGAGGGACAGCTCTATATCGGTGCGCTCGCTGCGGTTTGCGTCGGCAGCGGCCTGCTGCAATTGCCGCCGGCCCTGATGATCCCCACAGTGATGATCGCCGGCTTCCTCGCGGGTGGCCTGATGATGGTCATTCCCACGATCATCAAGCAGCGTTTCGGGGCGGACGAGGTCGTCATCACCCTGCTGCTCAATTTCGTCGTGATCCTCTTCATCCAGATGCTCATTGAAGGCGTGTTGAAAGACCCGATGGCGCTAGGTTGGCCGCAATCGGTGCCGCTGATCGCCGAAGCAAAGCTGCCCAAGCTGCTGCCACGCCTGCGCATGCATTGGGGGCTAATCGTCGGCCTCGTGGCTGCGCTGATCCTGTGGCTCATGGTGCGCAAGACCGTGCTCGGCTTTGAAATACGCGCCGTCGGCGAGAACAAGGCTGCTGCCCGGTTTGCCGGTATTCCGGTGGACGCGACCATGCTCAAGGTGGCACTGATCTCTGGCGGTCTGGCGGGCCTCGCCGGGGTCGGCGAAGTGGCGGGGGTGAAGGGCTACCTTTCCTCGGACCTGTCGCCGGGCTTTGGCTATTCCGGCATCGTCGTCGCCATGCTGGCGGGCCTTTCGCCCATCGGCACGGTGATCGCCGCGGTGTTCGTGGCCGCCGTGTTTGTCGGCGCGGATTCGATGAGCCGGGCGACGGGCATTTCGAGCTATATCGCCGATCTCGTCGTGGCACTGTCGCTGCTCTGCGTATTGGTCGGCAGCTTCTTCCTCCGGTTCCGAGTCAAATTCGAACGTCGGCAAGTGGAGGCCTGATCATGGACGTGATCTTCGACATTCTGGGCTCCGCCAACTTCTGGGCTGCCGCCATTCGCATTGCCACGCCGCTGATTTTTGGGGTGCTGGGTGCGCTGATCTGCGAACGCGCCGGTGTGCTCAACCTCGGCATTGAGGGAATTTTCGTTGCCGGCGCCATGGCCGGCTGGCTGGCGGTCTATCTTGGCGCCGGGCTTTGGGGTGGGGTGCTGGTCTCGGCGCTGGCGGGAGCGCTCTTTGGGCTGCTGCATGCCTTTCTCACGGTTATTCTTGGTTTGTCGCAGCACGTGTCGGGCATTGGGATAACCTTGCTGGCGACCAGCGTGAGCTATTTCACCTATCGCACCGCCCTGCCCGATGTGACCTCGCCACCGCGTATCGCCGCGTTCCAGCCGCTGAACATTCCGGGGCTTTCTGACCTGCCCTTCTTCGGCCCTGCCCTTTTCCAGCAGACACCGCTGACCTTTTTGGCGTTGGTCTTCGTCGCGCTCGTGGCGCTGGTGCTCTATCGCACGCCGCTTGGCCTCGCCATTCGTGCAGTGGGCGACAATCCGGCTTCGGTGGAGGCGCAGGGGCTTTCGGTGGTTGGGCTGCGCATTGGCGCCGTAGTCGTGGGTTCCGCGCTGATGGCGCTGGGCGGGGCCTTCCTCACCATGTCGGCCTTTGACGCCTTCTTCTTCGGCATGGTCAATGGTCGCGGCTGGATCTGCATTGCGCTGGTGGTTTTCGCTTCGTGGCAGCCAGGCAAGGCGCTGCTGGGCGCGCTGCTGTTTGGTGCGTTTGACGCCTTCCAGATTCGCCTGCAGGCCCAGATCGGTCAGGTCGTGCCCGGCCAGGTCTTCCTCATGCTGCCATATCTGCTATCCATCGTGGCGCTGATCCTGGTGGCGCGGCGCGCGGACTATCCACGGGCGCTGTTGCAACCTTGGACCAAGGGGCAGCGGCACTAGTTTCCGGGCGGGCCTTGACCTATCAATCGTCGTCACTACTAGGCTCGTCCCGGTAGTCCATGCGGAGGCAAGGAGGATTGCCGGGACGAGCCCGGCAATGACGACGGACGGAGACGCTGGTATTTCCCCCGCGCCCGCCGACTACCTTTCGAGACGAGAGACCAAAAAATGTTCGAGCTGAAAATCACCAATGCCACCCTGCCCGATGGTCGCAAGAACATCGATATCGGCGTCAAGGACGGCAAGATCGCTGCCATTGATACCAATCTTGGCGGTGAGGCGGGTGAGGTGATCGATGCCGATGGGCAGCTGGTGGCCCCGCCCTTTGTCGATTGCCACTTTCACATGGACGCGACGCTGTCGCTCGGCCAGCCGCGCTTCAATGAGAGCGGGCGCCTCCTTGAAGGCATCCAGATCTGGGGCGAGTTGAAACCGCTGCTCACCCATGAAGCTGTGATCGAGCGGGCGCTGAACTATTGTGACCTCGCCGTCGCCCAGGGCCTTCTCGCCATCCGCACCCATGTCGATATCTGCGACGATCGCCTGCTCGGCGTCGAAGCGCTGCTCGAGGTGAAGAAGCGCGTTGCACCCTATATCGACCTGCAGCTCGTCGCCTTCCCGCAGGATGGCTACTATCGCTATCCCGGCGCCATTGATCTGCTCAACCGCGCCCTTGATATGGGCGTCGATGTCGTCGGCGGCATTCCGCATTTCGAGCGCACCATGTCCGATGGCGCGGCCAGCGTGAAAGCGCTCTGCGAAATCGCCGAAAAGCGCGGCCTGCTCGTCGATCTACACTGCGACGAAACCGACGACCCGCTGAGCCGCCACATTGAGACGCTGACATACGAAACCCAGCGCCTCGGCCTCAATGGCCGCGTCAATGGCTCGCACCTGACGTCCATGCACTCCATGGACAATTACTACGTCTCAAAGCTGCTGCCGCTGATGGCCGAGGCCGACGTTTCGGCCACCGCCAATCCCAATATCAATATCGGCATCCAGGGCCGCCACGACACCTACCCCAAGCGCCGCGGGATGACGCGTATCCCGGAAATGCTGACCTATGGCATCACCTGCGCCTTCGGCCAGGACTGCATGATGGACCCCTGGTATTCGCTGGGTCAGGCCGACATGCTGGAGGTGGCGTCGATGGGCCTCCATGTCGCGCAGATGACCAGCCGTGAGGCAATGCGCCAGTGCTTTGATGCCGTCACCACGGGCCCCGCCAAGATCATGCACCTCGAGGGCTATGGCGTCGAGGTCGGCAAGAAGGCAGACATGGTACTGCTGCAGG
>NZ_JAFKHD010000460.1 GCF_017307565.1 Devosia sp.
CATGATCGTGGTGACGATCTCGTCCCCTGCCCCGATACGCGGACCGGCAAAGGACTGGGCGACGAGGTTGATCGCCTCGGTGGCCGAGCGAGTGAAGATGATCTCTTCGACGCGGCCGGCATTGAGGAAGCGCCTTACGCTCTCGCGACCGGCCTCGTAAGCGTCGGTGGCGCGATTGGCGAGCGTGTGCAAGCCACGGTGAACATTGGCATATTCGTGCCGGAAGGCATGATCCATCCGGTCAAGCACCTGCACCGGCTTCTGAGCCGAGGCGCCGCTATCGAGATAGACCAGGCGATGGCCGTGGATCACTTCCGACAGGATCGGAAAGTCGGCGCGCACTTTTTCGAGGTCGAGGGTCATCTTATTGGTCCTAGTGAACCTGCGATGTTTCAGTCGTCACCCTCCCCCTTGCGGGGAGGGATCAAGGGTGGGGGGTATGGCAGCCGCGATATCGTGGCTCTCGCACCCCCTCCCATCCTCCCCCGTCAAGGGGGAGGTGCTGTTTTGTGGTCGTGGCGCTATCCTGCGCCACGCGGCCCTTACTTCCCCAGCAGCCAGCCGTCGACGATGCCCTGAAGGGCGAGGTTCAGGGCTTCATCTTCAATCGGATCAATGAGTTCGGCGATGAAACCGCGGACCAGCATGGTCTCTGCCTCGGCCTTGGGAATACCGCGGCTAAGGAGGTAGAACAGGCTGTCCTCATCGAGCTTGCCGCAGGTCGAACCGTGGCCGCAGACGACGTCGTCGGCGTAGATTTCGAGTTCGGGCTTGGAGAGGATTTCCGCTTCGTCCGACAGCATCAGGCCCTGATGCATGAACTTTGCGTCGGTCTTCTGCGCGTCGCGGGCGACGATCAGCTTGCCCTGCACCACGGACTTGGAGCGGCCGCGGGTGATGGATTTGAACAACGGCTGCGACGAGGTGTGCGGCACCGCGTGCGTGGTTTCCATCGTGATATCAGAGTGTTGGCCATCCGACACGAGGTTGAGACCGGTCACGTCGGCATGCGCGCCCTCGCCTTCCATCTTCGGGAAGAGATGGGTGCGGGCAAGGCCGGCGCCGGCATGGATCACCAGCGTGCGGAGCTGTGCGCCGTCGGCGAGGTGATACTCGTTGGTCGCGAAATGCGAGGTGGCGCGGCCACTTAGGTCGATGGTGACGTGCGTCACGACGGCATTCTTACCGAGCGCGAGGTAGGTCGCGTGGTTGCCAACGTGAGCGGCGTCGGAGCCCGAAAAAGTTTCGAGGATGACGACGGAGGAGTCGTCAGCGACGAAAATCTTGGTCGCGTCGGCGACGTGACCGGCTTCGCCTTCGATGCGATGGTCGATCTGGACGACCTGCTCAATTGCGCCTGTGAGGTCGAGACTAAGCGTCTCTTTTGCTAGCGCATTGCTAACATTGACAATGACGTCATCGCGGTTTGTGAGAACGCCACCGTGGGTCTTGCCCACCTTGACGCCTTCCGGCGCCGTGGCAGCGTTCAGAACGGCACCATTGACGATCGACAGGGCGTAGGCGCCCGGAACGCGCAGTGCGGTCCCGGTGGCTTCGTTGGCTGCCTGTGCCAGCGGCGGGATGGCCCGCAGCAGGGTCTTGAGATCGGTATAGTGATAGCTCTCGACGCGGCGGGTCGGGAGACCGGCCACGGTTACGCGTTCGGCGGCCTGGTCGGCGCCGGCAGCCTTGAGCTGGGCGATCAGCGATTCCTCGGCGGCGCCGAGGCGGACAGGAAAGGTCTGGCGCATGGTGTCTTAGGCCGCCTGACCGTCATAGTCTGCATAGCCCTTGGCTTCGAGCTGCAGCGCCAGGTCCTTGTCGCCGCTTTCGACGATCTTGCCATCCGAGAACACGTGCACGACGTCGGGCACGATGTGGTTCAGGAGGCGCTGGTAGTGGGTAATGACCAGCATGGAGCGCTTGCCGTCGCGGAGCGCGTTGACGCCCTTCGAAACGACCTGCAGGGCGTCGATGTCGAGACCGGAATCGGTTTCGTCGAGCACGGCCAGCGAGGGCTTCAGCAGAGCCATCTGCATGATCTCGGCGCGCTTCTTCTCACCGCCGGAGAAGCCGACGTTGAGGGGGCGCTTGAGCATGTCGCTGTCGACGTTGAGCTGGGCGCCGGCTTCCTTGACGGCGCGCATGAATTCCGGCGTCGTCAGTTCGCCTTCGCCACGCGCCTTGCGCTGGGCGTTGATGGCGGCCTTGAGGAAGGTCATGGTCGCAACACCCGGGATTTCGATCGGGTACTGGAAGGCCAGGAACAGGCCAGCGGCGGCGCGTTCGTGCGGTTCCATCTCGAGGATGTTCTCGCCGTTGAGCAGGATCTCGCCCTCGGTGACCTCATAGTCTTCCTTGCCGGCGAGCACATAGCTCAGCGTCGACTTGCCCGAGCCATTGCGGCCCATGATGGCATGGACTTCGCCCTGCGGGATGACGAGGTTCACACCCTTAAGGATTTCGCGTTCCTCGATGCGGGCGTGCAGGTTGCGGATTTCAAGAACGGGAGTGGTCATTTTCTTCTCCAATTGCGGAAGGGATCGCTGGCAGCGCCTCAGGCGCCCGGCTCGCCATCCCAGTAATCAAGGTGGTTCTGGCCTTCGCGGCCGCAGTGGCGGAGGCGACGATCGGCCGAAGAGCGGCTCGTCACCTGGAATTTCCCCGAGTCAGGGTATTCGCAGACTTCGGTATCGGCATTGTTGGCCACGCCCAGATATTTCAGCGTCACCGATCCGGTATTGAGGATCTGGTGCGCCGTTTCCGGGCCGCCGGTCGGCGCGCCAAGCACGTCGCCCGCCTTGAACGAAAAGCGCTCGGTGCCGAAGCGATAGGTCCCCTCGCCTTCCAGCACGATGAAGAGTTCTTCTTCGACGTGATGGTTGTGGAAGGGACAGCTCGACTTGCCGGGCGGCACTTCGTTGTAGCTGATGCCGAGTGCGCGCAGACCCAGAAGCTTGCCGAACGAGGTGTCGGCAGACTTGTAGAGCGTGCCCTGCTCCCAGGCGTCGAGCGCCAGGGAGGTAAGGGTAACAACCGGGTTGCGCGTTTCCGTCGTCATGTTAGCCGACCGACCCTTCGAGGCTGATCGAGATCAGTTTCTGGGTTTCGACCATGAATTCCATCGGCAGGTGCTGCAGCACGTCGCGGACGAAACCATTGACGATCAGTGCCACAGCTTCTTCCTCGTTGAGGCCGCGCTGCAGGCAATAGAACATCTGGTCGTCGGAAATCTTCGAAGTGGTCGCTTCGTGCTCGAAGACGGCGGTGCCATTGCGGCTCTCGATATAGGGAACCGTGTGGGCG
Organism: Devosia sp.; assembly: GCF_017307565.1. Taxonomy (GTDB): domain Bacteria; phylum Pseudomonadota; class Alphaproteobacteria; order Rhizobiales; family Devosiaceae; genus Devosia. The sequence continues at coordinate 3,307 of NZ_JAFKHD010000460.1, forward strand.
CCACACTTGTCGCCGATGAGCAGCGAGTCGCACTGGGTGAAGTTGCGGGCGTTCTTGGCCTTGGCGTGTGCCGAGACCTGACCGCGATAGGTATTGTCCGAGAAGCCGGCAGCGATACCCTTGGAGATGATACGGCTGGACGTGTTCTTGCCCAGGTGGATCATCTTGGTGCCGCTATCGACCTGCTGATAGCCGTTCGAAATGGCGATCGAGTAGAACTCGCCACGCGAACCGTCGCCGCGCAGGATGCAGCTCGGATACTTCCAGGTGATGGCCGAGCCGGTTTCGACCTGGGTCCAGGAAATGTGCGAATTGACGCCACGGCAATCGCCACGCTTGGTGACGAAGTTGTAGATGCCGCCCTTGCCGTCCTTGTCGCCCGGATACCAGTTCTGGACGGTGGAGTACTTGATTTCGGCATTGTCGAGGGCAACGAGCTCGACGACGGCAGCGTGAAGCTGGTTTTCGTCGCGCGAGGGTGCGGTGCAGCCTTCGAGGTAAGAGACGTAGCTGTCATCGTCGGCGATGATCAGCGTGCGCTCGAACTGGCCGGTCTTCTTCTCGTTGATGCGGAAATAGGTCGACAGCTCCATCGGGCAGCGAACGCCCTTGGGAATGTAGACGAAGGACCCATCGGTGAAGACGGCCGAATTCAGCGTCGCATAGTAGTTGTCCGAAACTGGAACCACTGAGCCGAGATACTGCTTCACGAGCTCAGGGTGCTCGCGCACGGCTTCCGAGATCGAACAGAAGATGATGCCGACCTTGGCCAGCTCTTCGCGGAAGGTGGTGACGACCGAGACCGAGTCGAACACGGCGTCGACGGCCACATTGCCGGAGAACGGCGTACCGGTCGGTTCGCCAGCGCCTTCAACGCCCGCAAGTATCGCCTGTTCCTTCAGCGGAATGCCGAGCTTGGCATAGGTCTTGAGGAGTTCCGGATCGACTTCGTCGAGGCTCTTGGGGCCCTTGAAGGACTTGGGAGCGGCGTAGAAGCTGATCTCCTGCAGGTCGATCTTGGGATAATGGAGCTTCGCCCAGGTCGGTTCTTCGAGGGTCTGGAAGCGACGGAACGCGTCGAGACGCCATTCCAGCATCCATTCCGGCTCGTCCTTCTTGGCAGAGATAAAGCGGACCGTTTCCTCGGTGAGGCCGGGCGGCAGCACGTCAGACTCGATATCGGTCTCGAAGCCGTACTTATATTTGTCGACGTCGAGCGCCAGCACTTGCTCGACCGTTTCCAGGTCGATCTCTTCCTTTAGCGTCGGAATATCGTAGTCCGCCATCAGGCTCTCCTTTTCGTCCCTCGGCGGTTCAAGGTCGCCGCGAACACTACTTGTCTGTTGCGGCTAAGCCGCTTTCCCTGCTCGCTTGTGGCGGGCAAGGATCGTTTCAAAACCGGCCAGGAACGCCTCGGCATCTTCTGCCTTGGAGTTCCAGCCGAAACTCACGCGCAAAGCGCAATCGGCAAGGTCGCGCTCGACGCCCATGGCGAGGAGCACATGGCTTGCGCCCACCTTGCCCGACGAACAGGCCGAGCCGGCGGAAACCGACAGGCCAGCCAGATCTAGCGACATCATCGCCGTGGCATTTCTTACGCCCGGCACGGCGAAATTCACCACATTGCCGACGCGGTCCGTGCTTTCGCCGAAAATCACGACGTCAGGCGCAATGGCCCGAAGTCCGTCTTCCACGCGCTTGGTTAGCGCGGAGACGGATTCCATATTCATGCGCTCGGCCGCCGCCGCAGCACCGAAGGCACTTATGAGCGGCGCCGATTCCGTGCCGCCGCGACGGCCCTGCTCCTGCCCGCCACCGGGGATGAGCCGCACCGTATCGGCATGGCCCTTGACCAGGAGCGCACCAATGCCGGCCGGCGCGCCGATCTTGTGGCCGCTAATCGCCACCATATCGGCAGCCGAGGCGGCAAAATCCAGATCGAGCTTGCTCAGAGCCTGCACCGCATCAATGACGAGGGTATGGCGCGTCGGGCCGACGAGAACGGAAATCGGACCGATGGGCTGGATCACGCCGGTCTCGTTGTTCACCCAGTGAACGGCGACGAGCAGCGTGATGCCTTCATCATCGGCGCGCTGCAAAGCGGCGCGAAGTTGATCCAGATCAATACGGCCATCGGCGAGAAGCGGGATAGTCCAGACCGGCAGGCCCGAGGCTTCGGCCGCCCTGGCGACCGCAGCGTGCTCCCCCGCACTGACGGCCACGGCGCCTGCCGAAAAGACTTTTGCACCACCGACAATGGCCTGGGTCAGCGCTTCGGTGGCCGAACCGGTAAAGACGACCTGACGGGTTTCGGCGCCCGCAAGGCGCGCCACCTGCTGACGGCCGGTCTCGATCAAATCGCGCAGCTTCCGACCATGGGCATGGACGGAGGACGGATTGCCCGTGAATTCGAGGGCAGCAAGCAGCGCCGCCCGCGCTTCTTCTCGAAGCGGAGCGGTGGCATTGTGATCGAGATAGATGCTCTCTTTCGCCATTTGCCTTCTTTGGGGCTGCGTGCCCGACATACCTTCCATGTCTGGATCGGGACGCCTGAGCATCCCGCAAACCAAACACTTCTTGAAATTTGTCGCCCAACTTCATTACAAGGGGCGCTCAACAAGGCCGCATGCGGCCTACAACCGAATTTCGAACCATTCTAAACTGGTTTTTTCGACCCATGTTTTAGGGAGGCTCCCGCTCTTAGTCAAGCGGCGCGGATGCAATCCTGAATGATCGGATCAACTTTGTTACAGAGCCGAAAAGGCCGGAAAAGACACCATGCCTGAAGTTATCTTCAATGGCCCCGAGGGGCGCCTCGAAGGCCGCTACCAACCGGGCAAGGAACCCAACGCTCCGGTTGCCATCGTTTTGCACCCGCATCCGCAGTTTGGCGGGACGATGAACAACCAGATCGTCTACAACCTCTTCTATATGTTCGCCGAGCGCGGCTTCTCGGTGCTGCGCTTCAACTCGCGCGGCGTCGGCCGCTCGCAGGGTGTTTTCGACCACGGCATCGGCGAACTCTCTGACGCCGCAGCAGCGCTCGACTGGCTGCAGATCATCAACCGCGAATCCCGCGGCTGCTGGATCGCCGGCTTCTCGTTCGGCGCCTGGATCGGCATGCAGTTGCTGATGCGCCGTCCGGAAGTGGAAGGCTTCATTTCGGTTTCCCCGCCGGAAAACCTCTACGACTTCTCGTTCCTGGCCCCCTGCCCGTCTTCGGGCCTGATCATCCATGGCGACAAGGACCGTGTGGCACCGCCGCAGTCGGTGCAGAAGCTCGTGGACAAGCTCAAGACCCAGAAGGGCATCACCATCGAACAGCAGATCGTGGAGGGGGCCAACCACTTCTACGAAGGCAAGATCGACGAACTGACGACCCGGTGTGCCGACTATCTCGACCGTCGCCGTCAGGAGATCGCGGACGGCGGCGGGCGCTAACGAGAGCGCACATTTGAGGCGATCGTCCTCACCCACGGAGCATGTCTTTCACCACGTCATTCCCGCAAAAGCGGGAATCTCCCTCAAACAGAGATCCCCGCTTTCGCGGGGATGACACGGTGGATGGAAGCCAGGCTCCGGCTTAATTCCAGATGCAGATCGCACCAAAATGACCAAGTACAAATCCGACTTCCTCCGCGTCCTCGATGAGCGAGGCTTCATTCACCAGATTTCCGATCCTGAGGGCCTCGATAAACTCGCGGCGACCTCCAAGATCACTGGCTATGTTGGCTATGACGCCACGGCGACGTCGATCCATATCGGCAATCTGATCACCGTCACCATGCTCTACTGGCTGCAGGAAACCGGGCACCAGGCTATCAGCCTGATGGGCGGCGGCACCTCCATGGTCGGCGACCCCTCGTTCCGTGACGACCAGCGCAAGCTCCTCACGGTCGAGCAGATCGCCGAGAACATAGAGAGCATCAAGCGCGTCTACGGCAATATTCTCAACTATGGCGGCTCCAACCCCGCCATGATGGTGAACAATGCCGATTGGCTCCTGAAGCTCAACTATGTCGAATTCCTGCGCGATGTTGGCCGTCACTTCTCGGTCAACCGCATGCTTTCGTTCGATTCGGTGAAGCTGCGCCTCGATCGCGAGCAGTCGCTGAGCTTCCTCGAATTCAACTACATGATCATGCAGGGCTATGACTTCACCGAACTCAACCGGCGCTATGGCACCGTGTTGCAGATGGGTGGATCGGACCAGTGGGGCAACATCATCAATGGTGTGGACCTCTCCCATCGCATGTGCGGGCCGCAGCTTTACGCACTGACGACGCCGCTTCTCACCAAGTCTTCGGGTGAGAAGATGGGCAAGTCTGCGTCTGGCGCTGTCTGGCTCAATGGCGATCTCTTCTCGCCCTACGATTTCTGGCAGTATTTCCGGAATACCGAAGACGCCGACGTGGTGAAATTCCTCAAGATTTTCACGCGCCTGCCGATTTCGGAAATCGAACGCATCGGTGCGCTCGGTGGCAATGAGATCAACGAAGCCAAGAAAATCCTGGCGACGGAAGTGACCGCCATCGTGCACGGCCGCGACGCTGCCATTCAGGCGGCGGCTACGGCGCTAGCGACGTTCGAATCCGGCGCGATCGATCTATCGCTGCCGACGGCGGAAGTGACGCATGCCGAACTGAATTCGGGCATCGGCATTCTCGCCGCGCTGGTGACGGCTGGTCTTGCTGCTTCGAACGGCGAAGCGCGCCGCCACATCGCTTCGGGGGCCGTGAAGGTCAACGATGCGAGCGTCGATGACGACAAGCTGAGCCTTGGCGACAATGCGCTGCTTCCGGAAGGGGTGATCAAGCTCTCAGTCGGCAAGAAGCGTCACGCGCTGATCAAGCCGGTCTGACAGCACAAACCATCGTCACCACCGGGCTCGTCCTGGTGGTCCACGCGGAGGCGAGATGGATTGCCGGGACGAGCCCGGCAATGACGACGACGGATGGGTTTCGACCTTAGGCGTCGCACTTTGGTGCGGCGCTTTTTTTATTCCTGCGGCAGTTCGCGGGCGCGGAACTCGAAGAGTTCGCGGAAGGCGCCGGGGACCAGCAGCGAGAGCGGGTTGATCTGGAACTGCGGATTGTTCAGCGGGCCACGCACGGCGAAGGTAACGCCCACGAGGCCTTCGCCATCGCGGCCGCCCAGCAGCGGTCCCAGAAGCGGGATTTGCTGGAAGGCGTTGTTGAGGCCGAAGAGCGGGACATAGGTGCCGGTCAGGTCATATTGGCGGCTATTGGTGTAGATGAAACCGCGCATGGTGCCGCCGACGGTGTCGCCGGAGAGCACGCCGCGGGTGACCTCCACGCGATCACTGCGGCGGATGAAGTCGGCTTCGGCGGCTTCGAAGTCCAGACGGTTGCTGCGGGCGATGGCGGCGCGGGAATCGGAGTGATTGCCGAGGACCTGGGCCACGTTGGCTTCATCTACGATCGCGAAGTTGCGCATGATCAGTCGGCCGCCTTCGGCATCGGCATTGCGATCGGTGGTCAGCACCAGGCTGCCGCTGCCGCCGGCGAGCTGCGAATAGACGCCGAGGAAGCGCAGCACCGTGCCAGCGTCGTTGAAGGCCACGGACAAGGTTCGGCCATTGGGAGCGGGATTGGTGGTGATCGAAACGCCATTGCCTTCGCTGAACTGCGCCGAGAGCGTGGCGCGCCGCAGGTCTGAGCCACGCAGGCTCAGGTTCAGATCGACATTGAAAGCGGTCGTGGCGTAGTAGCCGACTGCACGGTCGAGCTTTACGTCAAGCGAGATGGTCTGATTGATCTGCGTGCTCTGCACGCCGCCGCTGCCCTCGCCGAGGCTGAAGAAGCGGCTCAGCAGCGGCTTGAGATCGAGCTGGGCGCCGCGAATCTGGACATCAAAGCCGTTGCCATTGGGCTTGAGTGTCACCTGCGCATTGTCGCCGGAGCTGAGGGCCACCTTGCTGAACTCGGCCATCACCAGGCCATCGGTCGCGTGATAGTCGAGCTTGCCCGCAAGCTGCACCGAGCCGAAGCCCAGGGTGATGTTCTCAAGATGGGTCACGTCGCCATCGGGGCGCACGGTGGCCGTCAGGCTGCCCGGGGTGCCGGCGGATTTGGTGATGCCAAGGTCCTTGATGGAGAGACCGGCATCGACCAGGTCGACCGACATCTTGATCGTGCCATCGGCCGTGGGTTCGGCGACGAAGCGCACCTTGCCCGAGAGGAATTGCGAGGCGTCGAAGCCGAATTTGGCAAGATCGGCAACGGCGACGGTCGATCCCAGGCGGAAAGCGGGTTCGGTGGTCGGCGTGCCCTCGATCGAGAGGTCTGCGACCATGCCGTCGACTTCGGCAGTGCCACCGACCTTGTAGCCATCTTCAGTTGCCGAAAAGGACAGTTGGCCATTGCCAATTGTGCGCTGCTGGATGGGCTTGCTGCTGGCGAAATTGGCAACCGTGCCATTCACTACATAATCGATGTCGGTTTCCTTGCCGGAGCCCTCTGCGGGCTGGCCGATGGTCGCGACGAGGCCGAGGTCGATATTGCCGGTCAGGGCATTGATATCGAGCGGCAGTTCCACCTTTGCCAGGGCTTCGGGCTGTATCTGATTGGCGAGCGCCAGAAGGGCGGGAATGGGCGCGCCGAGGCTGCCGGAAATCTCGAAAATGCTCTCGTCGGGGTTCGACGTGTCAAAGATCATTGCCGGCCGGCGCACGGCGATGGTGCCCTTGGCTGTGTCGATCTTGCCGCCGTCGCCCGAAATGGTCGTCTTGGTGCCGCGAACCTGCAGGCGGGTCAGGCCATCGATGGCGATTGGGTCCATGGCTTCGGTGGCTCGAATGACGACGCCTTCGCCGGTGATGTCGATATCCATGGCATCGTCGGGCAGTTTCTTCTTTTCGCCGTCGAGCGAGAGCGAACCGACGGGGAACTTGAACTTCAACCGCCCGTCGACCACGTGGCCGTCGGTGACGTTGGCAACGAACCAGGTGCGGCTGTCGCCGCCCATGAAATAGGGCCAGATGCGTTTGACGTCGTCGGCGGAAACGCCCTTGCCGGCAACGGTCATGTCGACCCCGAGACCGGTCTGGAGGAGGTCCATGCGGCCGGTCGTCTCTATGACCGCATCTCCCTTCCTGGCGACGAAACGATCAATGCCCACGGCACCATAGAGCGGCGCCGACCAGCCGGCGAAGTCCATGGTGTCGAAGGGCTGCTCTGGTGCCGCCATGTCATTGGGGTGCAGCGCGACGTCGACCGCGCGCAGCGAAATGCCGATGGTCGGGCCGTAGGTCTTGTCGAGGCCCATGGCGAAAATGCCCGAAATCCGGGCGCGGCTCTGGCCGATCTGGATCGCGGAATCGGCGAGGCGGAATTGCCCAAGATCGGGTTTCCAGTCGATCTCCATGATGGAGCTGGCCACGGGGAAGTAGTCCTTGCCGATGCGCAGGTCGATGCCGGTGAGGTCGATGCGGAAGGTGCCGTCGACCAGCTTGCCGCCAGCCGGGTCGAAGCCAATGTCGATGGAGAGCGCCCCTGCCCCGCGCATCGCGGCCATGCTGGTGGCGTCGTCGATAAAAGGGAGCATGGCGGCAAAGTCGATATTAGTGGCGTCG
>NZ_JAFKHD010000461.1 GCF_017307565.1 Devosia sp.
ATAGGTCGACATGGCCTGCACTTCGGACTTGATCTGGCCAAGGTTGGCCTTGCGGACGGCTGCCCCAATGGCACCACCTGCATAAATCGGAACCGTGATCTGGAAACCAAGCGCTCCGCTGAACCCGTCACGGCCAGTCACGTCGTTGGTCCAGGTGCTGCCAACCTGACCGGTGACGGAGGCCGTCGGACCGAAGGCGGCCTGAGCCGCATCGGTACCGGCCTGGGCTGCACGGATGGAGGCCTTGGACATCAGGATGGCGGGATGGCCGATCTCAGCTTCGGAGAGCGCCGCATCGAGCGAGGCCGGGATGAGGCGGGCATAGTTATGCGAGGAATTGAGGTCCTGCGGGCGCGCGCCGACCAGGCGCTGGAACGTGGCCTGGCTGGTTTCCAGCGTGCTCACCGCCGCGCGATAGGCCGCCTGCCCCTGGGCCAGGCGCGCCTGTGCCTGTGCAACATCGATGCGCGTGCCTTCGCCCACATCCAGACGATCCTGCGCCGACTGCAGCTGGGCCTGGAAGAATCGAATGTTCTCTTCACGCAGGGAAACCAGCTGACGGCCGCTAAGCACGTTCATGTAGGCCTGAATGACCGACAGGAGCACGTTCTGCTCGGAATTGCGGATCTGATACTCCGCGAGTTCGGCAGCCGCGCGAGCGGCCTCGATCTGCGCTTCGGTCTTGTGATTGTCAAAAATCGTCTGGTTGTAGGAAATACCAGTGGTGATCGACGGGTTGCCGGCAAAGCGCCCACCGACGAGGCTCCAGCTCTGATTCCCACTCACCGAGGCGCCGATCGTCGGCATCATCTGCGACTTGGCCTGGACGATGCTTTCGGCCGAGGCCTTCGCGTCGAGGAGCGCAGCCTGCAGGTCCGGCGCATGATTATACGCTGCCGTAAGCGCCTGGGTGATCGTCTGTGCCTGCGCGCTACCCGAAGCCCCCACGGCCAGGAGAATGGCGACCGCACCCGCTGTCACAAACTTATACACCATAGATACCCCGCCTTAGACCCTGACAATCTACGCCCGGCATATGTGGTCCACAACCAACCATAACCTGACAGATAAAATTTAATGTACGCTTCACGCCGCGGCGTGGCCAATTCGCAACAAAACGACCGTCAAAAGACGAATTCGTCCTTCGGCGCCACGTTCCACAAGCGCGGCATCCTTGCATCGAACTCTGACGTGAACATTACGCCAGCATCGTTTCGCACGTAGACATGGACCACCGCCACACCCCGGCGCAGGATCGGCACGACCAGACGTCCACCCGGTGCCAACAAGGCGATCAGGTCATGAGGTTCGGAATCGACCGCGCCTTCAACGATGATCGCATCGAAAAACTGTCCGGTTAGTCCGGACGCTTCGCCGACGACGACCTTCGCGTTCTGAATTTCAAGGTCGAGCAGGTTCGCGTTCGCCTGCTCAGCCACGTCAGCGTCGACCTCAAGACCAAGGACCTCGCCACTCAGCCCAGCCAAAACAGCGGTCGAATACCCGCTCGCCGCACCGACATCGAGAACACGCTCGTCATTGGCAACTTTGGCGAGCTGCACCATTCTACCAAACTGTGCTGGCGACAAAAGAAAGTGCTGTCCAGAGGCCAGAGGCTGCAGGTCATCGACATAGGCGACGCCGCGACGGGTGGCTGCAACGAACAGTTCGCGCGGCACATCGGCCATGACAGACAACACGCGCCGATCGATGACCCCGCTTGGACGCAACTGACTGTCGATCATTGCCAGTCTTGCCCTTCGATACTCGTCCATCGCGGTGGTCCGGTGCCCCTTTGATATGCCGGACGTGAATATAGGTGGGTTGGTTGGCTGGCAAGATGCCACCGCGCAACTTACGCAAGACTCTGGATCAGGACAGTGCCCCTCTCAGGTAATGCTGCGTCAATGGCTGCACCCGATCAACGCGCGAAATGATCAGGTCGATATGACGCACGGCCAGATGCTTCAGCAGGGTAGCCAACTGTTCCTGAGCAGCGGCGATGTCGTCTTGGGTATCGCCATCCCAGTCCGCCACCATCTCTTTCTCCAAGGTCAGCATTTCGAGGGTGTCGATGATGTCCGAGACATCCGAGGCCCCGAGTTGGCGGGAAACCAGCGCCAACTGCTCATCGGTAGCCCTTTCCCAAGGTCTCCGCTCAGGCAGAGTTTCCAAAAGCACGCGCTGAAAACGCTTTGTCATCCCCTGCCCCAGAGTCAGTTCGAAACTGCCAACCACAATGGATCGCTGCCGGGAATATCGCAAATGTCAGGGAGCTGGAGGCCGCGTCCGGAATCGAACCGGAGTGCACGGATTTGCAATCCGCTGCGTAACCACTCCGCCACGCGGCCTCTGCGGCGGTTTATCTGGGGTTTCGCGTTTCGCGTCAAGGGCATGTTGCACACACGATCCGCGGTGTGTGCAAAACTGGTTCATGAGGTGTTGGCGGTTACCAGGGCCGCGACGTCGCCGGCACGCTCCCTCCATCTTCTGCCCCGCCCCTCCCGACGCACACAGAACGTCCATTCTCCCAGTCGCAATAGCTGAGCCGGCCATCAGCCCCTGCGGTCAAAGCAGCAGTCCTTGCGGCCGCCCCTGCATCGGAAAGAAGCTGATCCTGGTTAGCATCGTTCAGACAGAGCGTCACCGTACGCGTCCACTCGCCGGTAGATAGCGGATTGCCGATCAGGCTCAGGATTGGGCGCTGTACCTCGCCCGCAATGGAGAGATTGAGCGACCCTGTCTTATCGGCCTGCACAAAGCCAGCCGGCGGGCTAACTGCGTTCAAGACCGCCAGGGACTTCCTGTAGTCTTTTCGGCATGGTTCGTTAACACTTGCCCTTCACGAAAGCGCCACACCGCGTGGAGGATAGACACAAAGCGAATGCCGCAACTCCTGCTCCATATTCGCCGTCATTGGTTTCGATACTTTATGGTCGCAGCCTTCGTCGGCTTTATCGGCAGCGTAGTGCTGTCGACTGGAGTTCATCAGCAACTCACCTTCGATGCGATTGCGCTTCGCTACGTCGAATTGGCGCAAACGATTGAACGAAACCCGCTTCTCGCAATGACGCTTGGCTTGTGCCTGTATGTGGCTGCAGCTCTCTCGGCATTACCAGGTACCTGGCTTCTCAGCGTAGCGTACGGCTTGGCGTTTGGCTGGGAACGAGCGCTCCCACTGGTCCTGCTGGGCGCGACCACAGGTTCATCCGCAGTTTACTGGGTTGCCCGCTCCGCCTTTGGGAAGCATTTCGGCAGCGGCCTTGGTGACACCTTGGCGCGGATCGCAGAAGGCTTTCGGCGCGATGCAGCAAGCTATCTCCTCTTTCTGCGCCTTGCGCCGATGTTTCCGTCGTCTGTGATCAACATAGCGTCAGGACTGCTCGCAGTGCCGTTTTATACCTTCGCCTGGACAACGCTTGTGGGAATGATCCCGGGCTCCATAGCTTACGTCCTTGCTGGCGAAGGGCTGAGATCGGCCGCAGAGGCCCGAGCCGCCGCGTGCAACGCTGGCGTTCCGCCATGTGGCGAGCACCTGTCGTCGTTCGACATTCTTACACCGACAGTACTACTGGCGTTCGCTCTCTTGGCCTTGGTCTCACTGACACCGATGGCGATTCGATACCTAAGACGAGGGTAAGTTAGCTTTTGCTCCAACCCTCCATTGTTGAGCCGCAAGCGAATTCGCAATCCGCTGCGTAATAACGCGGCCTCCGGCCCGGCCTATCTGGGGTGCGGCATGTGCCGTCGACAGCGTTTTGCACACGCGGACTGCCGCGCGTGCAAAACTGGCCCCCAAGCCGTGCCTTTCGCCGAGGTGGCGCGGGAAACTGTCGACGGGAGGCATCAGTAACGCGGCCTGTGGCCAGAATAGATTGAAATGCCCGCACTGTTCCGGCGGACGATTAGAGATCTGTCACGCTTTGAACGTCGCCTGCCTGCCAAACGCGATAGCGCACTTCAACATCGTCCGGCGTGTAGATCACCAGCGGCAGCTTGCTGTTGTATCGGACAAGCGTCTCGCTGGAGCTGCGAACAAAAGCTTCGTGCTCAGACCCTTCTGGACACCCCATCAAGGTCGCGGCTCCCGCACTCAGGCTGTCCAGCACATAGTAGTCGTATCCCCACCCTTGGGCTGTTTTCTGCTCCACCTCACCACCGAAGAAATGCTGGTTACAGTCGACTGTCATCGTCCTGCCCACAATGATTTCGACCTTGGCAGCGGCTTCATCGTCCAAGGGCGGGAGACGAATGACGTGCTGCACCTGTTCTGCGGTCGGCTCGGGATAGGGCTTCAAGTCGTCTGACGACGCGATGGCGCCGGTCGTGAAAATCATGCTCGCACCGACCGTCAATGCTGCAAATCTCATTCAGTTCTTTCTCCAACGTTGGCTGGCGGAAGAACGAAATCGAGTGGCGATGGTTGCGGCCTGCGACAAAGACGACCGGTGCAAGTCGCAACCGCTCGCCTTCCTTTGACCAGCAGCTGCTTCAGTTGGCGCCGCTTACGATAACGCAGTCAGTTGCCGATCGCACCAGGTCCAGGCCGGGCGCCGGGCGGCACCTTACCCATGATGATCATCCCGAGGACCTCATCCTTGGTCACATCGCTGGTGCGTGCCTCACCGACCACTTGGCCATTTTTCATCACCACCAGACGATCAGCCAGATCGAAGACGTCGTGAATGTCATGGCTGATGAGGAAGATGCCGATGCCATCGGACTTGAGCTGTTTGATCAGGTCCCCGACCTGCGCCGTTTCCTGCGGGCCAAGCGCTGCTGTCGGCTCATCCATAATGAGGATACGAGCGTTGAAGAGGATGGCACGCGCAATGGCCACAGACTGGCGCTGGCCACCCGAGAGCGCCTTTACCGGCTCCTTGAAGCGGCGGAAGTTGGGGTTTAGGCGCCCCATTACTTCTCGCGCCCGCGATTCCATCGCCGCGTCGTCGAGCGTACCAATGGGCGTCGTCAGCTCACGTCCCAGGAACAGGTTCGCAGCGGCGTCCACATTATCGGCAACGGCGAGCTGCTGGTAGATCGTCTCGATCCCATAAGCCTTGGCATCACGGGGATTGTTGATCGTCGCGGCCTCGCCGTTGATCCGGATATCGCCGGCGTCGCGCTTGTACGCTCCCGACAGTACCTTGATGAGCGTCGACTTTCCCGCGCCGTTGTGGCCGAGCAGGCCTACGACTTCACCGCGATGCAGATTGATCGAGGCATGATCAACTGCCTTGATGCCGCCGAAGGCGATGGAGATGTCGGTCATTTCGACCAGGGGTGTGCTGGGGTCCAGCATGATGTGCACTCCTAGTGCTTATTTCGGCGGTAGAGCGTGTCCAGCCACACCGCGAAAACCAGAACGACGCCGACAACGATGGACTGGAGCGGGCTATCGAGCCCCATCAGCACCATGCCGGATTGGAGAGATTGCATGACTACGGCGCCCAGCAGCGCGCCGGCGATGGTTCCGACACCACCCGCCAGCGACGTTCCGCCAATAACGGCCGCGGCGATCACGTAGAGTTCGTCAAGCGTGCCAAGCGCATTGGTCGCCGCATTGAGGCGCGCGCTGGAAATGGCTGCTGCGATGGCGCACAGCCCCCCCATCAGCATGAAAATTTTGACCGTTACCCAGCGTGTGTTGATGCCGGCCAACTCCGCAGCTTCAGGATTGCCGCCCATGGCATAGACGTAGCGTCCGAAGCGGGTCCGGGAGGCGAGAAAGGTCATGGCGACGCCAACCCCGATCGCGATAAGCACCGGAATCGCGATGCCGTGAGAAATGAAGAGCCCGCCTTCGGGCACTGGAATGCCGTTGGCGTTGGCATAGTTTTCGGCGATGCGAACTGGCCAGGGGTACGAGTTGGCGACCAGGACGGCCCCGATGGTTGCGCCACACCCCAGAATAGCGAGGGCAGCCTCGGCCCAGAGCGGGCGCTGCGGAAAGTTGAAGCGATGACGCTGGCGGCGGCCGAAATAGAGGCCCGCCACAATGGCGGCGCACGCCACGACAGCAACCACCCAGCTCCAGGTCGAACCGACCGAGCCTGCCGGGCCACCACCGATGAGCTGAAAGGTCTGATCCATCGGCGCCACAGTGCGCCCCATGGTCACCCACCAGGCCGCACCTCGCCAGACCAGATAACCACCGAGCGTGACGATGAATGCCGGCACGCGAAGATAGGCAATGATCGCGCCCTGCATCGCACCGATGCCAACACCGACGATGAGACCTGTGAGAAGCGACAGACACCAGATCAACGGATGGCCAAGCCCGAGGCCGAACTGCACCGGCAGGATCTGGGTTTGCATCACGCCCATCACCATACCCACCAGACCCAGAATGGAGCCTACGGACAGGTCGATATGTCGCGTGACAATGATCAGAACCATGCCGGTTACCATGACGGCCACGGAGGCAGTCTGCACCGAAAGGTTCCAGAGATTACGCGGCGTCAGAAAGAGACCGCCGGAGAAAATATTGAAGCCGACCCAGATGATCGCCAGGGCGCCAATCATGCCTAGAAGGCGAGTGTCCACCTCCGTCGCCATGAGAAAACGCTGAATGGGGTTCTGCGTAAAAGTGCTCGGATGGGCAGGGGTGGCGATGGCATGCTGATCAGCCATTCAGGTCTCCCGTGGAAACGGCGCCCCGGCACAAAGCCGGGGCGCAGTCCGGTTGCAACAGGCAACCAGTTTAGCCTTTGTAGGTGTCAGTTGCAGGCGGCAACCGAACCAGCGGCGACACCCTGGCACACAACGTCCTTCGACACCCAGCCGGCGTCGATGACAACGTTGAGGTTATCCTTGGTAATCGGGATCGGCGCGAGCAGCACAGCGTTCATTTCGACGTGCTTGGGGCCATCGGAGAACTTGGTGCCGCCGGTCACTGCGTCAAGCGCCGTGCCCTTGGCCAGTTCGACAGCGATTTCCGCGGCCTTCTTGCCCAATTCGCGCGCGTCCTTCCAGACCGAGACAGTCTGGGTGCCGAGCGCGATGCGGTTGAGAGCTGCATGGTCGCCATCCTGGCCAGAGACCGGCACGGAACCAGCCAGGCCCTGAGCAGCAAGCGCTGCGATGGCGCCGCCCGCGGTGCCGTCGTTCGAAGCCACAACGGCGTCGACGTCGTTGTTGTTGGCGGTCAGGAACTGTTCCATGTTCGCCTGGGCGACTTCGGGGTTCCAGTTGTCGGTATAGGCTTCACCAACATTCTTGATGGCGCCGGAGTCGATGGCGGCCTTGAGCACTTCCATCTGGCCGGCAAACAGGAAGTCGGCGTTGGGGTCGGCCGAATTGCCCTTGATGAAGACGTAGTTGCCTTCAGGCTTTACGGCAAAAACGCCCTGCGCCTGCATACGGCCAACTTCCTTGTTGTCGAACGTCAGGTAGAAAGCGTCGGGGTTTTCGATGAGGCGGTCATAGCCGACCACTTTGATGCCTTCAGCAACGGCAGCCGCAACAGCCGGACCAATGGCATCACTATCCTGAGCCAGCACGATCAGAGCATCGGCGCCCTGGCTGATCAGGCTTTCGATATCGGTAAGCTGCTTGGACGCGGACGACTGTGCGTCAGCAGAAATATACTTTGCGCCGGCCGCTTCGAGAGCGGTCTTGATGGCGGCTTCGTCGGTTTTCCAGCGTTCTTCCTGGAAGTTGTTCCAGGACACACCGACGACAATGTCTTGTGCCAGGGCAGCACCGGTCATGACGGTCGTGGCAAGCAAGACCGCTGCAAAGAGCTTATTCATCAATGTCCTCCCATTGGGTCATCGAGACCCAGAACGGCACGCACGGCCCCTCATCCCAAGGTCGTTGGCGCGCCACAGAGCATTATTTTCAATGCTCGAAAAAACAAGTCGCATGTCGGATCAGGACGTGTCAACGTCAATTTCGGGCTCCGAATGAATTCGATGTTGCTTCATGACGGCAGCTTTGGTGTCTTGGGGCGGATATTAGGGAGTAGGCTGTTTGACGCGAACCGTCAGCGATAGCGACAGCGTCCGACGGCACAACCGTGGACTGGTACTGAGTGCCCTGCGCATGCAGGGTGCGCAGTCGCGTACCGCCCTCGCCAACCTCACCGGCCTAAGCCAT
Source organism: Devosia sp. (assembly GCF_017307565.1). Lineage (GTDB taxonomy): Bacteria > Pseudomonadota > Alphaproteobacteria > Rhizobiales > Devosiaceae > Devosia. The sequence goes on from NZ_JAFKHD010000461.1 coordinate 8,101, forward strand.
GCCAGCATGACCGCCATCATGTCGGATTTGCTCAACCAGGGTATCGTGTCCGAGCTCGTCGCCGACAGACCCGACGGGCGGGCGCGAGGCCGGCCGGCCACTTTCGTCAATTTTTCGCGCGGGGCCGCACACGCGGCGCTCTTCGAGCTGGACGTCAACCGGGCCCGCGTTTCGCTGGTCGACTATGGCGGCGTCCTTGTCGATCGTGTTGAAATACAGCTGACCCCAACCATCTTCGCGGGCCTGGCACCGTGCAAGTTTCTATCCGAGCGGCTCGATGCCCTGCTGGCCAGAACCCCAGCGGCCACAAAGACGCTCCGCCGGATCGCGATCTCTGTTCAGGGCATCCTGGAACGCGACGGCAGAGGCTTGCGCTGGTCGCCGATCCAGCACCTGGCAGGCGCATCTTTCGCCGCCGAGCTTTCCGAGGAACGTAACCTGCCCGTTACCCTCCACAAGCGCGGGCGGCTACTGGCCGAAGGGACGCGATGGCTCGATCCGGCCCTGCACGAGGCCAGTGTGGCCACTGTTTTTGTCGGCTCCACCGTTGCCATGGGCGTGACGTTCCGTGGCCAGATCATGGGGCGCGGGGACGAGGGCGCCACCGAATTCGGCCATATGAACCACGTCCCCAACGGCGCACTTTGTCGGTGTGGCATGCGCGGCTGCATCGAGGCCTATGCCGCAGACTATGCGATCTTGCGCAACGCCTATTCCGTGCCCGAAACCGCGTCCCCTGCCCCGGCCGTACCGGCTCAGCAATATGAAATGCTGGCGCAGCGGGCCGAAACGGGCGACCGGAGCGCAACGCATGCATTCCACCTGGCAGGCCGCGCCATCGGCTTTGGCCTCAGCCGCATGCTGGCCATCTACGACCCTTCGCACGTCCTGATCGTCGGCCCCGGCGCGAGAGCCCTTGAATTGATGCGGCCAGAGATCGATCAGGCGATTCTCGGCTCCCTGGTGGGCAGCATCAACGGTTCGCCACAGATCGTGGCGCATCGCGACGAGACCGAGCCGATCTTCAAGGGGCTTCTGATGAAGACGCTCAACGACATCGATCTCGTCGATTTTGCCGCCCTGCCCAGCTCAGAGAGAGCCGGGCTGGAAAGCTAAGCATCAAAATTCCAGCCAGTCGTGCAGCTTGTCAGCCAGGGCGGGCGGCTCGTCCACGCCGCCGTTCAGGGTGAGGTCGGGATTTGTCGGCACTTCGAACGGGCTGTCGATGCCGGTGAAATTCTTGATCTCACCGCGCCGCGCCTTGGCATAGAGCCCCTTGGGATCACGCTTTTCCGCAACTTCGATTGGCGTATCGACATAGACCTCGGTAAACCGGATATCGCCAGCGATCTCGCGAGCCAATTGCCGCTCGTTCTCGAAGGGCGAGATGAAGGAAACCAGCACGATCAGGCCGGCGTCGGCCATCAGCTTGGCCACTTCGGCCACGCGACGAATGTTTTCGACGCGGGCGGCCTCGGTGAAACCCAGGTCCTTGTTGAGGCCGTGGCGCACATTGTCGCCGTCGAGGATGTAGCAGTGCCGCCCCTCTGTCGTGAGGCGCTTCTCGAGGAGATTGGCGATGGTCGACTTGCCCGAGCCAGAAAGGCCGGTGAACCAGACGATCTGTGGCTCCTGCCCCTTCATCTGGGCGCGCACCTGCCGGTTCACGTCGAATGACTGATAAGTCAGATTCTGCGCCCGGCGCAGGCCAAAGCTGATCGTGCCCGCTGCCAACGTCGCATTGGAAATGCGGTCGATAAGGATAAAGCCGCCCGTCAGCGGATTGTCGGCGTAGGGATCGAATGCAACGGCGCGATCGGTCGCGATCGTCACTGTGCCCACTTCGTTGAGTTCGAGCTTGTTCGCCGCCGCCTGTTCCAGCGTATTCACATTGGTGCGGAACTTGATGTCGGTGATGGTTGCCGGCACGGTCTGTGCACCAACCTTGAGCAGATATGAGCGCCCCTGGAAGGCCGGCTCGTCATTCATCCAGACCAGGCGCGCCTGAAACTGGTTGGAATATTCAGGCACGCCGCCGGGATGCGCCAGCACGTCTCCGCGCGAGACGTCGATTTCCCGATCGAGCACCAACGTCACCGCCTGCCCCGCCGTCGCAACGTCGAGATCGCCGTCCATGGTGACGACACGCGAAATCTTGGCCGGCTTGCGGGAGGCCGCGACCAGAATGTCGTCGCCGACCTTTACCTGGCCCGAAGCCACAGTGCCCGAGAACCCGCGGAAATCGAGATTGGGTCGATTGACCCACTGCACCGGGAACCGGAAAGGCTTCTCGGCCTTGTCCTGCGCCACCTCGATCGTCTCGAGATAGGGCACGAGCGGGGTGCCGGTGAACCAGGGCATGCGACCGCTGTTGGCGAGGATATTGTCCCCCCGCAGCGCCGAAACCGGCACGGCAGCCAGCGTCTGGAAGCCCAGATCCCTGGAAAAGGTCCGATATTCGGCCACTATGCGGTCAAAGACTTCCTGGTCGTAATCGACCAAGTCGATCTTGTTCACGACGAGAATGACCGGCGTGCCTTCCGGGCCGGCGCGGAAAGCCCATGGACTAGCCTGTTCCGCTCCTTACCGGCAAGGGTAAAACACTCCCTGCCGGCCGCTTGCCCCGTTTGTGGTGACCAATGTGGCAATAAGGTCGCCTCCCAGCGGTTCGCCTACCTGGGCAACCTCCCGACGCGTCGTGGGGCCACGCCGCTGCGCCTGGCCGGCGAGTACGAGGACTGGCTGGTCTCCGCGATGGAACACGGCGGCAACACCGCGT
>NZ_JAFKHD010000396.1 GCF_017307565.1 Devosia sp.
CGGCGGCGCTGATGGCGGCGAGGTCGACCGTGGACTGGATCGAACGGCGTTCGTGATAAAGGGCCGCCGCGTCTACGGCGATAGCGCCAATGACGGCCGAAAGCGAAAAGGCGGTGGCAAAGAGCACTGCCATATTGCCCCGGCTGTCGCGCAGAAACCGGCCGATCATAACCCGCCCTGCCGGATGGTCGCCCCATAGACCATGTAGCGACTGGGCATGGGGAGCGGCGGGTAAAGGTTCCAGATCGGCAGGTCGGCGGCGTCATAGCGCAGGACCACGCGATATTGCGTAGGATCGAGGGGATCATCGCCGATCGTAAAGCTGAGGTCTTTTCGGGCGATCAGCATATAGCCGCTGGCATGGCGATCGAGATAGGTGCCCACCAGTCGGTTGCGCTCGGTACTGTCGAGCCCGCCAATGGAAATGCGCGCCGCATCAGCCGCCAGTTGCTGCAATGAGTGGGCGGCGCCGAAATAGAGCCCATAGGCCAGCATGCCGCAGAGCATGAGCAGATAGACGGGGGCCAGAATGGCAAATTCGACTGCGGCGCCGCCGCGTTCATGGGCAAGAAAAGCTGGATGCTGGCGAGCCATGGAGCGCTCCTGGGCCGGTCCTGGTCGGGTCATGCTCGGCGCGCGCCACCCAGTAGCCGATGAAGCTTCTGCCGCGCAGAAATGCGCATTCCGGATCGGCTATTTGCTTATGGAACAATGCCGGTATAGGGAGGGACGAACCTCAGGAACCGCCCGTTTGGCCGCCCGCAATTTTCTCTTCGCCCTCGATAGCGACGATGTTGCCCTGACCCGGCTGCTGGAAGTGGCGGCGCGCGTCACCGGCTTCATGAAAGGCGCGCCGGGGGCGCCCTTGCCCGGCTGGCATGCGGCGGGCGCTGACAACGAGGCGCTGCTGCGTGATCTCTATGCCCGCACCGAGGCGACCTATCCGGCGGCGGGGCAGCCGTTTTATGCCGTGCGGCTCTGGACCAATCTCATCTGGCAGCCCGCTTATCTCGCCGTCATCGCCGTGCATGTCCATGGCGCGCTGCCGCCGCTGTCGGGCCTCAGCCAGGAGGTCAAGGGCATCGACATCAGCGGTTTCCGCCTGCCGGCGGGGCCGCAGCAAAAGGGTGATGTCGAAAGCCTGATCGCCAGGGCCGCCACCGAGCTGCGCATGCTCGCCGATGGCA
>NZ_JAFKHD010000462.1 GCF_017307565.1 Devosia sp.
ATCGACGATGAGCTTGGCGCCATGGGCGTGGGCGATGTCTGCCACGGCCTTGATGTCGACGAGTTCCAGGGTCGGATTGGTCGGAGTCTCGATGAAGACGACCTTGGTATTGGGGCGCATGGCGCGGGCGAAATTTTCGGGATCACGGCCATCTACCAGGGTCGACTCAACGCCAAAGCGCGGGGCGTAGTCTTCCACCACATAGCGACAGCCGCCGAAGAGCGCCTGTGCCGCCACGATGTGATCGCCGGCGCGGACCTGGCTCATGACCGCATTGGTGACGGCGGCCATGCCCGAGGCAAAGCCACGAGCGGCCTCGGCGCCCTCGATCAGCGCCATGCGCTCCTGGAAGACGTCGACGGTGGGATTGGCGAAGCGGGAATAGTTGTGGCCGCCCGGGATCTTGTTGAGGAACAGGTCCTCGGCATATTGCGAACTCGGGTAGGAATAGCCGGAATTGAGATAGAGGGCCTCGCTGGTTTCGTTGAACGGCGAGCGCTTGCCCCCACCGTGCACCATCTGCGTCGCTGCCGAGCGCCGCTTGGGGTCAAGGAGGGGATTTTTATCTTTGGACATGGCTTCGCCTTCGAACAAAAAAACCGGCACGCGAGTGGCGGCCGGTTACCAACGGTCTTTAGCAATTTCTTTAAAGTGGCTGCAAGCGACCGGCCAAATCACCACTGGCGGAAACTAAACCGCAATTGGCCGGTGGCGTCAATCATCCGCTTTTGATAGGGAAAGCGATCCCTGATTTGCCGGAGCATCGCACCATGGCTGAAGCCTGGCCGCAAGGCGTCTTCCCCGCCCGCCTCATCGAAAAGCTGCATGCCGAGGGTGCCATTGCCGCCCAGCGGGAATTCGACGCCGATCAGGTGCAACCGGCAAGCCTTGACCTCAGGCTCGGCGATGTCGCCTATCGCGTGCGCTCCAGCTTTTTGCCGGGCCCGGCTCACTCCATGGCCGAGCGGATCGAAGCGCTGAAGCTGCATGAAATCGACCTGAAGCGCGGCGCCGTGCTCGAGCGCGGCTGCGTTTATCTGGTGCCGTTGCAGGAGAGCCTCGACCTGCCCGAGGACGTGAGCGCGTCGGCCAATCCCAAGTCGTCCACCGGGCGGCTCGACGTTTTTACCCGCGTCATCGGCGATCGGGCGCGCGGCTTTGACCAGATGCCCGCGGGCTACAAGGGGCCGCTTTATCTCGAGGTCAGCCCGCGCACCTTTCCCGTGCTGGTGCGGACCGGGTCTCGCCTGAGCCAGATGCGCTTTCGTTGCGGGGATACCCGGCTCAGCGTCGCCGAACATCGGGCGCTCCATGCCAGCGACACGCTGGTCATTGGGGGCGACCAGCCGGTCGGCGAGGGCGTTGCGCTCTCCATTGACCTGCGCGGAGAAGGCCGCAATGGGCTGATCGGGTTCCGCTCCAAGCGCCATACCGGCGTCGTCGATGTCGACAAAAAGAATGCGCTCGACGTGCTCGACTTCTGGGAGCCGCTCTACAATCGCGGGCAGCCGGAGCTGACGCTCGACCCGGACGAATTCTACATTCTCGTCAGCCACGAGGCGGTGCACGTGCCGCCCAACCATGCCGCCGAAATGGTGCCCTTCGATCCGCTGGTGGGCGAATTCCGCGTGCATTATGCCGGCTTTTTCGACCCCGGCTTTGGCCACTCATCGGCTGGCGGCACAGGAAGCCGCGCGGTGCTCGAAGTGCGCAGCCGCGAAGTGCCGTTCCTGCTCGGACATGGGCAGAGCATCGGTAAGCTGATCTATGAAAAGCTCGCCGAAAAGCCGGACCGGCTCTATGGCTCGGCGCTGAATTCAAACTACCAGGCCCAGACGCTGAAGCTTTCCAAGCACTTCAAGCCGTTCCCATAAAAGCAAAATGGAGCGCCAGGCGCTCCATTCACCAAAGACAGATTGTGCGGCGCGAGCATCAAGCGATGCCCGCGCCGTGTTCTTGCCGGCCTCAGAAGTGGACCGACTTGGAGTCCATCGGGTTGGACGAAGTCGGCGGAGCGAACTTGGTCAGGTCGATGCCTTCCACCGCAGCCTTGTATTCGTCGGCGCTCGGCGTGCGGCCGAGGATGGCGGAGAGGACGACAACCGGGGTCGAGGCCAGCAGCGATTCACCCTTCTTCTCCGCGGTATCTTCAACCACGCGGCCCTGGAACAGGCGGGTCGAGGTCGCAAGAACGGTGTCGCCCTTTTCGGCCTTTTCCTGGTTGCCCATGCAGAGATTGCAGCCCGGACGTTCGAGATAAAGGATGTTCTCGTATTCCGTGCGGTTGGCGGTCTTGGGGTGGATATCGTCGAACTCGAAGCCGGAATACTTCTGGAGGATCTCCCAGTCGCCTTCTTCCTTGAGCTCGTCGATGATGTTGTAGGTCGGGGCGGCGACGACGAGCGGCGCCTTGAATTCGACCTTGCCGGTTTCCTTCTCGAGGTTCTTCAGCATCTGGGCGACGATCTTCATGTCGCCCTTGTGGACCATGCATGAGCCGACAAAGCCCAGGTCAACCTTCTTGGTGCCGCCATAGTAAGAAACCGGGCGGATGGTGTCGTGGGTGTAGCGGCGCGAGACGTCGGAATTGTTGACGTCGGGGTCGGCGATCATCGGCTCGTCGATCAGGTCGAGATCGACCACGACTTCGGCGAAATACTTGGCCGTTGCGTCCGGCGAGAGCGCCGGCTTTTCGCCCGAGCGGATTTCGGCGATGCGGCGATCGGCCTTGGCGATCAGGCCCTTGAGGGTCTGGGCCGTGTTGTCCATGCCCTTGTCGATCATGATCTGCATGCGCGACTTGGCGATTTCGAGACTTTCGATCAGCGTCTCGTCTTCCGAGATACAGATCGACGCCTTGGCCTTCATTTCGGCCGTCCAGTCGGTGAAGGTGAAGGCCTGGTCGGCGAGCAGCGTGCCGATGTGGACTTCGATGATGCGGCCCTGGAAGACGTTGTCGCCATGCTGCTGCAGCATCTGCGCCTGGGTGGCGTGGACGACGTCGCGGAAGTCCATATGGGGCTGCATCTTGCCCTTGAAAGTCACCTTGACCGACTGCGGGATCGGCATGGTGGCTTCGCCGGTGGCAAGAGCCAGAGCCACGGTGCCGGAGTCGGCGCCGAAGGCCACGCCCTTGGACATGCGGGTGTGCGAGTCACCACCGATGATGATGTCCCAATCGTCCACGGTGATGTCGTTGAGCACCTTGTGGATCACGTCGGTCATCGAGTGATACTTGTGGAGCGGGTCACGGGCGGTGATCACACCAAAGTTGTTCATGAAGGCCATGAGCTTTGGAATATTGGCCTGGGCCTTCTTGTCCCAGACCGATGCCGTGTGACAGCCGGACTGATAGGCGCCATCGACCAGCGGCGAGATGACGGTAGCCGCCATCGCCTCGAGTTCCTGAGCGGTCATCAGGCCCGTCGTGTCCTGCGAACCGACGATGTTGACCTTGACGCGCACGTCCGAGCCGGCGTGGAGGATCTTGCCCGGCGTAACGCCGACGGCGTTGCGGTTGAAGATCTTTTCGACCGCGGTCAGGCCCTGACCTTCGACGGTGATTTCCTTGTTCGGGGCAAAGACCTGCGGGGCGGTGACGCCGAGGGTCTGGGCGGCGAAAGTCTGGAGCTTCTTGCCGAAGACGATGGCGTAGGACGAGCCAGCCTTCATGAATTCGGTCTTCTGCGGGGTGAAGGCAGAGGCGATGTCGACCAGCTCGTTGCCGGCCGCGTCGCGCAGCTTTTTGGTCTTGGCATCGATGGTGAGCACCGTGCCGGTTTCGACCGAGTACTTCTGCTCGAGGATCGGGTTGCCTTCGTTGTTGAGGATCGGCTTGCCGTCCTCACCGAGCTTCTTGACCCAGTTCTTGAGATTGAGGCCGATGCCGCCGGTCACGTCGACCGTGGTGGCGAAGATCGGCGAAATGCCATTGGTGCCGGCAACGATCGGGGCAACGTTGACGAAGGGCACATAGGGGCTGGCTGGCTTGCCGGTCCAGAGGGCGACGTTGTTGACGCCGGACATGCGCGAGGAGCCAACGCCCATCGTGCCCTTTTCGGCGATCATCATGACGCGCGCGTCGGGGTGCTGCTTCTGCAGCGCGACGATTTCCTGCTGGGCGGCAGGGGTGATCATGCACTGGCCGTGCAGTTCACGGTCGGCGCGCGAGTGGGCCTGGTTGCCGGGGGAGAGAAGGTCAGTGGAAATGTCGCCTTCGGCGGCGACGAAGGTGACGACCTTGATCTCGTCTTCGACCTCGGGGAGCTTGGTGAAGAACTCGGCCTGAGCGTAGCTCTCGAGCACGTCCTTGGCGACGGCATTGCCGGCCTTATAGGCATCGCGCAGGCGGAACATGTCAGCGTCGTAGAGAAAGACCTGGGTCTTCAGAACATCACCGGCTGCCTTGGCATTCTCGCCATTGCCCAGCGCCACGTCGAGCAGCACCTCGACCGAGGGGCCACCCTTCATGTGCGAGAGCAGTTCAAGGGCGAAAGCCGGGGTGATTTCGGGAACCACGACTTCACCAAGGATGATTTCCTTGAGGAAGGCAGCCTTGACCGTCGCGGCGCTCGTGGTGCCGGGCAGCGTGTTGTAGATGAAGAATTTGAGGGCATCGGCGCGCTGCGGATTGGCGGCATCGCGGATGATTGCGATGATCTCACCGGTGAGGCCGCCGGCATCGATCGGCTTGGGCGCAAGACCCTGCTCTTTTCTGCTATCGATTTCAGCCAGGTAATCGGAGTAGAGGGTCATCGCAATCTCAACATCGTGGGGTGTGCGGAGCTAGGGTCAGCGCCAGCAATGGGTACTGTTGATCGACCGGGGAATTGCAAGGATGCATCGGCCGGCCAAGTTCAGCGGGAACCTAGCCCAATTCCGGAAAGAAAGTACTTCCGAATTGAGCAAGGAGCCGTCGAGAAAAAGCAATGCCCCAGACGGCCGGGACCAGCAACGGGGAAAGCGGGGCGCCCGACCCGATGCGCGGACGGCAAAAACCGGGCACGCTCAAAACGCTTCGGACGGAGCCCCGCCGCCGCTTGACGTCTCAACCGATTTCCAGCATCTAGTGACCCACACGCGGGTGTAGCTCAATGGTAGAGCAGAAGCTTCCCAAGCTTACGACGAGGGTTCGATTCCCTTCACCCGCTCCAATTCCCCCGACATCGCAATATTAGCTGCCAAGCATGCCTTGGGGCGTGATCAGCGCGTGGAACCGCAGGTGGCGAGCACTTGGCCTATGGCGGACGATGAGCCCCGGGCGCCAAATCGCTGGCGATCGAGGAAATCCAGTCCGCTGCCCGGTTTGGATTTTACGAATGCCAGTTCCATGGTTTCGAGCGCTTGCTGGGCGGTTCGTGCCCATTGCCTTGCGACCGGCCCACGGATGAGCACCGAGCTGCCATCGTGGTGGAGCATGGGAAAATCCTGTGCGAAGCCGGTGTCTTTGCCGGTGGAGACGCTGCCCCCGACCGCGTTGATGGCAAGGCTGAGGGATTGGGCTGCGGCCACTTGAGGGCTTGGCTCGCGAACCCAATAGGCCATGGCAAGGTCGCCACCGCGGCAGGCGAACTGAAACTGGGCTTTGCCATTGTCGGCATAGGCGATCGGCGTCGTGCCACCCTCATACTTCCAATCGGCGGCGTAGGCGGGAAGGGCCAGCAGGCAGAAAAGCAGAGACAGTGGTTTAAGCATGGACCATTCGATTTGGGATTTTTTTGCAGAACCTGGCGCCACGTCATCATCGGCGGCGCGGGTAAATGCGACGATAATGCTGGTCCGCTATGCGCCCTCTTCGGGCCCCTTGGGCAAGGGCAATCCGCACCTGCGTTGACAATCCGCGAAAGAGAGATGTCTCTTGGACGGAGAGCGGGGCGTGGGTGGGAGGAAGATCCATGGCGAACGTTAGGATTATCCAGGCGACGAAGCGATACGGCAACCTGGTAGTGTTGAAGGGCGTCTCTGTCGACATCGAGGACGGCGAGTTCGCGGTGCTTATCGGCCCATCCGGCTGTGGCAAATCGACGTTGCTGCGGATGATCGCGGGGCTGGAGGACATTTCCGGGGGCGAAATCGAGATCGGCGACCGGGTGGTCAACGACCTGCCGCCGAAGGATCGCGACATTGCCATGGTGTTTCAGAACTACGCCCTCTACCCGCACATGACCGTCGAGCAGAACATGGGATTCTCGCTCAAACTCCAGGGCATTTCGAAGGCCGAGATCGCCAGCAAGGTCGACGACGCCGCGCAGATCCTGGGGCTGGAGGATCTGCTCGACAGGCAGCCGCGTCAGCTTTCGGGCGGGCAACGCCAGCGCGTCGCCATGGGGCGGGCCATCGTGCGTGATCCGCAACTGTTTCTGTTCGACGAGCCACTCAGCAATCTCGATGCAAAACTGCGCGTGCAGATGCGCGCAGAAATCAAGGAACTGCATCAGCGGCTCAAGACGACGACCATCTATGTGACGCACGACCAGGTCGAGGCCATGACCATGGCGGACAAGATCGTGGTCATGCGCGATGGCGTTATCGAGCAGATCGGCGCGCCGCTCGATCTCTATGATCGCCCGCTCAATACCTTTGTCGCGAGCTTCATCGGGTCGCCGTCGATGAATTTCATCGAAGGGACGATGACCGCCGAAGGTTTTAAGACCAGCGACGGCATAGTGCTCGGGGTGGCAGAGGGAGCGCCGGGGGCAACCACGTATGGCATTCGGCCCGAGCACCTGCATCTCGCCGATGACGGGGTGGAAATCGAAGTCGTGGTGATCGAGCCGACGGGTTCTGAAACCCAGGTTGTGTGTCGTCTTGGAAGCCAAACGATCACGGGGATTTTCCGGGAGCGCCTCAAGGTGGCGCCGGGCGACAAGATCAGGGTGAAGCCCGATCTGTCGGTGGTGCACCTGTTCGATGCCAGCGGCATGCGGGTGAATTAGCCCGAACGCGCCGAGCCCAACACCGCTGAACCGATTTTGAAGGACGCATGATCCAATGGCGACCTCGATTTATGCCGAGACCTTGAGCCTGCCCGCATCGCGGCTGGGTCAGCCGAGCAACCTGCCGCGCTTCCGCTGGCAGCAACCCATTCCCGACACCGAGACGCCGCCGAACTTCGGTCTCTCGGAAGAGGAGAGCAGCCACGGTTTTAGCTGGGGCAAGGACTCGATCCTGCCCTATCAGGTATCCGACGATTATGACCGCGACCTGAAACCGGGCACGCTGGAGGTTCTCGTCATCGAGAACGGGCGGCTGCGGGCCGTTGTCGCGCCATCACTTGGTGGGCGCCTGCTGGAACTCAAGGACCTCAGCACGGGTCGCGATCTGGTGTTTCGCAATCCGGTGTTTCAGCCGGCCAATCTTGCAGCGCTCAATGCCTGGTTTTCGGGCGGCATCGAATGGAACGGGCTTATTCCCGGGCATACGCCGTTCACCTGCGCGCCGGTATTTGCGGGGGTGCGCGAGACATCTCGCGGCCCCATTCTGAGGATCTACGAGTTTGACCGGATCGTGGAAGCCACCTGGCAGATCGACCTGTTCCTGCCTGCGGATTCTGCCGTGCTCTTTGCACATGGCCGTATCGTCAATCCGACGGACACGGAACGTCTCGCCTATTGGTGGACCAATGTCGCCGTGCCGATGACGCCGGGCACGCGCGTGCTGAGCCCGGCGGACTATTCGATCGAGCATATCTGGCCGGGAAATAATCTGGGGCGTTGCGACTTCCCGCGCAGCGATTGGGACGCGTCCTATCCGGAGAACTGGGAGAATGCGACCTCGGTGTTCTTCCGCGCGCCATCGGCGCCGCGGCTCTTCATTGCATCCCTCGATCGCCACGGCTATGGCCTCGCGCAATGCAGCACGGCCGAAATGCCGGGCCGAAAGTTCTTCTATTTCGGCAGTGGCGCCGGTGGGCAGAACTGGATGGATTATCTGTCGAGGCCCGGCGAGGGCGACTATCTCGAAATCCAGAGCGGCATGACGCCGACCCAGAACCAGCGCTTTGCGCTCGCAGCGCACGAAGAGCGCGAATGGACCGAAGCGTTCATGCCGTTGCAGCTCGACGCAAGGGCACACGACCCAACCTATGGGACCGCGACGGACCATGCGGCGGATGCGATCGCGGCGATTATCTCCGTCGATGACCTGGCGGAAATGGATGCGTTCTTGCGCGGACAGGCGCGCCTAGAGCTCGATGTGCGCTACTCGAACGGCGACAGGTGGGGCGCGCGGCAGGAGAGATTGACTGGGAAGCCGCTTGCGGCGGGTCTTGACTTCAGTGTGGCGGCGGCGGGCGACTATTGGGACGATCTTGCGCAGGGCAGAGCCGTTGCGCCGTCGAACCTGACGGATATGCCGGTCGGTGTCGCTGTGTCGCGGCTGTGGATCGAACGGATCAGGGAGGGCGATCCGACTTGGGTGGGCGAATTGATGCTGGCGACGGCGGCGCTTGATCGGGGGGAGCGGCACGTAGCGGCCCAACATGTGGCGCAGTCGCTTGCGCTCAAGCCGAACTGGGCTGCATATCGGCTCGAGGCTTTGCTGGCCGATGATCGCGACACCAAAGTGAACAGCTATCTGCGGGCGTGGAATGGCGGCGACGCGCCGCCGGCCCTCGCGGTCGAAATCGCGCAGTATTTTGGGGCCGCGTCGCTATCGGCAGAGCTGAAGGCCTTTGTGGAGGCCCTGCCCGCGCCGATCCGGAGCAACGAGCGCATCGTCCTTGCCCGCGCGGTCGTGGCGGCGAACGAAGGTGACTTGGACGAACTCGAGCGCCTGCTCTTTGATCGGCCCTTTGCGACCATTCGCGAAGGAGAGACGCTGCTGTCCGATCTCTGGGCACGCCTGCGGCGCGGGCGGCTGGAGGCGCAGCTCAAGCGTGCAGCCAGCGCGGAAGAACTCAAGGCTGACCTGAAAACCCATCCGGTACCGCGCGCACTCAACCTGCGCATGCATGAGATCGAGACTTAGGCCGGGATGATCGACTTGGCGGTGCGAGCCGTCACCGAGGCGGCGATGTTGGCGAGCATGGCTTCGTCGACAGCGATGCCCTGCTGGCGCAGGGCCAGCACAACGGCGCCGACCGAACCGTCACCCGAGCGGCGAATATCTGGCGCGTGACCTGCGGCGCGCATTACCTGGGCGATGGCCGCGGGCAGGCCCTTGAGATGCTCGATGATGCTACCGCCCAGGACGACCGGGCCGGGCATGCCGGGGGAAAATACGCGCTGGAAATCGGCGAGCAGGTAGCCCTCGGCTTCTGCCAGCAAGTTCGCCGCTATGGCGTCGTCGCTGTTGGCGATGACCAAGGGCGCGAACGAGGCGAGTTCGATGGGGCGCATCGCATAGATGGCGTTGATCAGGAGCTGCAGCGGCGCCGAACGACCATCAAGGAGCTCGTTGGTCAGAGGAATGTCGAGGGCGTCGAGAATGGCTTTGGTCAGCGCCGTCTCGGGGCCGCGGCCTTCGAGGGCGGCGGCAACGGCCATAGCGGCCTGGTGCCCGAGCCAATAGCCGGATCCGAGATCGCCGAGCAACCAGCCGGCGGCATCGGTGACGTCGTCGATCTCGCCGTTGCGGATGCGCACGGCGCCAGCGCCGGTGCCGCAGACAATGCAGTAGCCATCCATCGCCGCGGCGGCGGACGGCAGCAGAGCGTTGAGATCGCCGCTCAAGACCAGCGGACCGCTGAGGCCGAGCGCGCGAAAGGCCGCTTCGATCTGTGGCTCCATGGCGCTCACCCGGGGGCCGGCCATGGCCAAGAGGGCCACTGCAATGTCTATCTCCATGCCCGCATCGGCGACGGCGGCCTGGGCCGCCGCGATGATTGCCGCAGCGGCGAGGTCTGGCGGATTTGAACCGGGATTGCCGCCGCGGCTGCGGCCTTTGCCGAGGCAATTGCCCGCCATATCGACGAGCGTCGCGCGGGAGTTGGTGCCGCCGACATCGATGGCCAGCAGCGCTGTGATCATTCCGACATAAACCCGCTTGCCAGCACCAGACGAGGTCGATAACAATTGTTTTCGGACATAGTCAGTCTTCATGAGATTTATTTTCAATGTTGGCTCCTAGCATACTATGACTGCGACAGCAAAAACGTTTGGCATCTTGGAGCGCATAGCGACTTGTCAGTCGCGGATGCCGGCCGGCGTAGCAAAAATTGCGGCTGTTCTTATCGATGATCCCCGGGCGCCGCTGACCCTGTCGATAACGGCGCTCGCCAAGCGTGCCGGCACGTCGGCAGCGACCGTTACGCGCTTCTCGCGCCTTGTCGGCTATGCGAGTTTTTCCGAGCTACGGGTGGGGGTTGCCGAGGATGTTGGGCGCGGCAGCTCGGACCCCGCCTGGAGCGCCGATATCAGCCGGTCCTTCGGGCCGGATGATCCGCCTGAGGAAATTTGCACCGCCCTCTTCAACACCCATCTGAGATCGCTGCAGACGACGGCTAACCTGATCGATCTGCCGACCGCGCGTCGCGTCGCCGAGATGGTCGTCCGGTCGCGGCATCTCGACATTTACGGCGTCGGGGGGAGCGCGCTGACCGCGCTCGAGGCCAAGGCCCGGCTTTATCGGATCGGCGTTGGCGTGCAGGCCTGGTCAGAAATCCACGACGGGTTGACAAGCGCCGCCATTCTTGACCCGCAATGCGTTGCCATCGGCATTTCCAACACGGGACACACCGAAGAAACCATCCAGATGCTGACGGTCGCCAAGGCCGCCGGCGCCCACACTGTGGCGATCACCGCCAATCCTGACTCGCCATTGGCAAAGTTGGCCCATGACGCCCTGATCGCCGCCTCGCCCAATGGCTATCTGCAACCCGCGGACCTGTCGGCGCGG
>NZ_JAFKHD010000371.1 GCF_017307565.1 Devosia sp.
GTTCAGCGAATTTTCTTCCGCGTTCGAGGAATTCAAGCGCACCAATGACCAGCGCCTCGGCGAGATCGAGAAGCGCGGTTCGGCCGATGGCCTGCTTGAGGGTAAGTTGGAGCGCCTCAATGCCGTGCTCGATGGGCATAAGGCGGCGCTCGATCGCGTCAGTGCCGAGCGTGCTCGCCCAGCGCTTGAGGGCAAGGGCGCCGTGCCCAATGGCGAATATAAGGAGGCCTTTTCGGCCTATGTGAAGCGCGGCGAGGAAAAGGCGCTGCAAGTCGGCGTCGGCGCCGATGGCGGTTATGTGGTGCCGGCCGAGGTCGAGACGGAAATTACCCGTCTGATGACGGGCATTTCGCCGATCCGCGCCATTGCCGGTGTGCGCCAGGTTTCGGCCTCGGTCTATAAGCGCCCGATCACTTTGACGGGGCCGCAGACGGGCTGGGTGGGCGAGGCGGCGAGCCGTCCGACCACCACAAGCCAGACGCTGGCGGAGCTGAGCTATCCGACGACCGAGCTCTATGCCATGCCGGCGGCGACCACGGCCTTTCTCGACGATGCGGCGGTGGATGTCGGCCAGTGGATTGCCGACGAGGTCAATGCGGCTTTTGCGGCGCAGGAGACGACGGCTTTTGTCAGTGGCGATGGCACCAATAAGCCCAAGGGTTTTCTGGCTTCGACCACGGTGGCGGAATCGAGCTGGAGCTGGGGGAACCTGGGTTACGTGGCGACGGGGACTTCGGGCGCGCTACCGGCGAGCAATGGCAGCGATGTGCTGATTGATCTCGTCTATGCGCTGAAGGCCGGCTATCGCCAAAATGCGAACTGGGTGATGAACCGCAAGACGCAGGGAGCGCTGCGAAAGCTCAAGGACGCCGACGGCAATTATCTCTGGCAGCCGTCGGCGACGGCAGATGGTCGCGCCAGCTTCATGGGCTTTCCGCTGGTTGAGGCGGAGGATATGCCGAACATCGGGGCCAATTCGCTGTCGGTGGCGTTTGGTGACTTCCGGCGCGGGTATCTGATTGTTGATCGTCAGGGGGTGAACGTGTTGCGCGATCCCTATTCGAGCAAGCCCTATGTGCTGTTCTACACGACCAAGCGCGTGGGCGGTGGGGTTGCGGACTTTGACGCGATCAAGCTGCTGAAATTTGGCGTGAGCTGAGGCTTCGGTTCACCCCCTCC
>NZ_JAFKHD010000463.1 GCF_017307565.1 Devosia sp.
ACTCCAACGTGCAGGGGATCGGCACGATCGGGGTGAAGCCGGTGCTGGCGCGCGATGTGCTCAAGCGCATGGAAGAGGTTTTTGGCGTCACGTTCCCCCAGGAAAAGGGGCTCGATACCATGGCTTGCCTCAAGCGCGCCGAGGCGGGCGAGGTGGATGCCGCGGTGATCATGGGCGGCAATCTCTGGGCCGCGACGCCGGATACGGCGTTTTCGAGCCGCGCCATGGGAGCGGTCGGGTTCAAGCTGTTCCTGACGACGACGCTCAATCAGGGGCATGTTCACGGGCTGGGCGACGGCGAGGTGCTGATCCTGCCCGTTACGGCGCGCGACGAGGAGTGGGAGCCGACCACCCAGGAATCCATGTTCAACTACGTTCGGCTTTCGGATGGCGGCATCGAGCGCATCAGCACCGTGCGGCCGGAGAGCTGGATTCTGGGGCAGATCGGCAAGCGGGTGTTGCCGGAGTCGCCGATCGATTTCGACGCATTTTCGGGCCATGCCAAACTGCGCGACGCGATTGCGGCCATTGTTCCGGGTATGGAGGAACTGGCCGATATCGACGTGGCCAAGCGCGAATTTCACATCCGCAACCGGGTGTTGCACGTGCCGGAGTTCGGTACGCTGGATGGCAAGGCGCATTTCGTGGTGACGCCCATTCCGCGGCTCGAAAAGGGCAAGCTGATGCTCGCATCTGTGCGCAGCGAGGGGCAGTTCAACTCGATCATTTATGAGGAAACCGACAGTTATCGCGGCAAGGCGGGACGCTATTCGGTGTTTCTCAATCTCGAGGACATGGCGGCGCGCGGTCTGCGGGAGGGGCAGAAGGTGCAGGTGCGATCGGCCGTGGGCAGGATGGAGGGCGTGGCGACCAGTTTCGACCTGCCGGCCGGTTCGGTGCTCGCCTACTATCCGGAGGCCAATGTGCTGATTGGCACCGAAGTCGATCCGCGCAGCAAGACGCCGGCCTTCAAGTCGGTTCCCGTCGAGGTGTCAGCCATTTAAGGGGACGAGCCGTTAGGCTTGTTCCTTTCCTCTTTGACGTTTGTTTACCCGGCAAGATCATCCTCGGACCAGGCTTTTCCAGCATCGCGGATGCAATGCCCAGTCTGTCGGTTGCAATCGAAGAGGGTTGGCGGATGAGCCGGACGGGTCGTTCGGTCGAAGCCTTCCGACGCGTTCCGAAACTGCTGCGCCAGGCGCGGCGGCGTCGTGATGGCCGCCCCTTTGCCGAACTGCTGACTCAGGCCTCCTGGCTTTGCCTGCAACTCGGCTATCCCGATGCGGGGATCGAATTCGTCATCAAGGCGCGACAGCGTTGGACCGTGCTGGGCGAAATTGCCGGCCGGGCAAGAGCGCAGGCGATCGGCTCCTGGCTGCTCAATGAGGTCGGGTTGATCGACGAGGGTTTTGTTGAGGCGGAGGCCGCGCTCGATCTTGCCAGCAAGGTGGAGGACAAGGGCCTCCTCGCCTTTGCCTATAACTGCAAGGCGACGACACTGGCGCTTTGCCGGCAGGATGGATTGGGCATTCCGCTCTTTGAGCGCGCTCTGGCTCTGATCGATCCCGACAAGAATCCCGCTGCGGCGGCGCTTTATCTGACCAATATTGCCTTCTCTTTCGTCTCTCTGGCCGAACTCGCCGAGGCGGGTGGAAAGGTGGAAGAAGGGCATGGTCATCGTCGGCGCGCCATCGACTATACGCGCCGCGCCATCGAGGCAGCCGAAGGGTGCGGCGACCTCTGGACGCTACGGATCGCCTTCTGCAATGGGGCGGAATATGCGGCTGACCTCGGCTGGTTCGATCTGGCGCAGGACTATCTTGACCGCTGCGAGCAGTTGCCTGGCGAGACCGGCTTTCGCGAGCGCATCCATTTCCTTTTCACCAAGGGCGACATCCTGCGCCGGCTCGGGTCGGTGCACGAGGCGCTGCCGCTATGCGCAGAGGCTGCGGCCCTTGGAGAGAAAAGCAACAACGCCGATATCCGCAGCCAGACGCTGCGACGGCTGGCCGATGTCGAGGCCGATCTCGGGCTTTTCGAGCAGGCGCTGGAGCATTTTCGGGCTTTTCATGATGCCTCGACCTGGCAGATGGGCGAGCTGACGCGCCGACGCTCGATCATCGCCGAGGTGCAGCAGGATTCTGAGCGGCTGCGCCGTGAGGTGGAAGACTATGCCCACAAGGCGGCGCACGATTCGCTGACTGGTCTCAAGAACCGCCGCAAGTTCGAGGAGGCGGTGACGTCGCTCGGCGGCGCGCCCTATGTGCTTGGGATCGTCGACCTCGATCGGTTCAAGTCGATCAATGATACCTATTCTCACCTCACCGGGGACGCTGTGCTGCAACGGATCGCCGGCATGCTCGAAAGCCCGGATTTCGATTGGCAGGCGTACCGGCTTGGTGGCGAGGAGTTTGCCCTGTTGCTGCCGCGCGCCACCATGGATGACGCGCGAGCTGCGGGTGAGCACCTGCGCAGGAAAATATCCTGCGCGCTCTGGAGCGATCTGGGGCAGGGCCTCGCCGTCACCATCAGCCTCGGCCTGGCCGAAAGAAACGACCGGGATCGGTCCACCGTCATGGCGGAAGCGGACAGGCGGCTCTATATGGCCAAATCCCGCGGGCGCAATCGCGTGGTCAGCGACGACTCCGTCGATACTTTTAGCTACAGCGCCTGAGGTTCGGCGCGTCGGACACTATGGTGCGACCTCTGCCTCGGCCTTTTCGGCGCCGGGACCGACCTGGAGAAGGCTCGGTTCCGTGCTGAAAATGCGTTCGGCGACGCGCTTGATGTCTTCGGCCGTCACGGCCTCGATGCTCGTCCGGCGCTCGTCGACATAGTCGATGGGGAGGCCCTTCAACTGCTGCACCACCATGGTGCTGGCAATGGCCACCGAGGACCGCAAATGGTTGATGGGGTATGCGCCGACGAGATACCGCTTGGTACGTTCGAGCGCGGCCGGGTCGGGACCATCCTCGATCATCTTCCCGATGGTGGAGCGAATGACGTCGATGGCTTGAGCCGACTGGTCGGGGCGGGTCGAGGTGCCGATGGTCAGGGCATCTGCCTGCTTCAGATTGACCAGGCCGCCCGAGACGCCATAGCTCAGCCCGCGCTTTTCCCGCACTTCGCGGTTGAGTTCGGACACGAGGCTATTTCCTGCCAGCATTTCGGTCATCACGTCGGCCGCGAAGTAGTCGGGGTCGCTCTCCCTGATGCCGGGATAGGCAAGGTTGATCGAGGTCTGGGGCAGGGGATAGTCGACTGCCACGTTCTGCCCGAAGCTCAGTGCCGCAGGAGGGATCGCGGCGAGTTGCGGGTCTGCCGGCAGCGCGCCGAAAATGGCGTCGATCATCTTGCCGGCCGCTTCTGCGTCGAGGGCGCCGACAATGCCGATCTTGAGATTGCTGCGGGCAAAGAGCGCCTTGTGGAAGCCGCGCAGGTCGTCGGCTGTGATCTCGGGCAGGCTCGTTGCCGTGCCTTCGAGTGGGCGGGCATAGGGGTGATTGCCGAAAAGGGTCTCGTTCCACATGCGGCCTGCGGCATAGCCGGGGTCCTGGGCGCGCGAGGCGATGCCGGCCAAGACTTGCGCGCGCATGCGGTCGATAGCCGACTGGTCAAAGCGAGGCTCATTGACGGCCAGCGTCAGGAGTTCCGTTGCGCCCTCACGCTGGTCGGCGAGCATGCGGGCAAAGCCGGTGAAGAAATCGAAATTGGCCGAAAAGCCCATTTCCAGACCGACGTCATCGAGCCTGGTTTGGAAGGCATTGCTGTCGAGATCGCCGGCGCCTTCGTCGAACAGGGAGGACATGAGGGAGGCAAGGCCCACCTTGTCGTCGGGATCCTGGGCAGCGCCGCCCTCGAAGGCAAAGGCGATGGTGACGATGGGCACGGTGTAGTCTTCGACCATGCCGGCCTGGATGCCGCCCGGCGAGGTGATGGTCTTGAATGCGACGTCTGCCTGGCTGGGAAGAGCAAAGCCTAGGAGCATCAGCGGCGCTAGAAGCGCGGGCAGGGCGTGGCGGATGGTGCGGATCACTGTGTTTTCTCCTCGGCGAGGGGAAGCAGATAGCCCGTAACCGCAGTGGCCGGGCGGAGATATTTGGCGGCGACGGCCTTCACGTCGTCGGCCGTGACAGCGCGAATGCGGTCGGGCCACGCGGCGACGTCTGCAATCGAGCGGTCGGTGGTCAGCCAGATCCCATAGGTCTGAGCCAGGTTGACCTGATCGTCCTGCGCGAAGATCGTGCTGCGGATGAGATGGGTTTTGACCCGATCGAGTTCGGCCTCGGAAATGCCGTTGGCGATGATGCCGTCGATCTCGGCATTGATGGCGTCTTCAAGCGCCTCGAGCGTCGTGCCCGGGCGCGGGGCGCCGTAGAGCACGAACCGGCCGTAGTCGAACGCGCTGCCGTCGTAGCTGGCGCGGGCCTGTGCAGCGATCCCGGCCTTGACCACCAGGGCCTGATAGAGCCGGCTCTGCGGGCCATCGCTGAGGATTGCCGAGAGCACGTCGAGCGCTTCGCCTTCGCCGGCTTCGGCCTGGCGATAGCTCGGCACGACCCAATGGCGCGTAAAGCTTGGGAGCGACACGCGAGCGTCGTGCAGCGTAACGGTGCGGCTGGTTTGCGCTGGTGGTTCCTGCAGGCGCTGCCGGGGCGGTAGGTCAGGGCCGCGCTCGACCTTGCCGTAGCTCTGCTCGGCCATCTGCTTGACGGCCTCTGCGTCGACATCGCCGGCCACGATGACGAGGGCATTGTTGGGCGCATAGTGCTGGCCATAGAACGACAGCGCGTCGTCGCGACCAAGCGTCTCGATCTCGTGCGCCCAGCCGATCACTGGAATACGATAGGGGTGGTTCTGGAAGAGCGTTGCCGACACCTGCTCGGCAAGGATCGAACCGGGTTGCGACTCGACTCGTTGCCGACGCTCGTCGAGCACGACGGAGCGCTCTGCGTCGATGACCTCTTCGGGCAGCACAAGGTTACGCATGCGGTCGGCTTCGATGGCCATCATGTCGCTCAGGGCGTCGGGCGGGACGGTTTCGAAATAGACGGTGATGTCGGGCGTGGTGAAGGCGTTGAGTTGGCCGCCAAGCTCGTTGACGGCGCTTTCGAGCGTACCGGCGGGATATTTTGCAGTGCCCTTGAACATCAGGTGTTCGAGGAAATGGGCGACGCCAGATTGGCCCGCCGGATCATCGGCAGCGCCGGTGCGGTACCACACCATATGCGTCACCACCGGCGCGCGGCGATCGGGAATCACAACGAGTTCGAGACCGTTCTCAAGGGTGAAATGGCTCACGGCGGGAGGTGGGCTTTCCTGGGCGGCCACGGGCAGGGCCGTGACAAGGGCGGCCACAAGGGCGATCGTCGGACGGTTCATGGTTCGGCGCGTTCTCCATTTGTGAGGCTGGACGCAGGTGTGCGGCGGGATCGAAGGCGGAAGCAACCGGCCAAACCGGTCGGCGGTTGCTTACCAGAGGGCTATCCCCTAAATACGGCGCAAATTTCTTAGCTGAGGATCGCCGCCATGGCCCGCCAGTTCATCTATCACATGCACGGAATGTCTAAGGCCTATTCCGGCGGCAAGAAGGTGCTGGATAATATCCATCTTTCTTTCTACCCCGATGCCAAGATCGGCATTCTGGGCCCGAACGGTTCGGGTAAGTCGACGCTGCTCAAGATCATGGCCGGCATCGACACCGAATTCACCGGCGAAGCCTGGGCTGCCGATGGCGCCAAGGTGGGCTATCTCGCCCAGGAACCGCAGCTTGATCCGGCGCTGAACGTGCTCGGCAACGTCATGATGGGCGTCAAGGAAAAGAAGGACATCGTCGACCGCTACAACGAGTTGATGATGGAATATTCCGACGAGACGGCCGACGAGGCCGCCAAGCTCCAGGACGTCATCGACAGCCAGAATCTGTGGGATCTGGAATCACAGGTCGAAGTCGCCATGGAAGCCCTCGGCTGCCCTCCGGGCGATGCCGATGTGACCAATCTTTCGGGCGGTGAAAAGCGCCGCGTGGCGCTCTGCGCCCTGCTGCTGTCGAAGCCCGACCTGCTGCTGCTCGACGAACCGACCAACCACCTCGACGCCGAAACCACGGCCTGGCTTGAACGCCACCTGCGCGAATTCGAAGGCGCGGTGCTGATCATCACCCACGACCGCTACTTCCTCGACAACGTCACCGGCTGGATTCTCGAGCTCGATCGTGGCCGCGGCGTGCCCTATGAAGGCAACTATTCCGCGTACCTCGACGCCAAGGCCAAGCGCTTTGCCCAGGAAAAGAGCGAAGACGCTGCCCGCGCCAAGGTTCTTGAGCGCGAACGCGAATGGATGGGCCAGAGCCCGCAGGCGCGCCAGTCCAAGTCCAAGGCCCGTCTCAAGGCCTATGACGAACTGGTCAAGATCAACGACGCCCGTACCCAGTCGCACACCGCGCAGATCATCATTCCGCCCGGCGAGCGTCTCGGCCACAACGTCATCGATGTGGAAGGTCTTTCCAAGTCGTTTGGCGATCGCCTGCTGATCGACAACCTCACCTTCAAGCTGCCCCCCGGCGGCATTGTCGGCATCATCGGCCCGAACGGCGCAGGCAAGACCACGCTCTTCAAGATGCTGACCGGTCAGGAAAAGCCCGATAGCGGCACTGTCACGGTCGCCGAAAGCGTGCATCTCGGCTATGTCGACCAGAGCCGCGACGCGCTCAACCCGAACAAGACCGTTTGGGAAGAAATCTCAGAAGGCGACGACATCCTGATGCTCGGCAAGCGCGAAATGAACTCGCGCGCCTATACCTCCACCTTCAACTTCAAGGGTGGCGACCAGCAGCAGAAGGTCGGCAATCTCTCTGGTGGTCAGCGCAACCGCGTTCACCTGGCCAAGATGCTGAAGTCGGGCGCCAACGTGCTGCTCCTCGACGAACCGACCAACGACCTCGACACCGAAACGCTCGCCGCGCTCGAAGAAGCGCTGGAGGAATTCGCCGGCTGCGCAGTGATCATCAGCCACGATCGTATGTTCCTCGATCGTCGGGCGACGCACATGCTGGCCTTCGAAGGCGACAGCCACGTCGAATGGTTCGAAGGCAACTTCCAGGACTACGAGGCCGACAAGGTCCGTCGTCTCGGCGCAGATGCCGTCAATCCGAAGCGCGCAACGTACAAGCCGCTGACGCGATAAGTTTCAAAGGGCGCGGTGAGGACCGCGCCCTTCTTGTTTTTGGAATCAGGGCCGGGGTCCTGGCGTGTCGTAGAAAATCGTTCTCAAAGTCGGGTTGCTCGGAGAGGGCTTTTGCCTCTTCGTCGCCACATTTGGGGCCACACGCTTCGATTTCTCTACCTGTCCAGTATAGATTTCCTTCAATTCATTTTGGAGGATTGCCATGCGTTTCGCATCGTTCGCCGCCGCCGCTGCTTTTGTTGTTGCGGCTCCTGTCATTGCCTTTGCGCAGGACGTTACCCCGCTCGTGACCGCCCAGTGGCTGCTTGAGCACGCTGGCGACGAGAATGTGAAAATCATCGATATCCGCGACAAGATCGACGAGACTGATCTCGGCGATCTGCCCTACATCGCCAATGCCGCTGTGGCTCCATATGCGAGCGCGGGCTGGCGTACCGAAGTTGACGGCGTGCCGGCGCAGATCCCCCCGACCGAACAGATTGCCAAGCTGATCGGCGGCCTGGGTGTCGATGGCGACGACCATGTGATCATCGTGCCGTGGGGCACTGACTCCTCCGAATTCGGTGGCGCGACCCGCGTCTACTGGACCTTCAAGTATCTCGGCCATGATGCCGTCTCGATCCTCGATGGCGGCTGGCGCCAGTATGACGCCGTTGGTGGCGAGCGCGTTGCTGAGGCTGCCGTTCCGGTTGCGGCCGAGTTCCCGGTCAATGTTCGTCCCGAGCTCCGCGCCACGACGCCGGACGTCGAAGCCGCTCTCGCCGATGGCACGAAGCTCATTGATGGTCGCCCGCAGGAGCAGTTCCTTGGCCAGTCCAAGAGCCCGGTGGTTCGTATCGAAGGCACCATTCCTGGCGCCGTGAACATTCCGCACTCGACGCTCTATAGCGCCGAATATGCAAGCTTCGCGCTGCCCGAGACCATTGCCGCGCTCGCCAAGGGCGCTGGCCTCGCACAGGACGAGAAGAACATCGTCTTCTGCAATACCGGCCACTGGGCTTCGATCGCCTGGTTCGCCCTGCATGAAGTTGGCGGCAACAAGAACACTGCCATGTACGATGGCTCGATGGCCGAATGGGCTGCCGATCCGTCGCGTCCGATCCAGTAAGATCGCCGCACGTCAGCACTGATCGGGATTTGGATGTTGCGCCGCAAGGTTGCAGCATCCAAACCTTTTAGAACTTCTGCATTTTGAGAATCATGAGCGATATTTCCGCATCCGCGCCAAAGTTCCTGCCGCCCGCCGTGGTGGATAGGGCGCCGCTTTTCGTCGCCGCCGCAATGCTGCTGGCCGGTTTTGCTTTCATCACCTGGCAGGTCGACCTGCGCCAGGGCACGCTGTTCCTGATCGGCGGCGGTTTGGGCGTGGCGCTTTACCACGGCTCGTTCGGCTTTACTGGCGGCTGGAAGCGCATGGTCGTTGAAAAGCGTGGTCGCGGCATGCGGGCGCAGATGCTGACCATCGGCGTCGCGGCGCTGGCGATGATCCCGCTGGTGGCCGCCGGCAATATCGGTGGTCAGACCATGGTTGGTGCGATGGCGCCGGTCGGCGTTTCCGTGCTGCTGGGTGCGGCCATCTTCGGGCTCGGCATGCAGCTGGGCGGCGGTTGTGGTTCGGGCACGCTCTTCACTGTGGGCGGCGGCTCGGCGCGCATGCTGGTGACGCTGGTTTTCTTCATCATCGGCGCTGTCATCGGCACGGCGCATCTGCCGTTCTGGCTGCTGCAGCCGGCGCTGCCGGCGATCAGCCTTGGTGCCGAACTCGGCGTCGGCTTTGCCATTGCGGCGACCATTGCCGGTCTTGCCATCGTAGCGCTGATCACTGCCGTCATCGAAAAGCGCGTGCACGGCAATATCGAGCCTGAACCGGCTCCGGCGCGTCAGGGCTGGACTTGGATTCTCTATGGCCCGTGGCCTCTGGTCGGGGCAGGGCTCGTGCTTGCGCTGCTCAATGTCGCGACGCTGCTGCTGGCCGGCCATCCCTGGTCGATCACCTATGGCTTTGGCCTCTGGGGCGCCAAGATCGCTTCTGCGGTTGGCATTCCGGTGGCGAGCTGGGAGTTCTGGACTTGGCCGGCACAGGCGCAGGCGCTGAATTCCAGCGTTCTGGCCGATACGGTTTCGGTGATGGATTTTGGCCTTGTGCTCGGTGCCGCTGTGGCCGCGGCCATTGCCGGCAAATTTGCACCCAAGGCCAAGCTGCCGCTCGGTTCGCTGCTGGCCGCCGTTGTTGGCGGTTTGCTGATGGGGTATGGGGCGCGGCTGTCCTTCGGCTGCAATATCGGGGCGCTGTTTTCGGGCATTGCGACAGGCAGCCTTCATGGTTGGCTGTGGTTTGCTGCCGCCTTTGTCGGTTCCTTCGCGGGCGTGTGGCTGCGCCCCTTCTTCGGTCTTGATGGGTTCGCCAAGAAATGAGCGCACGCAACACTCTGCTTTTCGGTGCCGCGCTCGCTGTCACCACTGCCGCTATTGCCTATGACCATGTGACGAACCCGGTGCCGCCGCGCCCGACGGCGCAGGCCACGGCCTCGTCCGGCTCGGCGCCGTGTGCGGCCGGGGCAGCGCCGTGCGCCGCTGGCGCAGTTGCGCCCTGTGCCGCCGGGGCGCCCGTCGCTCCTTGCGCCGCTGGTGCTCCGGCCAAGGCGGCGCCACCGCCTCCGCCTGCCCAGCCGCCAGCACAGAAGGCGCCACCGCCGCCGCCACCGGCCCAGCGTCCCGCTGATGCCGCGCCGGCGCCGGCCAAGGCCGCGCCGCCCGCTGCGCCGCTGCACAAGCCTGCCGTTCAGGAAGCGCCGGATCTGGCGATCGAGACCAACTGATGACCTCGGCCCGCGAACAGGCGCTGCACGAAATTGCCTTTTGCGAGACCATTCTCGCAAAAGGCGGCCTCAACGTGCTCAGCGAGACGTTTCGCGGCGTGGCCGATATCGAGGCCTGGGAACACTATCCGCCCGGCGACGTCTTCGACCCTGCCAGCAATGCGCAGTGGTTCTATCATTGTCATCCGGCCGAAGCGGGTGCGGCGGAGCATGGGCACTTCCATTGCTTCCTGCGTCCAGACGGGCCGGAGGGTCCGATCCACCACCTCGTCGCCGTTGGCGTCGATGGCAATGGGCGGCTGTTGCGGCTCTTTACCGTCAATCAGTGGGTGGTGGGCGACGACTGGGCCGATGCGGAAACGACCGTGCCCCTGCTTGGCCGCTTCGACATGCAAATGCCTTCGCCGTCATACCTCGTCAATCGCTGGCTCACGGCCATTGTCATTGCCTATGAAGACGAGATCGCCGAGTTGATCCGCCAACGGGATCGCGTTCTTGCGGCTCATGTGGCGCCCGATGGTGGCGCCGCGCGCGAGGATCGGGCGCTCGAGGTCACTTCCCAGTTCGAGCCGGACACCAAGCCTCACCATTGAGGCGAAAGAAAAATTCGGTTTTTTCGTTGCCTGGGGGAACCAAGCGCCACGGACCGCGTTTGGGTCGAATGCTGGATCCTGCGTGGTTCCGGTTAC
>NZ_JAFKHD010000372.1 GCF_017307565.1 Devosia sp.
CTGTCCACCCGGGCTCTGCAAGCCAGCCGCGCCAGTGAAAATCGCCCCGACTTCGCCAACCAGTTGCGTGAACTCGACGCCTATCTCGGTGGGGGCAAGGGCACCCGTACCGAAGGCCTGGCCGCGACACCGATACCCATCGCGGGAAGCGAGAAATTCCTCCTCGGTGCATCGGTGGAAAGCGCGACATTGGCCGCCGAGCTCGGCTGGCATTTCGTCTTCGCCCGACATCTCAATGGCGACGACGTCGCCCTCGCCTCAGCCATTTCCACCTATCGCGATCTCGCCCATCGTACGCCCATCGTCGCATTGGCAGCGATCGTCTCCGCCGATGGCGACAAGGCCCGCGAAAGCGCCGAAGCCTTCACGCCCTATCGGGTCACCATTCCCGGTAGCCAGAGCGTCACGGTCGGCAGCGAGGCGCAGGCCGCCGAATACGCTCGCCAGGCCGGCGTCACCGACTACACGGTAGAAAAACGCAAGGCCAATGTCTTAGCCGGCACCGGACACGACATCATCGCCAACACCAACGCCCTCGCCCGCCAATACGGCATCGAGGAATTCATCCTCGATCTCGCCAATCCCGGCGACAGCCGCCTCGACGCCATCGAGCTGATCTCATCAGCGTGGACGCAGTCCGTCCCGTCCGCGCGCGAGACGCCCCCCACCGCCCTTTTCGCCTGATCTCTGGAGATCCAAATGAGTCAGAACCGCATTCCCTTCGGCCTGATGCTGCACGGCCCGGGCGGACACATGAACGCCTGGAAGCACCCGAGCGGCCCCTCCGATGCGTCGGTCAATTTTCAGTTTCTGCTTGACCAGACCCTCAAGGCAGAGGCCGCAGGTATCGCCTTCGCCTTCGTCGCCGACGGCCTCTACATCAACGAGCAGTCCATCCCGCATTTCCTCAATCGTTTCGAGCCCATCGCCCTGCTCTCGGCCCTCGCTGCCACCACCAGCAAGATCGGTCTGGTCGGTACACTCTCAACGTCTTACAGCGACCCTTTCACCGTCGCCCGCCAGTTCGGCTCCATCGATCTCCTCAGCAATGGCCGTGCCGGCTGGAACGCCGTCACCTCCCCGCTCGAAGGCTCCGCCCGCAACTACGGCCGCGCCCAGCACCCTGACCACTCCCTCCGCTACGAAATCGCCGCCGAGCACATCGATA
>NZ_JAFKHD010000464.1 GCF_017307565.1 Devosia sp.
CAGTTCGCGCGCCGCCTTTTCGGCAAGGCGTACATGCTCTTCGGTGCCAAGCAGGATGATATCGGAGAGCGAGGCTTCGACATCGTCGCGAATGCGGCGCTGGCGATCCGAGCCGGTGATGATCTCGGTGGTTTCCTCGCCTTCGGCGCGCTTCTCGTCGCGCTTGTGGGCGGGGTTGACGGTGAGCGTGCCGGTGAAGGACCCGCCCAGCACCTTATAGGCGGCGATGAGGGTGCGCAGGCGCTCGTTGATCTGGCGGTTCATCCGCTGTTGGCGCTGCTGGATCGTGGTCATCACGAGGAGCCGGATGCCGATGCCCACAAGCGCGACGAGCGCGATGCCGATAAGGGTGGCGAGGACGCTTTCCCAGGAACTGAAATCGAAACTGCGCAGTCTGGCCTCCTGTGGTTGAGGCCAGACTGGCATGGTTTCATTGGGCTGGGAATGCGCCCCTATTTGGCGTCGGGTTCGAGCAGGGCCGCATCGCCGATGAGGCGGATGAACTCGGCGCGGTAGCCGCCTTCATCCTCGCCGCGGCCGGCCTTGGCGAGTGCGGTGATCTCGGCCCAGGTCATGTCAGCGCCATAGACGCTGCCCTTGAGCTTTTGACCGAAGGCGGCGACGGCGGCGGCGAACTGGGCGTCGGGGCCGGCAAGCGTGATATTGTCGTAGACGACCTCGGGCGTGACCGGCTGCTCGATCAGCTGGCTGACGCTTTCGCCCGGTAGCTTATAGCGCATCTTGAGGAAGGCGATTTCCTCACTGCCGCCGGTGGCGGTCGCCGTATTGCCATAGCGCAGCGGATCGACCTGGCCGGCGCCGACCGGGGTGATTTCATAGAGCGCGGTGACCGTGTGACCAGCGCCGATATCGCCGGCATCCACCGCGTCATTGTTGAAATCTTCGCGTTCCAGATGGCGCGTTTCGTAGCCGATGAGGCGATATTCCGAAACCAGAGCCGGGTTGAACTCGACCTGGATTTTGACGTCCTGGGCAATGGTGTGGAGCGTGCCGCCCACTTCCTCGACCAGCACCTTCTTGGCTTCGGCGAAATTGGAAATGTAGCTGGCATTGCCATTGCCGTTCTGGGCCAGGGCCTGCATGGTCGCATCGTCGAGATTGCCGCGGCCAAAGCCGAGCACCGAGAGGCTGATACCGGACTGGCGCTTCTTGGCGATGAACTGTTTTAGCGCGTCGGGATTGTCGATGCCGACATTGAAGTCGCCATCGGTGGCAAGGATGACGCGGTTGGTGCCATTCGTCTTGCCCTCTTCGGCAAGGCGATAGGCGAGTTCGATGCCATCGGCGCCGGCGGTCGAGCCACCGGCAGAGAGATCATCGAGGGCCGAGAGGATCTTGGCCTTCTCACCCGCCCTGGTCGGCTCGAGCACGACGCCGGCGGAACCGGCATAGGCGACGATGGAGACCGTGTCCTTGTCCGAAAGCTGGTCAAGCAGCAGCGCGAAGGAGCGTTTCAGGAGCGGCAGTTTGTCGGGCTCGTCCATCGAGCCAGATGTGTCGATGAGGAAGACCAGATTGCTTGGCGCAATGGCTTCGGCCGGCGGTTCATAGCCACGAATGCCGATCGAAAGGATCTGCGTCTTGGCGTTCCACGGCGTCGGGAAGACTTTCAGGGTCGGCTGGAACGGCACCTCGGCGCTTGGCGCGGCCGGGTAGTCATAGGGAAAATAGTTGATCAGCTCCTCGATGCGCACGGCATCGGGCTCGGGGACATAACCGTCTTCGAGCATGCGGCGGGCATAAGAATAGCTGGCCGTGTCGACGTCGATGGAGAAGGTCGAGACCGGCTCCTCGGCGGCGACTTTCAGGCGCTGCTCATCGAATTTGGTGAATTCGTCGCCGCTCGGCTGCGGCGCCATGCGGCCGAACTCGCCGGGCGCAATGCTGCGATTGGCCATGCCACCGGCGGGCACTGCGCTATAGGCATCGCTCTGCTGCGCCGCAATGGCGGGCGCCGGGGCCGGCATGACCGTGATCGGTGTGGCCACGCGCTTGGCAGGCGCCGCCTCGGTTTCAAAGAGCATCGGCTCCGGAGCGGCGGGGGCGGCGCTGTCGGCAGCAGCCATGTCGGGCGTGCCCTGCTGCGGGACGGCCGCCATGCTCTCTTCGGCCGGCGCCGGGGGCACCGGGGCAGTGACGGGCTGCTGGATCTGCGGGCGCGGCGCCTCGGTGACCGAGGTCATCGCGGTTGTGGAATAGAGCTGGTAGCCGAGGGGCAGGAGCAGGAGGGCAACGGCCGCGGTGCCGACGGGGATGCGCATGTCCATGATCGAAAATCCTTTGAAGATCGACGTGATGGACATGAGACGGCGACGGCGGCCCGATCCTTGGGTCACTGCATCAGTTTTTTTTGCTTCGGCCTCGGCAAAGGCGGCGCGCGCGGCAGCAAGCGCTGCGGCACGAGCCTCGGAGCGCGGCGGCGGCAAGGGCGTGTTGCCAAGATTTTCGAACGGATCGGGGCGGTGATCGGTCATAGCAGCCCCCTCAAGGTTTTGCGGGCTTCGTGGACATGGAAGGAAACGGTGGCTTCCTTGATGCCCATCACTTCGGCGGCCTGGGCATGGCTCAGGTCTTCGGCATAAACGAGCAGCACGGCATCGCGCTGCTTTTCGGGCAGTTTGCGGACGGCGCCCCAGAGCTGGCTGCTGGTCGCGGCGTCCTCCTGGGACGGGGCTTCTTCGGTGGGAGCGATTTCTGCATAGGCATCGACATAGGCGCCGCGCCGCCGGCCGGCCCGTTGCCAGTCACGTACCATGTTGAGCGTGACGCGATAGACCCAGCTCGAAAAGGCGCTGCGCCCATCAAAGCTCGCCAGGGACTGGCCGATGCGCACGCAGACATCCTGAGCGATGTCCTCGGCATCATGGGCATTGCCGCACCAGCGCCAGGCGGTGCGGTAAATCCGGTCGTATTGGTCCTCGATCAATTCGGCAAAGGCCTCGGCATCGCCATTCTGGGCGCGCCGAACCAGCGCCTCGGAAAAGGCGACCAATGGATCGGGTATGGATGCGGCAGTCAGTCCCACGCGGTAAGCCTGCACAAAAGGCCTCTTTGCAGCTAGTTTACGCATAGGACGTCCCTG
Organism: Devosia sp.; assembly: GCF_017307565.1. Taxonomy (GTDB): domain Bacteria; phylum Pseudomonadota; class Alphaproteobacteria; order Rhizobiales; family Devosiaceae; genus Devosia. The sequence continues at coordinate 3,104 of NZ_JAFKHD010000464.1, forward strand.
CCGCTGCAATCCTTTGGTCGTCGCCAACATTTTTTTGATATGGAGCCGGGCATGTCCGACACCCCTGAAAGCCCCTTCAAGCTTAACCGCACGCGCATCTTCCTCCTCGCCATGGGCGCGGTCGTGGTGCTGATCGCCATTTCCATGATGATGGGGGGCTTGGGGCAGTATCAGGCGCTGCGGGAAGCGGCAGATGCGGCCAAGCAGCCGACGGCGGAGCAGTTAGGGCAGTAGCCAGTGGCGCCTCCACCTCTCCCTTGGGGGAGAGGTGCGCTTCGCGCAACACCCACCGCTGCCACCCCCGGCGAAGGCCGGAGGCATCCTCCGATGATCGGGAAGCGCACCGGGGCAGTAAAATGAAGACACCTCAGGATGGGCCCCGGCCTTCGCCGGGGGTGACATCCTGCGATTGACGTGAGCGGTTTATGCCACCAGCGCCTGAGGCACGGCCTCGGCGATGAACCCACCGCCCAAGACTTCGGCCGTCTGGCTGTCGTCGGCGTAGAAGACGCAGGCCTGACCGGGCGAGATGCCGTATTCGCCGGTGACGAGGGTCACAAAGACTTCGCCATTCTGCATCTGGATGACGGCCGGCTGGGGGCCGCGGGTGGAGCGAACTTTTACTTCCACCGGAGCGCCATTGCCGGCACTGGCTTCAGCGAGCGGGGTAGCACCGAGCCAGTTGACGTCGCGGAGCCTGACGGTGTGTGTCTTCAGGGCTTCGCGTGGGCCGACGATGACGCGACCGCTGCGATGGTCGAGTTTGACTACATAGAGCGGTTCGCCGGCGGCGACCCCGAGCCCCTTGCGCTGGCCGATGGTGTAATTGACGATACCGTCATGGGTGCCGAGAACGCGGCCATCGAGATGCACGATCTCGCCCTGGGCCAGGGCCTCGGGGTGCATCTTGCGGATGATATCGGCATACTTGCCCTGCGGCACGAAGCAGATGTCCTGGCTGTCGTGCTTCTCGGCGATTTCGAGGCCGAATTCGCGGGCGAGTTCACGCACCGCCGGCTTGCTGAGGCCACCGAGCGGGAAGCGCAGGAAATCGAGCTGTTCCTGGGTGGTCGCGAAGAGGAAATAGGTCTGATCGCGATCTGAATCGACCGGGCGGAAAAGCTGGCGGCGGCCGTCTTCGAGGAGGCGTGTCTGCACATAGTGGCCGGTGGCGAGGACATCCGCGCCGAGGTCGCGGGCGACCGTCATCAGGTCAACGAACTTTACCGACTGATTGCAGGCAATACAGGGCACCGGCGTTTCGCCCTGCTGATAGGCATTGGCGAAAGGCTCGATCACCGAGGCCTTGAAGCGCTCTTCATAGTCGAGCACGTAATGCGGAATGCCGAGTTTTGCGGCGACGCGGCGGGCATCGTGAATGTCCTGGCCGGCACAGCACGCACCCTTGCGATGGGTGGCTTCACCATGATCGTAAAGCTGAAGGGTGACGCCGATGACTTCATAGCCCTCTCGGGCGAGTACACCGGCAACGACGGAGGAGTCGACGCCCCCGGACATGGCGACAACTACGCGCGTGTCCTCGGGACGCTTGGCGATATCAAGCGAATTCAACATGTCTTTCCAATCCGGATGGGGTCAAGGGCCAACGGATAAGTGTGAGGCCGCGTCATAGCGCCATTGGGCAATTCTGGCAATTACCCGGCTCGGCAGGAATTGCCGGGTGGGAGGCGAAACTGACCCAAGGGACATCGGAGATCGGACAGGCGGCGCGGGGGCAGCGTGGGTACTTTTGGCATCTAACGCTTTGATAATACTGCGATATCGGCGCGCCGAAGGGACTTGGCAAGGCTCTTGCTTTGTTGGCTGGGAGTTCTTTCGTGTTCGAAGAGGCGCAATCGTGGCTTCACAACTGGCAAATCTCCTGGTCTCGGCTGTCGGTGCCGTCGCCAAGCCCACCCCGCCGGCCCCCATCAAGGCCGCCGAGCGGGCCAACGACCAGTTCGCGCGTCTCATCGACACCCCCGCCAAGCGCCCTGATGCGCCGGCGAGCCAGAGCGCGGCTTCGAACAAGCCCGCAGCCAACGACACCTCGGCCAAATCGGCCGCAACCGCCAATGGCACCGACGCCACTGCTGCGGCGACCGACTCCACCACGGGCGGCGAAGACGACGACAGCACCGGCACCAAGTCGCTCGCCGACACGCTGCTGGCCGCGCTGCAGGCGCTCGGGCTTTCGACCGACGCGCTGGCCAACGGGGAAACGGAGATCACCGACCCCGCTGCGCTCAAGGACATCAAGGACGCGCTCGAAGACCTCTCGCAGCTGCTGGGCATGGACATGACCACGCTGATGCAGCAGCTGACCCAGCTCGCCAAGGGCGTTGCGGCCGAAGGCGGCGGGGAAACCGAACTGGCGGCCAAGCTCGGCAGCTGGCTGGGCGAGCGCCTTGGCCCGGCGGACGTCACACTCGACACCAAGCTCGAAGCAAGCCTTGCCAAGCTTTTCGATGGCCTTGGTCAGCTCGCCAAGGCCGTGCCAACCGAGCCTGCACTCTCGACCGCGCAACTGAAACTGACCGAGCCGGTGCTCGCTGGCAGCTCCAGCGTGGCCGCTGAAAAGCCGGAAGTATCCGAGCCCGAACTCAAGGTCGAGCCGACCAGCATCGAGCGCAAGGCCGAGATCAAGCCGGCCGATACGCCGGACGCTAACCAGAACAAGGCACAGGCCAATCAGGCCCTCGCGGCCCGTGCTCCGGGCGGCCAGGACAATGTGCCCAACCCGACGCCAGCCCAGGCGCCGCAAGCCGCTCCAACAGCGCAGGTCGATGCCGCCGCCGCGCCGCGCGTGGTGCAGACCGGCTACCAGACGAGTCAGCAGCAGCTCAACCTGCCCCAGATCGCCTTTGAAATGTCGCGCCAGGCGCAGGACGGCAATACGCGCTTCCAGATCCGCCTCGACCCGCCCGAACTCGGGCGCATCGACGTCAAGCTCGACATCGACAACAAAGGCCACGTGCATGCGCGCCTGACGGTCGAAAAGGCCGAAACGCTGGACCTGATGCAGCGCGACCAACGCGCGCTGGAAAAGGCGCTGCAGCAGGCCGGGCTCGACCAGGGCAAGACCAATCTCGAATTCTCGCTGAAACAAAACCCCTTTGCCGGTGATCAGAACCAGCGCGGGGGCAGCGAGCAAAGCGGTCTGGGTGGCGGCCAGGATGGCCCCGACGAGACAGAAGTCCCTGCCCCCGCCGTCACCCTTTATCGCGGCTCGCTCCAGGCGAGCGGCGTCAACATCATCGCATAAGGACGTTTCATCATGGTCGACGGCGTTTCCGGCTCGTCCTCAGCAAACAGAAGCTCGCTGGACAATTCGCGCCAGACGATCGCGCAGAATTTTGACACTTTCCTCTCGATCCTGACCACGCAGCTCAAGAACCAGAACCCGCTCGATCCGCTGGACACCAACCAGTTCACCCAGCAGCTGGTGCAGTTCACCGGCGTCGAGCAGCAGCTGAAAACCAATACGTTCCTCGAAAGCCTCCTGGCCCAGACCCAGACGGCGGGCCGCATGGACGCTGTGGGCTATATCGGCAAGCAGGTGACGATCACCGGCAAGACCACGCAGCTCAGCGGCACCCACGCCATGTGGGGCTATAATGCCGAGGCCAACGTGGCCAATGCCAACATCACCATCAAGAACGCCACGGGCAACGTGGTCTATACCCAGAACGGCTCGCTCAATATGGGCGACGGCGTCTTCACCTGGGACGGTATTTCCTCCGACGGCCAACCGCAGCCCGATGGTCTCTATACAATGACCATCGAAGGCACGAACCTGTCGGGCAAGGCGGTCAAGGTCACGACCTCCGCTATCGGCATCGTCAGCGCCGTCGACTTCTCGAGCGGCCAGCCCATGGTCACCGTTGGCGCTGCCAAGGTGCCGCTGGGCGACGTTTCCGAAGTGCGTATCCCCGAAAACAAGACCTGACGCATGTCACCAGCGCTCGCTCCCGCTGCCCAGGGCGGGACGAGCGCGAGGCGGCCCCACACTGCGGGTCTGCAATCCGAAGGAAGTCTTGATAGCGGCATTGCGGGGCAACAATGGTAAGAGTTCGGCTGCAAGCATCTGCAACGATCTCCTCGCATGTCTACTGGTCGGGAGAGGCGGAACCGCCCCATACCCGTTCAATTGATTGATTTTCCGTCGCAATCTTAACTGGTTGTAAGTTTCCCTTTAGCGGTATCTTAAGGTCAGCGTCCTACTCTCTTGGTCATATGGTCAGGTTGAGTAGAGAGTAAAATGACCGTACAGATGCGTCCTCGCGTAAAGTACGTTATCGGTCCGGACGGCAGCCCGCTCACCATTGCGGATCTGCCTCCAGCCAATACCCGTCGCTGGGTTATCCGCCGCAAGGCTGAAGTCGTTGCTGCCGTGCGTGGCGGCCTTTTGAGCCTCGAAGAGGCTTGCGAGCGCTACACGCTCAGTGTCGACGAGTTTCTGAACTGGCAGGCTGCCATCGATAAGCATGGCCTTGCTGGTCTTCGGACGACCTGGATCCAGCATTACCGCGAAGGCTAAGACCTTCGTCAGGTTTTGAGCGTAGCCCCCACGGCCAGCGGCCCTGGGGGTTTTGCGCATTGTGGGAACGACGCCGCGAGCCTTGCCCCAAAGCCTAGACGATATCCTCGGGCATCCAGCGGGTGCCGGCGGGGCGCTGCTTGAGGCGTTCGTAGTAGGCAGTGACATGCGGGAGCGACTTGCGCTCGAAGGGTACGATGAACCAGCGATGGATCGAGAGGCCCAGCGCGATATCGGCAACCGAGAAACTGTCGCCTGCGATGAAGGCGTTCCCCTTGGCCAATTCGGCCTCGAGCATCTCCATCCGCGAAGTCCATGTCGAAATTGATTCGGCAATTTTTGCCGGGTCGTCAAAACCCGGCCGCTTCCGCACCAGAGCGTTAAGCGCATACATCCAGGGCGGATTGAGTTCCGTCGCCTGCCAGCTGAGCCACTGCAAGGCCCGGGCAAGCTGAGGTCTATCGCCCGGAAGCAGCGCGCCGCGCGTCTGGGCTAGGTAAATCAGGATGGCATTGCTCTCCCACATGGCAAAGCCGTCGTCCTCGATAAAGACGGGGACAGTGCCATTGGGGTTGAGAGCCAGATATTCCGGCACTTTGGGGTCGCGCAGCGGCAATCCCCAATCCTCCCGATCATAGAAAATTCCCAATTCATCAAGGACCCACAATACTTTGCGGACGTTGATGGAGGTGATGCGACCAAGAACCCGAACCATGTTGCACTCCGGAATCGAACTAGGCAGTTTTTGCCTGATTTTGCGTTTCGCTTCGAGTGGTTAAGACATTGTTTACCATCTGATGGGTAATTTTTGCCCAGCGGTCGAAGGGGGCTCCGACGACTGCACTTGATCAAACTCGAGTGGCAGCGTGGAAAGTCTCACTACTCTCATCAATCGCATCGGCTTGCCGCGCATTGCCGCGATGGCGACCGTCGCGGTCCTCATCATGGGATTCTTCGTCTTCCTGATGGTGCGGGCTCAGACGCCAAACCTCTCCCCGCTCTATAGCGGGCTGAGCCTGGAAGACTCTTCGGCCATCATCTCCCAGCTCGAAACGTCCAATGTACCCTATGAGCTGCGTGGCGACGGCGACACCATTCTTGTGCCGCGCGACCAGATCACTACCCTCCGAATGAACCTTGCGGGCAAGGGCCTGCCCACCCGTGGCCAGGTCGGCTACGAGATCTTCGACCAGCAGTCGACACTGGGCGCGACGAGCTTTGTTCAAAACATCAACAATGTCCGCGCACTCGAAGGGGAACTGGCCCGTACCATTTCCTCGCTGTCGCGCATCAAGGGCGCCCGCGTCCACCTCGTATTGCCCGAACGGGAACTGTTCCGCCGCGAACGCAAGGACCCTTCCGCTTCCATCGTGCTCTCCGTGCGCGGCGGCCTTTCGACGGGCGAAATCCGCGCCATCCAGCACCTCGTGGCTTCGGCCATCGAAGGCCTGAGCCCCCAGCGCGTGTCGATCGTCGATGACGCAGGTAACCTGCTCGCCTCGGGCACGGAAGATACTGGTCTCGGCGCCATGGCCGGTCAGGCCGACGAACGCATCCTCGCCTTTGAAAACCGCCTCCGCACCCGCGTCGAGGACATGCTGGCCAATGTGGTCGGCGCAGGCCGGGCCCGCGTCGAAATCTCGGCAGAGCTCGACTTCAACCGCTCGACCGTCACCGAAGAAACCTTCAATCCCGATGGTCAGGTCGTTCGCTCGACCCAGACCCGCGAAGCCCAGAACCAGTCCGGCGCGGCCGCCGGCCAGGTGACCGTGGCCAACGAACTGCCCGGCGCCAGCGGCAATGGCGCCAGCAATGGCAGCACCGAGCAGGGCAATTCGACCGAGGAAGTCGTCAACTACGAGATTTCCAAGAAGACCCAGACGGCCGTGACCGAAGCGGGCGCGCTCAAGCGCCTGTCGGTGGCCGTGGTGGTCGATGGCACCTATGCCGACGATGGCGCCGGCAACATGACCTACACGCCGCGCTCCGCCGACCAGATCAACCAGATCCTGACCCTGGTGCGCTCAGCCGTTGGTTATTCGGCCGACCGCGGCGACAATGTCGAAGTCGTCAACATGCAGTTTGCCGAGCGTCCGGAACTGGCGCCGCCCGGCACGGACCAGGCTGGCGGTCTGCTCGACTTCACCCGTGACGACCTGATGAGCGGCGCAGAAATGGCCGTGACCCTGCTGATCGCGCTGGCTCTGATGTTCTTCGTGCTGCGCCCGCTGCTCAAGCGGGTGATGAGCCCTGAGCCCGAGCCGCTGGCCCTGCCGGCCGCTGTGGAACTGGGCCAGGGGACGACGCTCGACGCCGAAGGCAATGTCCTCACCTCGACCGGCGAACCGATGAGCGAGGCAGCCCGCGCCGCCCTCGCTAACCACGACTGGATCGAAGACGCCAAGGCGCTCGGCGAGCAGCAGCTCCAGCAGCTCAAGTCCGTGGGCGCCCTGGTCGAAGAAAACCCCAAGCAGGCAGCGCTGATCGTGCGCGGCTGGCTCTCTAACGCAGCGTGATCTGACATGGCCCTTGTTGCTCAAGCCATCGAGACCCCGGAACCCCGTCTTGGCGCCCAGCTCAAGATCGGCGGTGCCTCGAACTATCGCGCCCTTAGCGGTGACGAAAAGGCCGCTGCCCTGATGCTGGCGCTCGGCCCCGATCACGGCAAGCCGATCTTCGAAGAACTCGACGAACACGAGATCAAGACGCTCTCGCGCGCCATGGTCAAGCTCGGCCCGATCACGCCCGCCATGCTCGATGAGCTGATGGCCGAATTCGTCACCAACATCGCCTCCAACGGCAATGTGGCCGGCAATTCGGACTCGACCGAACGCCTGCTGCTCTCCTTCCTGCCCCAGGACCGCGTCGACGCGATCATGGAAGAAATCCGCGGCCCCGCCGGCCGCAATATGTGGGAAAAGCTCTCCAACGTTCAGGCCGACGTTCTCGCCGCCTATCTCAAGA
>NZ_JAFKHD010000465.1 GCF_017307565.1 Devosia sp.
TTTTCAACGAGGGCTATTCGGCGACCGCCGGGGAAGACTGGATGCGACCGCAGCTCTGCGAAGAGGCGATGCGCATGGGCCGCATTCTGGCGCGGCTGATGCCGGAAGAGGCCGAGGTGCATGGCCTGTTGGCGCTGATGGAAATCCAGCATAGCCGGGTCAATGCCCGCATCAATGCCAAGGGCGAGCCGATCCTCTTGCCGGACCAGAACCGGGCGCTGTGGGACCAGTTGATGATCCGGCGTGGATTGGCAGGGCTCGATCGGGTCAACGCGCTCAACGGCGTTGCCGGGCCCTATGCGCTGCAGGCCGCGATTGCCGCGTGTCATGCGAGGGCGCGGCGGGCTGGTGACACGGATTGGCGGCGGATTGCTTCGCTCTATGCCGTGCTGGTGGGAATCATGCCGTCGCCCGTGGTGGAACTGAACCGCGCCGTGGCGGTTTCGATGGCCGAAGGCCCTGCTGCCGCCTTGCCGCTGGTCGAGGCCATTCACGCGGGCGGAATGCTGGAAAACTACCACCTGCTCTATGGGGTGCGCGGCGACCTGCTGCGGAAGCTCGAGCGGCACACCGAGGCCAACCTCGATTTTCGGCGCGCAGCAGAGCTGACCCGGAACGAACGGGAGAAGGCCTACCTGCTAGGGCGGGCCGCGGAGGTCGCGGGGTAGCCCCCCGCGGAGGCAACATGGATTGCCGGGACAAGCCTGGCACTGACGGCCGTTTGGAGTTTTGCGCGCCTCAAGGGAGCGGTGTCAGACCGGTTCGAGGCGGCTCAGGTCGAACTTGGCTTCGAGGCTGTTGCGGTCAAAAGGCTTGAGCATGTAGTCGTCGGCGCCTTCCTTGCGGGCAAGGGCAATGGCGCCGATGTCGTGCTCGACCGTGCAATAGACGATGCGCGGCTTTTCCCCCCCGATATAGGCGCGCAGGAGTTTCAGGAACTCCAGCCCGCTCATGATCGGCATGTTCCAGTCGAGCAGGATCGCGTCCGGCATGTCGGCCTTGCACTTCTCGAAGGCTTCCTCGCCGTCTTCGGCTTCCTCGACCGAATAGTCGAGGTCTTCCAAAATTCGGCGCGCCACTTTGCGCACGACGGTGGAGTCGTCGACGATCAGGCAAGAAGGCATGACAAAGCTCCGGGCAGACAGGCGCTGCCCGAACTATGCGCGGCAACTGGTTTGGGAATGGTTAGCGAAAAAGAAACTTTCCCGCCAACCGCACAGCCCGTTATTCGCTGGCCGTTTCGGCCTTGGCCTCTTCTGCCACGACTTCTTCCTTGGCCTTGGGGATGGCGGTGAAGAAGAAGACCTCGGTTTCAATGCCGATATCGAGCTCCATATCGGTCATGCGAGCAAGAAGGCCGGTATAGAACGGCTGAATGCCGCGGGCGTCGACCGAACCTTCTTCGGGCATGCCCGAGAGGAGGCCGGCGGAGCCGGACGGGATCAGCGTCTTCTGGCGCTTTTCCGGATCGCTCTTGGAATTGAATTCGAACTTCTCTTCGCCGGCGGCGCCGGTGACCTTGACCGTGACGAGGCCGCCGCGCGGCACGGAACCGGCTGCGATCAGCAGCATGTTCATCAGGAGCTTGGCCTTGTGCTTGGGCAGCAGGATCAGCGGCACCTGCCAGTCGAGATCGGCCTTTTCGATATCGAACAGGATGCGTGCGACGCGCTCGCATTCACGCGTGTCGATATCGGTGCCGGCGGTCGAGGAAGCGCCATAAGCAAGGCGGGCGAATTCGAGCTTGGCACGGCTCTGCTTGGCAGCGCTGGCGATGAGGTCGCGCGCGCCTTCCGACATTTCCGCCTGGCTGGGATCGGCGAGCACTTCGAGCCCGTTGCCGATGGCGCCGATGGGATTGATGAGGTCATGGCAAACCCGCGAGCACAGCATTGCGGCGAGGTCCGTTGCCTTGAGCTCAATGATATCGGTCATCCTAGGTCTCCATTTCCGCCGGGGCGGTGAATCAGTGTTGGGAAGATAATGGGCCGCGCGGGCCAGCACTACTGCGTCGATAGGTTTTTGGACAATGTCGGCCAATTCTCGGCGCCGCGTCGCGCCGCTGCATCAGGGGCGAGCAGGAAGGCTTCGCGATTGGCCGCGGAATAGAAGAAGAAGAGGCGCTGCTTGAAGACTGTGTATAGCCGCGGGTCGGAATCCGAAACGAAGCCGCGCGCCATGCTCATGGCCCCATGGCCGCCATATTGGGGCGCATAGATTTCCGGATGACGCTTGAAGATCTCAAAATTCGCCTCGTTGGCAAAGAGCCAGGGCGCGCCCATCCAGTAGAATTCAAATTCCGGCTTGCCCGGCAGCGGGGCCGGTTCGGTAAAATAGGACACCGGATCCATGCCGCCGATGGCGATGCCCGTCAGCGGGTCGGTGGTGATGTAGCTGACCACCGACTGGCCGTAGCTCGGGGCAAAATGGGCGGAAAACAGCCCGAAAAGCGGCAGGACCACGGCAAACATGGTTAAGATTTGTTTAGAGGTTTGCTGCATGATCGAAACCCAGGATCGGCACGTCGTCGCCGGCAAATTTGCCGCAAAGACCTTAATGTCCTCGTAACCACGCTGAGCCGCCATGGGAGATGGATCAATGTTGAAACGCCTGGCCAAAATCGGCGCCCTGTTGCTGGCGCTCGCTTTGCCCGCCGCGGTGCCCGCCCTGGCCCAGGGCTCGCTGAGCGACACTTATTCCGGGGCCGAACTGGTCGAAAGCGGTCATCAGTTTTTCGGCTCTGCCAGCCAGGGCCTCGCCTCGGTCGTTGAAAAGGCCGTGAGCCAGTTCGGCCTGCCCAATGGCTATATCCTTGGTGAGGAAGCCGGTGGCGCGCTGTTCATCGGCGCCAAATATGGTGAGGGCAAGCTCTACACCCGCAATGCCGGTGAATTCTCGATCTACTGGCAGGGTCCCAGCATCGGTTTCGACGTCGGCGGCGATGGCTCCAAGGTCATGATGCTGGTCTATAATCTGCAGACCATTCAGGACATTCTCGGACGCTATCCGGGCGTCGATGGCTCTGCCTATGTCATCGGGGGTCTCGGTATGACCGTGACCAAGCGCGGCAATGTGGTGGTGGTCCCGATCCGCTCTGGCGTCGGGGCGCGTCTGGGCATCAATGTGGGCTATCTCAACTTCACCAACCAGCCCACCTGGAACCCCTTCTGACCGCTGTCGGTCCAGAAAAAGTGTATTGGAGCCGGGGCTTTGTCCCCGGCTTTTTCGTGACTCGTGTCCCAAAGCCGTTAGGGTTAATCTTCTGTGGAGATGGCCAGGGTAAAACCTGAGCGCTAAATCGGATTAGGACGAACCGGCTTTGCCGGGGCTGCACTGCGGCCGGAGTATGCGCGATGCTGATCGAGAACATGATGTATTTTGCGCTGGGCCTGTTGGTAGCAGGGCTGATCGCGCTCATCATCATGCCGGCGGTGTGGAAACGGGCGGTGCGCCTGACCAAGCGCCGCATCGAGGCCGCGACCCCGATCACCCTTTCCGAATTCCGCGCCGACAAGGACCAGCTGCGCGCCGAATTCGCGCTCTCGACCCGCCGGCTGGAAATGAATGTCGAGACGCTGCGCAAGCGCCTCGCCGAGCAGCTGAGCGATGTAAACCAGAAGCGCACCGACCTCGGCGCGCTGAAAGCCGAGCGCGAGCAGCACATGTCCGTGGTGTCCGAGCTGGAAAGCCGCCAGGTGGACCTGCGGGCACGCATCATCGAGCTCGAGAAGGAAGGCACCGACCTCGCCCAGCGGCTGCGCATGCGCGACCGCGACGTGGAAGTGCGCCAGGACGAAATCGAGACCCTGCGCGGCAGCCTCCGCGAAGGCTTTCCGGAAGCGACTGGCGGAGAAAACCTCAGCGGCGACTACGACCATGACGTTGATCGCCTCAGCGCCTCGCTCGCCATCGAGCGCAAGCGCGCGGCCTTTCTTGAGGAACAGGCCCACAGCCTGATCGAGCGGCTGGAAAATTCCGATCGTCGCTCTTCCGAGGCGACGGCCGCCATCGCGCAGATGCGCGATGCCCTTGCCCGGCGCGATGCGCGCGAGGAAGAAAACGCCGAAGCGCTGGTTGCCGCGGAAGCCCGCATGGCGAGTGCCGAGAACCGGCTCAACGCGCTCCTGGCTGAATCGAGCGAAGCCGTCGCCAAGAGCAATGGCCGGGCCGAGCAATTGCTGGCCGACAAGCTCAGCCTCGAAGACGAGGTCGAGCGCCTGCGCGGCAAAGTCGCCAATGTCGAATCCTCGATCCTGGCGGACTGGGAAACCGAGCGCTTCGAGGAAGCGCACCTGCGCGAAAAACTCAACGACATCGCCGCCAGCGTCAGCCGGCTGGTCTATGCTGTGGACCACGACACCCCGATCAACGACAATCCCGAGGAGAGCCTCTTCGATCGCGTGCAGCGCTTTGCCGATGACGGGGAAACCATGGGAACGCTGGAGCCGCCGAACGCCGAGAACAACCGGCGCGGCTCGGTATCGGATCGCCTTGCCGCGCTACGGGAAATTCAGGGACGCTAGGGAAGGCCCCCTCACCCCAACCGAATTCGCAAAGGCAAATTCGGTGGTCCCGCGGCCGACTTCTCAGAGCATCATGACATAGTGGGCGTAAAACTACTGCGTGGCGATCTCGGTGCTCTGGCGCAGTTCGCCGGTCTTGGAGTCGAATACGGCGAGCATCACCGCACCACCGGCGCGATAGGTCACCTGGATTGTGCCATCGACGGTGAGCGAGGAGAGCACTTCGGACCCGGCCGGTACGATGACGCTGGCGGCAATCGTCGGGGGCGGCGCGTCGCGCATGACGCGATAGACAATCGCGAAACCAACCGCCATAAAGCCCAGCAACATGATGCCCATGGCGAAACCCGCCGAGCGGCGTGCTTTTCCAATAGCGGCAGTGGCCTCCGGCGAAAGTTCTTTCTCGTCGGCAAAGGCCGTATTGTCGGACTTTTCAGGATCATTCATGGCGGACGATACCGATCTAGAATTCGAGGGCGAGCCAGTCGAGCTGGTCGTCGATGAAGCCAATGCCGGGGGCCGCCTCGACGCCGTGCTCGCTAGAGAACACGACGTATTGAGCCGCAGCCGCATCAAGGATCTGATCCTTGCAGGCGCCGTCACCATCGACGGCAAGACCGTCAGCGAACCCAAATATCGTCTGAAGGCCGGCGAGACAATCGTCCTTCTTGCCCCACCCCCGGAAGATCCCGAACCGCAGGCCGAGGACATACCGCTCGACGTTCTCTATGAGGACGACGAACTGATCGTCATCAACAAGCCGGTGGGCATGGTGGTGCACCCGGCTCCTGGCTCGCCCAATGGCACGCTGGTCAATGCGCTGATCTTCCATTGCGGCGACAGCCTCAAGGGCATCGGCGGGGTCAAGCGCCCGGGCATCGTGCATCGGCTCGACCGCGACACCTCGGGTGTCATGGTCGCCGCCAAGACAGAACGCGCGCACAAGCACCTCTCCGAACAATTCGCCGACCATGGCCGGACCGGTCCGCTGCACCGTGCCTATATCGCTTTCGCCTGGGGCACGACGCAGAGCGCCATGGGCACGGTAGAGGCCCCGCTCGGCCGCGACCCTGGAAATCGCCTGAAACAGGCCGTGCGCAAGGATGGCCGCGAGGCAATCACCCACTATTCCGTAGAAGCCCGCTATGGCGGCGAAGGCTGGGACATTACCCGCATCCAGTGCCAACTCGAAACCGGGCGGACCCATCAGATCCGCGTACACATGGCCCATATCGGCCACCCCCTGGTTGCCGACCAGGTCTATGCATCGGGCTTTGCGACCAAGGTCAATCGCCTGCCCGAAGAGCTGGCTGACGCCGTGCGCGCCCTGGGCCGCCAGGCCCTGCACGCCGCCGAACTCGGCTTCGAGCATCCGGTGACGGGCGAAGAAATGATGTTCGAGGCGGACCTGCCGGACGACCTGCAGGCGGTGCAGGATGCGCTCGAGCCATTTGACAAGGCTTTCGCGCGCTAGGCCCGGCAGATCACCCAAGGGTGATCGAACCGAAAGGGCTATTGGCGCGTAATCCTGATAGGCGAGACAAATGCAGGCGGGAACCTTATCCAATTTGTAACGTTGGATGACGTTTCTGCCTCTTAAAATCGCCAAACTGCCGCCTATATATGGCGGTGCGTCTTCACCTGTGCCGACTGGACAGGGGGAGATTATTCCGCCCGCGCAATGCGGGGGATAAGAAAGGGGGTGCGTCCATGGCCCAAACCAATCTTCCCGTTCTCTCTTCCGAGGGCGGCCTCAGCCGTTATCTCCAGGAGATCCGCCGGTTTCCCATGCTGGAACCCGATGAAGAATACATGCTGGCCAAACGCTACAAGGAACACGCCGATCCAGGCGCGGCGCAGAAGCTGATCACCAGCCACCTGCGCCTCGTCGCCAAGATCGCCATGGGCTATCGTGGCTATGGCCTGCCGATCTCGGAAGTCATTTCCGAGGGCAACGTCGGCCTCATGCACGCCGTCAAGCGCTTCGAGCCCGAAAAGGGCTTCCGCCTGGCGACCTATGCCATGTGGTGGATTCGTGCGGCCATTCAGGAATATGTGCTGCGTTCGTGGAGCCTTGTTAAGATCGGCACCACGGCCGCCCAGAAGCGCCTGTTCTTCAACCTGAGGAAGGTCAAGGGACAGATCGCAGCGCTCGACGATGGCAGCCTGCATCCGGACCAGATCAAGCAGATCGCAACGACGCTCAACGTCACCGAAGACGATGTGGTGTCGATGAATGCCCGCCTTTCGGGCGACGCCTCGCTCAACTCGCCCATGCGGGCAGACGAGGGTTCGTCGGAATGGCAGGACTGGCTGGTCGATGACACGCCGGACCAGGAAACGAGCCTGGGTGAAACCCAGGAGTTCGACGAGCGCATGACCCTGCTCAACTCTGCAATGGACGTGCTCAACGAACGCGAACGCGCCATCTTCCAGGCTCGCCGCCTGCAGGATAATCCCGCGACGCTTGAGGAACTGGCCCAGCAGTATGACGTCAGCCGCGAGCGCATCCGGCAGATCGAAGTCCGCGCCTTTGAAAAGGTGCAGGAAGCCGTGCAGCAGGCTTCGCGGGCCCATTAGGTCAAGCCAGCATTCAAAGAAAAAGGCCGTCCCGCTGGGACGGCCTTTTTATTTGCCAGTCTCATCCCTGCCCGACGCCTATCGCCGAACGTTGAACAGGCCATTTTCTTTGGGAGGAAGCGGCTGGGGGTTTAGCGCTTTCGCTGCGACCGGTGGCAAGGGCTGCGGATTGAGCGCCGTCGCCTCTTTCGGCGGCAGGGGCTGAGGGTTGAGGCTGACTTGCTGGCCGGGCTTGAACATCGGCGCTGCCTCGACAACGCCAACGGAAAGACCAAGGCCGGCAACCAGGGAAAAGGCGACGACAAATGACTTAATGGACATTTCGAAACCTCATGTTGTGATGTCCACACCATGCCCATCCATCTCTGACCTGCCGCTGAAACGATAATTCAGCCTCCGTTCACCCAGCGCCACCTCGTTCCACCAGATCCCACAGGCGGTAACGACCCAGGATCAGCAGCCATGGCGTATCGTCCTCGGGCTCGACCTCGACGCGGGCCCCTACCCCCTCATTGGACGTGCCGATCAAACCGCCGGGCTCCAGCAGGAGCCCATCCATGGGATAAAGAAGTCCAGTCGAGCGGACGAAGCGAATGGGGACCAGCGGGTGGATGGACACGCGCTCGCGCGGCCCGGCCTCGAACGAGACGCAGCCAGTGACGGCGAGGGCCACATCGACCTCGTCGATCAGCATCAGCTTGCGGCTCGGGGCATATTGCAGCACGGCGCTGAGGGCGGCGAGCGTGTGGTCAAGGCGCTTGCCGGTCATCCCGAGCGCCAGGGTGACAGGAGCCTCGGTCGAATAGAGTGCCTTCTGGAAATCGGTGGTGATCTGTTCGGGGATATGGATGACGCGGGTGCGGCTTTCCCAGGCGGCGCGATTCGTCAGGGAATCGAGATCGCCGATGATGGCATCGGGTAAAAGGCCGGCCGCATCGATCGTATCGGCGCCGCCATCGGCCCCGACCATGGCTACGCCCCTGGCGGCCAATTCACGCAGCAAAGCCCCGTCCACCGTGCCGCCGCCGACAATGGCGAGGGGTCGGTCGAAGACCAGCGGCAGCGCTTTCGGGCCGCGTTCTGAAGTCACTTGCACTGTCACATTTCTCTCAATATTGTCCGAGCCGTCTCGCTGGGGTGTTCTGGAAATCTTCCGGAGCTGAGAGTTACCCATTGAACCTGAACCAGGTCATGCTGGCGGAGGAAGTTCGAGATGGCAAGGGCGCCTTTTCGCGCTTCTACCATTGACACATACCCTTCTCCCATGGCCGCAACCGTTGAAGGGATGACCAGATGGTCAAATCCACTTATCTGGCGCTTGCGGTCCTTTTTGGATTGTCTGCCGGTTCTGCCGCTGCGCAGGACGTGCCCACGCTCACCATCTACACCTATGACGGCTTTGCCGCCGAATGGGGCCCCGGCCCGCAGCTTTCGGCCGCGTTCGAGCCGGTCTGCGGTTGCAAGCTCAACTGGGTTGCCGCGGATAGTTCCATCGGCACGCTGCGTCGCGTGCAGCTCGAGGGCGCAACGACCGAAGCCGATCTCATTGTCGGCCTCGACACCGCCATCGCCGGGGAAGCCCGCGCCACCGGCCTTTTCGCCGACCATGGCCTGACGCTCGACAAGCTGGCCCTGCCCCAAGCCTGGACCGACGCGCAATTCGTGCCGTTCGATTATTCGCACTTCGCCTTCATGTACGACACCGACCGGACGGCAACGCCGCCCAAGTCGTTCGAAGAGTTGATCGCCATGCCGGACGATTTCAAGATCGTGGTGCAGGACCCGCGCTCGGCAACGCCGGGCCTGGGCCTCGTGCTCTGGATCAAGGCTGCCTATGGCGATCGCGCCGGTGAAATCTGGGCGGGTCTCAAGCCCCATATCCTGACGGTGACACGCGACTGGAGCGAGAGCTATTCGCTCTTCCTCAATGGCGAGGCCGACATGGCGCTCTCCTATACGACCTCGCCAGCCTATCACATCATCGAAGACGGCGACGACACCATCAAGGCGGCGCTGTTCGAGGAAGGGCATTATCCGCAGATCGAAGTGGCGGGGATTCTGAAGTCTTCCAAGCATCAGGATCTGGCGCGGCAGTTCCTCGCCTGGTTCGCCTCGCCTGAAGGCCAGAAGATCATTCCGACAACCAACTGGATGTTCCCGGTGGTCGATCTCGGTGCCGATCTCAACCCCGCCTTTGCGACCCTGCCGCAGCCGGCAAAGACCCTGCACCTCAGCGACGAGGACATCCTGGCCCACTCCTCGGCCTGGATCGACGAGATGCTGGCGGCCGTACAGTAAGCAGAATGCAAGGCACGATCACGATGCAGCGCCTCCCCCGTCATGGGGGAGGTTGGGTCGGGGTGGCGACACCGTCCTCGCTCCCGTCCTCTTCCCCAGCCCTCCCAGCAATGGGGACGGGTTCCGCTGGTTTGTGGGGCGGACAATGCTGACCCTGCCCCCGCGCCCTGCCCGGATCGGCGTGGCGAGCCTCCTCGCCATTGCCATTGCCGGGCTCATCGTCGCCGTGCTCTGGGCCATTCTCGACGCAGCGACCGAGCCGAGCGGCGCGTCGCGCGTCGATATCCCGCACCTCTTGCGTATGACCAGCATCCAGGCGGGCCTGACGACGGTCCTGTCGCTCGCCGTGGGCATGGCCCTCGCCTGGGCGCTCAACCGGCTGCGGTTTCCCGGCCGCGACCTCGTCGTCGGCCTTTTTGCCGCCGCCATCGTCACGCCGGGCATGGTGGTTGCCTTCGGCCTGCTCTCGATCTGGGGGCGCAATGGCTGGATCAATAAGACCAGCGAAGCCCTGTTCGGCTTTTCGCTGGGCAACCCCGCCTTCGGGCTTTCGGGCATTCTGCTCGCCCATGTAATTCTCGACGGCGCCTTTGCCGCCCGCATTCTCCTCGCCCGGCTCGATGCCATTCCGGCCGCGCGGCTCAAGGTCGGCCAATCGCTGGCGCTTTCGGCACCACAGCGTTTCGCGCTGATCGACTGGCCAGCCATGCGCTCGAGCCTGCCCGGCCTTGGTGCGATCATCTTCCTTCTGGCCTTCACCAGTTTCCCGATCGTGCTGCTGCTCGGCGGCGGGCCGGCCAACCAAACGCTGGAAGTGGCGATCTATACAGCCGTCCGGCTTGATTTCGACCTTGTCGGGGCCGTGCGGCTGGCCCTCACCCAGATCGCGGTCTGTGCCATCGTCATCCTGCTCGCGTCAGCCAGCACGCCGGTCGTCGCGGTCGCCGAGGCCTACTCGTTCGAGGCCGTGAGCAGGCTCGGCTTCCTCGCCGCGATCACCGAGCGCGTGACGCTCATGTCGGCGATC